>CAYTTQ010000033.1:0-27963 GCA_964440795.1 uncultured Desulfobacterales bacterium | reverse complement strand
CGAACCAAATCCGAGCGCCCATTCTGTGAAGTTATTTTTGCGCGAACCCTAAGACGTAGACTGGAACCCAGATATTGGACTTCCAACCAACTTGACTTGTCTTGTTTGAGAAGGTCGCGCGTAGGTCAGGTTACGCCGCCAGGCGTTACCTGACAAATCGGTGATCAAGTTCGTTGTCAACAGGAGGCCGGCGGCGCGGCTTAAACTGGCTTTTTACGACGCCATCTCAATTGGAGGTGCTGTGGGTAAGGAACAACCGGATGAATTCTTGGAAGAGATTGATGAAGAGCTGAAATCGCTCCATGTCAAAGTTAAAAAAATCGTGTCCGAGGCCAACGCGGTCCTTCAGGAATGCCAGGGAGACCCATTGGAAGAAGAGGCGGAAGGGACAGTCGAAGGCGAAGGCAAAGACTGAGATTTGCATCTGCGGCATCCTCGACTTTTGCAACGCCGGGATTCACGCAATAGACACGGTCAGCTTGTCGGCCCTGGCATCGGCATGGTCTATGACCACCGTTATCGTTTCCTCCGGTGTGAGCGCTTTTGTCCCCTGCAAAGGAATGGTCGTTTCCATCATGTAGTTGGTCAATAACAACACGTAATGTTGGCGCCGTTTTTCGAGCACCAGGGCCTCTTCCCGGCTACCTACCGCCGTTTCCAGATATTTCAATATCCAGTACCGTTTCCGTTCCTGTTGCAGGAACAGAATTCTGCTCAGCGGTTCTCTTACGGATTGGATGACAAATGTCAGTTCGTCCTCGGAGTAAAGATGTCCCATGCCGAGGAGTCCCCACAACTGCCGCTGGGTGACCAGATCAAGATACTTGCGTAACGGGGAAGTGATGGTGAGATACGCATCGAGGCCCAGCCCGGCATGGGGTTCCGGGTCCGTAGTTAAGACCACCCGACTCAAAAATCTTCGTTGCATCCAGTTTTGATAGAGGCTGCCCCCTTTCCCGTCGATTAACCGCTGTCTGGGGGGTGCCTGAGTTCTAAATACGGCCGGTTGCCCTCGATCCTTGAAATAAGAAGCAATCAACCAGTTGGCAAGAATCATCGCTTCTGAAACCATGACGCGGCTGGGGCTTTCTCTGTTGGTGCGGGTAATCGAAATTTCGTTGTCGTCATTAATCCACACGTTGATTTCCGGGAGATTTATCTGAAGCGCGCCTAAGTCCAATCGGCGGGCATTCAATTTCTGGGCGTATTCGTAAATGAACTGCAGCTCTTGATCTTGGCCTATTATCTGGTTGGTGTCATAATACGAGAGCTGACGGTTTACCCGGATTATGCTTGGAAATACCTCGTAACGCAATACTTCCGCAGAATCGCTCAGTTCCACCACTACGGTTATGGCAAAGCGATCTTCACCTTGCCTCAAACTACACAGATCTTCCGTCAAAATGGGAGGCAACATGGATATCCGTGTATCCGGCAAATAGATGGAACTGGCGCGTCCGAACGCCTCATCATCCACAGGATCGCCGCGTTTCAGAAGATGGCACACGTCGGTTACGTGTATCCACATTTTGCATCCCCTCTGCAGCGGCTCAATGCTGATGGCGTCGTCAAAATCGAGGGTGTTTTGACCGTCTATGGTAATCGTGGACAAATGCCGTAAGTCTTTTCGATCTTGTGTGCTTAGAATATCCGTTTTCTGTTTGATCAGGTGACTTGCGGCTTCAAGGACCGGTCCGGGAAAGGTGCTGGAGATTTCGAGCCGGTGAAGAGTCACATTTTCATCCGGATTCCAAACGCCGACGCGCACCAAAAAGTCAAACAGACCTTGATGGGGGTCGAGTGGACTTTGGGAAATAATTTCCTTGGCGACTTTTTGATGAGGGCTATCTTTTCCAAAAAGATAAAAAGAGACCAGCGTGTCTATAATCTCTGCCTTGATTTCTTCGTTATGAGTGGGGACGGCACATTGGCCGGTTTCCATTACGTGTTGTATCCACCGAGTCGCCTCTGAAATGAGATGGGCTTTTTTGTTTTCGGCCGTAACCTGTCCTGCTATCTGGTCTACCTTCTCCGGGCTGTTCGGGAAGAACCGAGTGCCGTCAAACTTAAAGTAGAAACGGTCTTCGAACATGGCACGCATAACGGCCGAGGTATGATCCGATGAGATCTCCGAATCGAAGCAGAGCTCGGCCATGGTTTTTACGTCTATCCATGCCGGTTCCGTGTGTACGACCTCCCAGAGATCCTTTAGATTGACCTGCGTTTTCAGCGTTTCTCTTTTTTCTTTCAGCCCACGCAGCTGTTCGACGATCTGGCTCCTTGCCAGTCCGACGTCGATTCGATCTTCGCTCACATGGGCGAGCCGTGTTTCTCCATGGCTCACCTCTCGGTTTTGCATGGTGAGCATGCGCAGCTTCTTATTTTTGTGATCCAGGACGGCGGCGGTAATAATATGTTTGTGATCGATATATTCGACGATAGTTCCAGGTTGCATTTGTCACATATAACAACCGCGGGGGTAAAAGTCAATCAGGGGCCAGGGGCCAGGGGTCAGGGGTCAGTAAACCGTTCAAAACGTTCAAGACGTTCTACCGCTTCGCTCGTTCAAATTGTTGGGCGAAAGGTATTTTGTATTGGGAAGAAGGTACAAGGCCAACGGCGCAAGGTTCAAGGTCAAGGAAGATCTCTGCTTCACCCCTCTTCCCATCTCACATTCAGCGATTTGCCCTACGCCCTACGCCTTGACCCTTCTCCCTTCGGCCTTCAGTCTTCAGCCTTCAGCCTTCAGCCTTCAGCCTTTAGCCTTTATCCTAATCACCCCCGAAATGACTTTGACTGTTCTGCGAGCCTTTGTTAGCATCCATTCATGAATTCCTACCGGCTGGTCAAGCCATATTTCGTCGAGAAAAGAGTGTGGGTCCTGGTGGGACTCTTTTCACTCTTTATCGTAGATATCCTTCAGCTTTTTATTCCCCGGATTATCAAGTGGGCCGTTGATGACCTGACGATCGGTAGCGTGAAGGGCGCCAATCTTGTTCGCTATGCTTTGTATGTCATCGCTGTAGCACTCGTCATCGGCGTTTTTCGTTATATATGGAGACGGTGTCTTATCGGGACTTCCAGGCGAGTTGAGGAAGGACTGCGAAACCGGCTTTTTGAACATATCCAAAATCTGTCTGCAGGGTACTTTGATAAGGCGAAAACCGGAGACTTGATGGCTCGTGCTACCAACGATGTCCAGCATGTCCGGATGGCTGTCGGCATGGGCATGGTGGCACTTACCGACGCAGTGGTGCTCACGGTGGCGGCGATTGGTTTTATGTTGTACATCAATGTGACACTGACGCTTTTGGCATTGTTGCCCATGCCCATCATCGTGGTACTAACCCGGGTGATTACCAAAAAGATGCATCGTCTCTACAAAGACGTTCAGGCATCGTTTTCCGATTTGACGGAGGTGGTGCGCGAGAGATTTGCCGGGATCCGGGTGATCAAGGCATACAATCGTGAAGATGCAGAAATGGAAAAGCTTACGGGTATTTCCGATGACTATGTAAAAAAGAATATTCATTTGGTGCGTATCACCGGGTCTCTGTTTCCCGGAATGACGTTTATGACCAATGTGAGTGTGGTGATCGTTCTTATCCTTGGCGGGCGGTTGGCCATCGAATTGACCATTACCCCCGGTGATTTCGTCGCTTTCATCAGCTATTTGGGGTTAATGACCTGGCCCATGATGGCCATGGGATGGGTGATCAACCTGATCCAGCGGGGTCGAGCATCACTCGATAGAATCGATGAAATTCTTCAAACACCACCCCAGATCGTCAGCCCCGCCGACCCGGAACCTTCAGGGCGTATGGAGGGAAATCTTGTTTTCGAGGAAGTCGGTTTTCGATACGACTCGGACTTGCCGGTGGTACTTTCCGGCATCTCATTCTCCCTGAGTGCCGGTCAACGAATCGGTATTGTCGGTCCAACCGGCAGTGGAAAGACGACGCTTTGCCACATGATTCCCCGGCTGTTGGATGTTACGACAGGGCGCGTGATGATCGACGGTGTCGACATTCGTAGGCGGTCGCTGAAATGGCTCCGATCGAATATAGCAGTGGTTCCGCAAGATGCATTTCTTTTTTCCGGCAGCATTCGGGATAATCTCATGTTTGGCAAGGAAGATGCGACAATCGACCAGATGGTGGCGGCCACGCGGGCCGCTCATCTGTATGATACGATAGAAAGCTTTCCCCACGGCTTTGACACCCTTATTGGAGAGAGGGGCGTGACCCTGTCAGGGGGACAAAAACAGCGCCTTGCCTTGGCGAGAGCCCTCCTTTCGTCGTTGCCCATGCTGATCTTGGATGATCCGCTCAGCCAGGTGGATGTAGATACGGCGGCCATCATACTCGGCCACGTTCAAGAAGTATGGCGTGTCCGCACCACGGTGATGGTCTCTCACAGAATCAACCAGATAAAAGATGCGGACTTGATTCTGGTTTTGGAGAACGGGCGAATATCGGACATGGGAACCCATGAAGAACTGAAAGACCGGAAAGGGTTTTATCAAGACATGTATTATTGGCAGGAAATCGAAGAAGGGCGTTATGAAAGGGTAAAAGGGTAAAAGGGTTAAGGGGTTCAAGGGTTCAGGGGTTATAGGCTGAAGGCTGAAGGCTGAAGGCTGAAGGAGAAGGTTCCGGGTTCAAGGTTTGGGGGAGAAGGGGTTGAGGTAACGAACGTTGAACATTGAACGTCCAACGCCGAACATTGAATGAATTACCGTAAGCCGTGAGCCGTGCAAGGTGCACCTGGTACCGATAACCAAGAACTAATAACCAATAACTGATAACTGATAACTGATAACCGAGGACTGACCCCTGACACCTGACACCTGAAACCTGACCCCTGACACCTGAAACCTGACCCCTGACACCTGAAACCTGACACCTGACACCTGAAACCTGACACCTGACACCTGAAACCTGACAACTGACAACTGAAAAATGCGACGAGACTACGGATATTTTGAAGAGGACAAACTGGGAAAGCCTTACAATACCCGGTTGCTCAAAAGGCTTTTGCCCCACGTTCGCCCCTACCGCTTACTGGTATTGATTTCCGTTTTGCTGGTGAGCGGCATCACTGTTCTAGATTTGGCACTTCCATATCTAACAAAGGTGGCGATTGACCAGTATATTGTTAAAGAGGCGGATGACGGCAGTATTTCAGAGGAAGCGGGGCGGCGTTATACGATTAACCTGAAAACAAACCCCAAGGCGGCCCGGGTGGTGGACCGATATCCGAAACTGTTTGAGACGGATGGATCTTCTGCGCAGATTTCTTATCAGGACTTATCGTTACTCGAAAAGTCCGATCTAAAAATACTTCGGTCTGAGGATCGCGAAGGCGTCGGTGTTATCGCCTTAATCTTTCTGGCCATGGCCGTGGGTCATTTTGCTCTCAGTTTTGGCAACGTGATGATCATGGAGTCGGCCGGCCAATCGATCATGCACGATTTAAGAAGAGACCTGTACGGACACATCCAGGGCCTTTCGATCGGTTTTTTCATTCGAAACCCCGTCGGCCGCCTGGTTACCCGAGTGACCAGTGATATTCAGAATCTCCATGACTTCTTTACGTCTATTATCACAGTGGTGTTTAAAGACATTTTTTTGTTGGTCGGCATCGCCGTCGTTTTGGTCGTCATGAACTGGAAGTTGGCCCTGATCAGTTTCGCCGTTCTTCCCATCGTTTTTCTCACAACCTTCTATTTCAGTCGTATGGCCAGAGACATCTTTCGAGAGGCGCGTATCAAGATCGCCCAAATCAATACCAGGCTTCAGGAAAGTATAGACGGGATCCGGGTGATCCAACTCTTTTTTCAAGAAGAGCGGAACTACAGAAAATTCCGAAAGCTGAACCATGAAAATTATCTGGTGGGTATGCGCCAGATCAATGTCTTTGCCGTCTTTATGCCCGCTATCGAGATCCTCAGTTCGGCCACCGTGGCACTGGTCATCTGGTACGGTGGGTTACGTGTGTTAAGTGATACCCTCAGTTTGGGGGTCCTGGTCGCCTTTATTTCCTACATGCGGATGTTCTTTCGGCCCATTCGGGACATTGCGGAAAAGTACAATATCATGCAGTCGGCCATGGCCTCGTCGGAGCGGATCTTTCAGTTGCTGGATACCGAGGAAAGAATCCCGGATCCGCCTTTATCTGCCCACACGCATCAGGTCGAGAGGGCTTCGGAACAGCCTGATTTTTCCCGGAAGGGAATCGTCCGGAACTGGACCGACTTGAAACAGACCGATCAGGCATCGAATGGCATCGTGACTTTCGATGGGGTCTGGTTTGGCTACGGTGATGAATGGGTCCTTGAGGATGTTTCTTTTATGGTTCGGGAAGGTGAGACGGTTGCTGTTGTTGGGACGACGGGAGCGGGAAAGTCGACGCTGATTCATCTCTTGGAACGGTTTTATGATCCCGGAAAGGGATTTGTACGAATCCATGGTACGGACGTGCGCAGAGTGCCTAAAGCAGTATTGCGCTCCGGTATGGCACTGATTACCCAGGATGTCTTTCTCTTTGCCGATACCATGCGGAACAATATATTCGCAGGCAATCCGCCGGTGTCCGATGAGCGGCTGGAAGAAATTATCGACGGTTGTGGGCTTCGAAGGCTTATCCAAAACCTCCCGGAAGGCTTGGATACGGTTTTGACGGAAGGAGGCCGGACGCTCTCGAGCGGAGAAAGACAATTAATCGCTTTCGCCCGGGCCCTGGCCCGCGACCCGGAAATCCTAATTCTGGACGAAGCCACGTCCAGTGTGGATACCCAAACCGAGCATTTGATTCAGGAGGCCACTGTTCGACTCATGGAAGGGCGTACCGGCATCGTGGTCGCCCACCGATTGTCCACCATACAAAATGCGGACAGAATCTTGACGTTGCACAGGGGAAAGATTTCAGAAGGAACTGTTAGGGATGGAGAATTTGGGTCTGGGAATTGATCTTTTGCCGGTTTTGCTAAAAGTTGATCACCCCTTTGTCAGGTAACGCCTGCGCAACCTGACCTACAGGTCACAGGGCGATAAAGATTCTTGTAGGTCAGGTTGCGAGCAAAGCGAGCTACCTGACATCGTTACTACGATAAAGTGGTTGTCATTTTCACGCGAAGCCGGCGGAAAATGATTCCCGAACAGCAAAGCAGGAGAAAGATAGACATATATGCATAGTCAAGTGTCCTTAGGGACACAATATAAGCCGCCGTTTGGGGACCATGAGCGGCGGTGCCGATAAAACACGCATAATCCTCGTCGGTTTCAACCTCAACCTCGTTTGACCAGTCTGAATATTGCTTTTTTCTGCTTTCTTCAATGTCCGGAGTCTCCGGGTCATCTTCTACCGCATTTTTGTATGCCGCCACCCGATAGACATACGTTGCGCCCGATTCCAGGTCGCTGTCGCTATCAGTATATGTTTGTACGTCGGCACCGACGGTGGCTATGTTCGTGAAACCCGTGCTGGGTGTAGGAGTGTCTTCGGCAGGCTTAAGCTTTTCGTTGTCTTGATCACCTTCCTCTCCGTCGTCATTTTCCCCATTGTCGTCAATTTCGTCGGTTTCATCCGATTCCGGGTCGGGTACGGCGCGTCTTTCAATTTCATATCCGGATTCGGCGTCGGATTTGTCTTTCCATCGCAGACTAATGCTGTCGTGGGAGGTGCCGGTAACGAACAGCTTGACGGGGGCTTTCAAGGGGATCGCTACCTCTGCGGTGACGTATTCGGAGTCGCCGCTGTCATTGGAGGAACAAACGCGATAGGAATAGGTAGTTCCTTCCTTAACCTCAACGATATCGTCCTCGTATGAGGTAATGTTGGATGATACCTTTGAAACATTCCACTTCTCTTCTCCCTTTTCTTTCCTTTCGATTTTGAAGCGTAGTTCGTCGTACGAAGCGTCATACCATTTGAGGCTGATAACCGAGTCTGGTTCACTAGTTGCTGTGAGATCCGTGGGGGCGTTGGGGGGAGATATGCTGCCCACGAAGTCTCCAATGCTGGTGGGCACCCCGCTGATTTCGACTATTTTTTCGACTCTATTTGTGGCGGTTTCAATCATGCAGACGCTGCCGTTTCCTTCGTTTGTCACGAATACGTATTCACCATTGGGAAATCCAGAGACGCCGTGAGGTTGATTGATGGAACTGTGCGTAATCGTGTCAAGTAGAGTGTAATTTTCGGTTGCGACTTCAATCTGAATGACAGAGATGGAATCATCGTTTTTATTTGCAACATAGACAACATCGTAGCGGTCATCACCATTCGATATGACTGCAATCCCCGTTGGGCGCCTACCAATACCATCTTGGATTGTGAGTGTATGCGTTTTAGTGTAATCAGAGGTTCGTATTACGGAAACGGTATTGCCTTTTGAGCTTGTCGCGTAGACATAATCGAAATATGGTGAAACTGCTATGCCGCTGGGGGCAAGACCAACGTCTATGGATTTAGCGTCAGATCGATTCTTGAAGATGCGAACAACGCCTTTTTGGTTGGCAGGGTCTTGGTCAGCTACATAGGCATAATGAGCGCCATCCTTTGAGAAGGCCGTGAGTGCAGACGGCTGGTTTAGCGAAACCGTCTCAATACGGGAGCCTTTTTCTATGTCATATACCAGAAGACCGCTTTGAGTATTTCCTCTCGCTGTAAAATACAAGAACCTGCCGTCACTGGATACCGCAACCCCCCAGGGGTTTAGTGACAGGTTGGTGTTCGGGCGAATGGTTCTTGCGATAGACTGGTCCGAGGTCTGGATCATAGAAACAGTTCCACCCTTTTTATTTGCAACGAAGACGTGTTTTCCCGTAGGTGAAACTGCTACGCCTTCTGGGCCCTTGCCGACAGAGATCCTCTTCCGATACGTAGTGATAACTTCATCATAAACGACATATTTTTCTGCTGTTTGAATAATTTTTCCTATGTCGATAATATAAACAGTCCCGGGTTGGCTTTCATCACTACTGGCGGATGCCACATAAGCGTAGGTGTCCGCGTGGCAATACCGTGAGTGTACCAAGGTTCCAAGTAAGATAGTTAAAACATAAACGACAAACCTCTTTCTCATGACTGACTCCAAACGGCATAAGCTCTAGATAGCGTCTTCATGACCGTCAATGGAGCAAGAAGCATGCTCAAACTCAGTTTTGTTGTAAAAATCAAATGTTACAAATAGTTAAAGCAGATTGTGCTCGCGGTGGCCTGAAGTTTGGCGAGAATGTGGAAAAATAGTTCCGTTTTTAAATGCACTCAATTGGCAATTGTGAAAATAAATGCCATCTATTCCGTTGGCGGTGTTTGAGAGTCGGACCGGGTTGGCTGTGTGCCGCTCGGATCGTCGGATTGGTCGGTGATGATGGAAATGGAAACATGCCAACTCAGTGAACGATCAGAGTTGTTCCTGGGTGTATATTAAGTGGTGGCGCGAAGCGCGGTCGACACACTGGCAGTCATTTGAAGCACTTTCTCTGCCTGATCAACCGTAAGCGATCCCGTACCACAACTCGGTGTGACGAGAGATTGTTCTAAGATCCGGTCTCGGTTGATGCCCAGGGCTTCGAGGTGGGTTATTTGGGATTGTAACTTCTTGGTGAGGCTCTCGGTGGTTTCTTTGTCGATTTGTTCGCCGTTTGATGTGGGAACGATGCCCCAGGCCAGGATCCGTCCCTGGTTGAAAAAATCGGTCAGGGACTCTTTGTAAAGTGCCAGCCGATCAAAGTAATCAAAGGCGTCGAAGCTGAGGATTTCCGCCGATGAGTCGAGCACGAGGGACCAGTCGGTATTGGCACACACGTGGATACCGGCCATGGCCCCCCCTTGGTGTACGGCTTCGATAACTTCGCCGAGGACTTCGTCCACGTCCTGCTTTGAAATGCTCATAAATTCGGACGTTCCAAAACCGGCCAGTCCCGGTTCGTCGATAAAAACCATGACAGGGACGTTAAACGCGGCCAAGGTCTCGGCCTGATAGCGCGCCTTCATGGCGACGGTTTTTACGATCAGATCTCTCAGTTTTGCGTCGTAGAAAAGGGCCCGTCCGTTCTGGTCTTTGATTCCGGTGGCCAGCGTTATGGGGCCGCTGATTTGGCCCTTCAAGGCAACGGGTGGGGGAGACAAGGTTTTGACTGTGTCCACGAACTTGAAAAAGCCGGGTGCCGAGCTTGGATGAAGGGCGAAACGGGACTGAGACACGTCTTGTTGTCCCTCACTAACCATTAGGTATTCTTCATAAAAAAACAGGACTTCTTGATCAAAATCAGTTTGCGAAGAGTCAATGAAGGTGCGGTCTTTTTTTTTCGTGACGCCCGGAATGCCGTCCAAAAACTGGACCATCATGCCTTCCGCGGGATGGCCGGGCAGTTGGGCCCAAAGGGGTATTTCCGGAGTTGCTTCCAGAATCATTCGCAGCGCCTGGTCGTGGTCAAGGACCGGGAGGCTTCCGATGAGAGTGGGCAGCATGTTTGGTTTGAATCTGGTCAAAAGAACTCCGGTTTCCGGGTTTTGGTGAAAACAGCGCTATCGAGTCGGTTAGATCCATAGCACGGCGGAAAAGGGGAGGCAAGGGAGTTTTGGGAGCCGCAGACGGACGCAGACCACCGCAGACGATTCGGTCTGTCGTCTCGATAGACCGAATGACGGTCATGCCCTTCGGGCGAGCGTGCTGTCACCAAGGCCTTCGTAGAGATCGTCCGCGGTTGTCTGTGTTTGTCCGCGGTCAATCTACGCCCAGCCGTCATTCTGCTTGACTGTCTTGAGAAAATGGCGGATAATTTGGTTACTATGAGCGAAGGTGCAAACCAGGGCGGTAAAAAGTTTCACAAGGTGATCGGTGCCGGTATCGGTTGGGTGGTAGGGGGACCGGTTGGTGCGGCGCTGGGACTGTTGGTGGGCCATACGGTTGAAAGCAATCCGGGTTTACTGCACGATGGTTTGTCTCAAAAAGGGTTGAAACCGCAGTATGATGTCCTGGGCGTTCCGTACAATGCAGGTGTGGACGAGGTGAAAGCATCGTACAAAAAGTTGGTCCGAAAGTACCACCCCGACCGATTCGTTGACAAAGATCCCGTGGTGGAGGAACTGGCCAGGGGAAAAATGACGGAGATTAATACCGCCTACGCGTCCATTATGGATGCTTTAAAACCAAAAGAGCAATAATTGACAGTCCGTATGTTTGGTGGTATCTTCACTTTAGATAATTTCGCCGGTCAATTCTCGGACTTAAATTTCAATGGTTGATCATAAGGGGGACAGGGGATGTTTGGAATAGGGATGCCGGAACTGATCATCATCTTGGTGATTATTATGATAATCTTTGGTGCCGGAAAACTTCCGGAAATCGGTAGTGGGATCGGAAAAGGAATTAAGAATTTCAAGAAGGCCACTACCGAAGACTTGGAAGAAGACAAGGAACCGGAAAAAATAGACCAAGAGAAAAAGTCGGAAGAAGAAACGCAAAGCTAGCGTTCCTTGACTTTGTACCATCTTGACACTACCAAAGCCCCTCATTGGGGCCATGGTTTGCCTATTTCGACTGCAATTGTCTTCAACTATACACAGATGTTTCTTGATCAACCCTAAAAATTAGAAGGGGATATCGTCTTCGGTGGGTTGACCGCCGGGACCGCCTTGGTCATCGGAACCGGGCCCCTCGTCATAGGACTGGGCCTGCCCCGGTGAGCCGAGCATTTGCATTTGATCGGCAACGATTTCCGTCGTCCACCGGCGGTTGCCCTCTTTGTCTTGCCATTCTCTGGTTTGTATACTTCCTTCAATATAGACTTGCTTTCCCTTGGCTAGATACTCTCCACATATCTCGCCTAACCTGCGCCAGGCGACTACTTTATGCCATTCTGTACGTTCTTTCTTCTCGCCGGTTTGCTTGTCTTTCCATTCTTTAGAAGTGGCCATGGTAAAATTTGCCACTGCCGTGCCATCGGCGGTATAACGCACTTCCGGGTCTCTTCCCAGACGGCCGACCAGTATGACCTTATTAACTCCTGCCATAAGTACCTCCCGTGAACTTGAACTTGTTTGTGTAAAGGTGACTGCCGGATTTTGGCGAACATAGACCAGGGATGGTCTAAAATCAAGCAAAATTCGTTGCTTTTTCCTTGCCTTGTCGGTGCCTTTTCATATACTTAATTCTAGAATAAAGGGATGTGCAAAGTGCTTGGAGAAGCGCATTAAGTCTTTTGGGGGAGCGATACGAGCAGGCCGCTTCTCAGACGAACTGAACCTATGGGATATGTATTTGATTTCAAAACCGCTCGCGACTATGACGAGTGGTTTCACAGCCAACGGCACCGGTTTATAGCGGAATTGGAAGACGATTTGCTTGTCAAGTTGCTCAGGCCGGTGATCGGTGAACGGGTGTTGGATATTGGTTGCGGTACCGGCAGGCACTTGGAGATGTTTGTCCGGATGGGTCTTGACGTCTCCGGTTTGGATGCCTCTCCTCACATGCTTGAGTTTGCCAGAAAGAAAGTGGGTACGCAGGCGTCCCTCCATCACGGGGTTGCCGAAGATCTTCCCTTTGACGACAACACCTTTAATATCGCTTGCCTGATAACCACACTGGAGTTTGTCGAAGATAGCCGTAAAGCCCTGGAAGAGGCGTGCCGTGTCGCCAAAGACCGGGTCTTTCTCGGTGTTCTGAATCGATATTCGCTTAAGTCGTTCGAGCGTCGGGTCAAGGGCATATTCAGGGAAAGCGTTTACAACAGGGCCAGGTTCTTCGGCGTATGGGAGTTGACCCAAATGGTCCGGGACATTGTGGGAAAGACGCCGATCAAACGAGCGACGGTACACCAACTCCCGACCGTTTTTCCCAATCACATGCGGTATGTTGAGCAATGCCCCTGGGTTCAGAAAAGCCCTTTTGGAAGTTATATCGGCATGGCGGTTACACTGGTTCCCAGGTTCAGAACAGACAACATCCTGCTGGATCATGTCCGAAAACCGAAAGGGGCGGTGTCCGGTCTGATATCCAGTGGAACCAAAGTCCGGGAAGGTCTCGACTCGAATGGAAGCACGCTTGTATGACCGCTTGGAAGAAGACAGGAAGGTTCGATGTAACCTGTGCCATCATCGATGTCTGATCCGGAACAAAAAGCGGGGGATTTGCGGGGTCCGAGAAAACCGAGACGGTGTTTTAGAGACCTTGGTGTACGGAAAACCGATTGCCGAACATGTCGATCCGATTGAGAAAAAGCCGCTTTTTCATGTCTATCCCGGCACGCTATCCTATTCCATCGCCACCGTGGGATGCAATTTCCGGTGCCGTTTTTGCCAGAACGCCGATATTGCACAGTTCCCCGTAGATCGGGGTGGCCGGATCCCGGGTAAGTTCCGAGCCCCTGAGGCAATCGTGGCGGCTGCTGTGGCCGCCGGATGCCGGAGTATTGCCTATACCTATACGGAACCGACGGTCTATTTTGAATTCGCCCTCGATACTGCCCGGCTGGCCCATGAAAAAGGGCTGGCGAACGTATTTGTGACCAATGGATATATGACCGCCGAGGCGCTGGAAATGATCCAGCCCTACCTGAACGCGGCCAACGTGGATTTGAAGGCATTCAACGACGATTTTTATAGGCGACAATGTTCGGCCAAGCGCAAACACGTCATGGAATCACTCAGGGTGATGAAGCGCTTGGGGATTTTTATAGAAGTTACCACACTTTTGATCCCGGGGCTTAATGACGACACAAAAGAACTCGAGGAGCTGACGGCCTTTATTGTCCAAGATCTGGGTCGTGATACCCCCTGGCATGTGAGCCGGTTTCACCCCACGTACAAGCTTACCGATCGGCCTTCAACGCCTGTCGAGATAGTTCACAAAGCCTGCAAAATTGGATTGAAAGCCGACCTACGGTATGTGTACGCCGGCAATATTCCCGGAGATGAAGGGGAGAGCACCCGTTGCTACAATTGCGGGCGGTTGTTGATTCAACGGTTGGGGTTTCGCGTGTCGGCCAACCACATGATAGATGGAAAATGTCCCGGATGCGGCGTGACTGTTCACGGGCTTTGGTAGGGTTGTGTCCCGGTCTTTTCAAAAAAGCCGGATTAAGCCGGGCCGCGGCCCCAACGCGCGACCTTCTCAAACAGGACAAGTCAAGTTCGTTGGAAGCTTCCCATGCTCATTGAGGTTCATTGGGGAGAGACGCCAGGGCCTGATTTGCGTCGGGGACCTTAAAGACGTAGATGGCCGATTGCGCATCCACGGCGCCGGAGCCGTAGACATAGTTTATGTTAATACCGGCATCACCAAACTGCTTGGAAATCCCTGCCAACTTTCCCGGCCGGTTTTCCAACTTCATGACCAGAACGTCTTTGGCATCGACCCAATATCCGGTTTCTTTGAGCGTTGCCAGGGCCTCGTCTGTTTTGTCCACCACGACTCTGATCAAGGAATACTTCCGGGCTTCCTTCAAAACCGATCCATAGCTGGCAGCCGACGCTGTTCGTTTTATCGGCTTTCCTCGGGCTTCAAACATTTCTTGAACGTAGTCGGAAGCGTTCTGGATAAACATGGCCAGTATGTTGATCTGGGCGTTGGACATCAGTTCGGCAAAATGGCCCAGTTCTCCGGGAACATTCTTCAAAAAAACCGACAGTTGCGTTCTCTTTTCCATTTTTTCCTTCCCATATACATGAATGTGTGTATCGGCCGTCAAAGCCGTATATGCTGCAATTCGGTTTCCCTTTTCAATATGGTGCCGGCCAGTTTTTGCATATGGTCCGTGATATCTGAAACAAAAAAATCGCGGGTCCCTTTTTGGGCCAATGTGCGAGCGACTTCAGCGTTTGTGTCAAGAAAGTGTTTTACGGCACCGGCCGTGGCTTCCGAGGAGTCGATGACTTTGACCCGTTTGCCGATCTTGACCTGTATGATATCCTTTACGAGGGGATAATGTGTACAGCCGAGAATCAACGTGTCGATTTGCTTGACCTTCAGCGGATGAAGATACTTCTTGATTATTCGCCTGGTTTCTCCTTTATTCAGCCATCCTTCCTCCACCAACGGTACCAGAAGGGGACAGGCGGCGGCGAAGACCTGCAGTTCGGGCCGGGCCGCTTTTAGTTTGCCTTGATATACACCACTGCTCACCGTTGCTCTCGTACCGACGATCCCTACCCGTCTAGTTTTGGGATGGTTGAGGACGGCATCGATCGCGGGTGAAATCACCTCAAAAATGGGAATGTCAAAGTCCTTCCTGAGCCTATCCGTCGCCACACTGGAGGCTGTGTTACAGCCCACAACCAAAAGCTTGGCCCCTTTGTCAACAAGGATTTGCGCATCTTCGATGGCGTATTGAGTAACGGTTTCCGGGCTTTTCGTGCCATACGGCGTTCGTGCCGTATCGCCGAAATAGGCGATGTCGTAGTCGGGAAGGTGGGTCATCATTGCTCGAGCCACGGTGAGCCCACCGATTCCGGAATCGAATATCCCTATCAAGTTCGAGTTCCTTTCGCAAAGGTCCCTGATCTTTTATCAATTCTACCTGCTATGTTTCAGGAGCTGTTCCCGAACACATTCGGCAAGTTCTTTTTCATCTACATCGGTACGGATGCCGGGGCACATGGAATGCATGGAGGTCCAATTGGTCGGGTCCACTAGAACAGCTTCGATGAACGGCCAGAGCTTGCACATCCGGGGTTTGACCTCGTGAATGGTGCATATCCGATCCCAGAATATGCAATACCCCGAAGGACCCGTGCGGAGGACCGGTCGTGTTCCGGACAACTGGCAATAGTCTCGTCTAAAGGCGTTTCGGTCTGTGTTGAGAAATCCGGAGATAGCATCAATATCTTTCTCGGTGACGTAAGTGCCCCCGAAACCCTTGCAGCAATCACCGCACATCTTACATTCAAAAAAATCGGACGGATTGGACAAGTTAAAAGTCTTGTCTCCTTTCCATCGCACGCTTGATGGTAACCTCATCGAGATATTTCAGATCGCTTCCCATAGGAACCCCTGACGCGATTCGGGTTACCCGAACGGCATTATTTTTGAACAATTCACAAATGTATGATGCCGTTGACTCTCCTTCCACGTTGGTATTCGTGGCCAGTACGAGTTCTTCGACATCGTCCGATCGCACCCTGGCAATGAGTTCCTTAATCCTCAGCGATTCCGGACCGACGCCGTTGATCGGTGACAATGTGCCGTGCAAGACGTGATAAAGGCCTTTGTAGGCGCCTGATTTTTCAAGTGCTACCAGGTCACTGGGCTGCTCAACGATACACAACGTTTTGCAACTTCGGTTGGGATCAGAACAAATGGAACAGGGGTCCGTATCGGCAAGGCCGAAGCATTTTGAGCAGAGCCGTACCTTTTCCTTCACTTCAAGAATACTCTGGGACAAGGCAGTGGCTTCTCCGTCCGAGGTTCGAAGAATGTGAAGGGCAAGCCGCGTGGCGGTTTTCTCCCCGATTCCAGGTAGCTTGGACAAGTGTCGGATTAGACGCACCAGGGATGGTGGGTAATATTTCATGAGATGTTACGTGAGACCCGGGATATTAAACCCGCCGGTGAGCTTGTTCATTTCTTCGGAGACCATATCCTGTGCTTTCTTTAGGGCCTCGTTGGCGCCCGACACAATCAAATCCTGCAACATTTGAACGTCTTCCGAGTTGACCACTTCGGGCTCGATGTGAACGGAAACCAGTTGTTGTTTCCCGTTGGCTGTAACCTTTACCATTCCCCCGCCGACAGACGCTTCTACGGTCTTATCCGCCATTTCTTCTTGGAGCTTGAAAATCTTTGACTGAAGCTGCTGTGCCTGCTTCAGCATATTTCCCATACCTTTTGCCATCTTTTACCTCCATCAAAGGATTTTTACATCAACGACTTTCCCGTTAAAAATTTCCAGGGCGTCCGTTACAATCGGATGATTCAGCGCGTCCCGCTTCAACCGGTGCCCGTCTTGGTTTTTGTCTGTATCTGCCGCCACGCCGCCCTGTTCCGCTTTTTCCAGTTCCAGGAGCTTGATTCGCATGTTTCGCTTAAAAAAATCTTGGCAAATTTCTTTCATGGTATTAAGCGTTCGTTCCTCTTTGAGCCGGCTCGTAAAAAATGAGTTCGACTGAACCGCAATTTCCAGAAAGTCTTCACCGATTTTGGTTAGTTCCGCCTTCTCCAGACAAGGAACCAGGGGTTTGCTGTGGCGGCCGAAGGCGGCGAGGAGTTCTTGCCAGGTTTGCTGCAAGCTGCCGTAATGCTCGACGCCTACATCAGAGTTTTCTTCTTCCGGGGGCGTGACTTCTTCCACTGAGGGTAACGAAGGGGCCATTCCAGGCTGTGGACCTTGTGTCTCTTCTTTCAGGGGTGTCCCTTTTTCCTCCAGCGTTTTGGCAAAATGGTCCAGCTTGTCGATGATTTCGTCAAAGCTCGAAATCCGCTGAGACTGAGACAGTTTGATCAAGGCCGCCTCCAAGGCTATTTTGGGTTGAGAGGAAAACTTGATCGTCGACTCGGACTCAAACAGAAGGGTAAACATCTGGTGGACCGTTTCCGCGGAGACTGGTTCCAGCTGCTTTCTCATGTCGTCGAGTTCATGGTCATGGAGGTCTTCCAGAGAGCCGCCCGTGCCTCCCATCTTGACAATAAGCATATTTCTAAAGTGTTCTAAAAGCTTGGTGTAGACCTGTCTGATGTCCTGACCGTGGTTGTAAAGATCTTCCAGGATGCTTAGAGCGGAAACAGTTTCTCCGCTCAATAAAGTGGCGGAAAATCTGGAAAGAACCGCCTGATCAATACCGCCCAAACTTTCCAACACCTCTTGGTCGGTAACCCCGTCTTGGCCATATGTCATCACCTGATCCAGAAGACTCAGGGCGTCACGCATACTTCCCGACGCCTTCGTGCTGATTAACCGCAGACCGGCCGGGCTGATCGAAAACGATGCATCCTTGCAAATTCGTTCGAGGGAGTCGGCAATGGGGGCCGGTCCGATTCGTTTAAAATTGTGGCGCTGGCACCGAGAGAGAATCGTAATCGGCAGCTTGTGGGGCTCGGTCGTAGCAAAGAAAAAGAGCACGTGGCCCGGTGGTTCCTCCAGCGTTTTCAACAGTGCATTGAAGGCCGGGTCAGTCAACATATGGACTTCGTCGATAATGTAGACTTTGTACCGACTCTGACTGGGCATGTACTTGGTGTTTTCCCGTAACTCGCGGACTTCGTCTATGCCCCGGTTGGAGGCGCCGTCAATTTCGAACACGTCTATGGCGATTCCGTCGGTGATTTCTTTGCATCTTTCACAACGGTTGCAAGGAGAGGGTGTCGGTCCGGTTACGCAGTTCATGGCCTTGGCCATTATCCGAGCCACCGAAGTTTTACCTACCCCTCGCGGGCCTGCGAACAAGAGGGCATGAGCTACCCGTTCCGTGCCGATGGCATTTTGAAGCGTCCGGGTAACGTGTTCTTGGCCGACAACTTCTTCAAAAGTTTGTGGCCGATGTTTTCGGGCAAGTACGAGATAAGACATTGTTGGTTTGTCAGTGTTTGCTGTTGGTGTCGGCTAAGGGCAATAAAATTGGCGGAGAGAGAGGGATTCGAACCCTCGGTGCCGCTTTTGACAGCACACGCGATTTCCAGTCGCGCTCCTTCAGCCAGCTCGGACATCTCTCCGTTTTTTGAAAACGTTACAGGTTCGGGACGGTCTCAGATTTCAATGGGGCTAACTGTTTGAAGCCGTTAGAGTCCCTTGGTTTCGTTGTTACTTTGAAATTCAATAGGCACCACATATCTTGGTAAATCCACATGGCTTATTTGGTAAACCCGGCCGCAACGGAACTTAGGGACTCTTAAGGCTGAGTTTTAGCGCCATTGAAATCTGAGACCGTCCTGAACCTTATGCAACAATTTCAATCATGGATACCAAGGAGATTCAATACCCAAGGCCAAGATCCCGGTTGCACCGCGCGGCAATCCTGATTGGCGGATGGGTGCCAGGCAAGGTCTTGAGTTCGATCGCAATGATTGGCGGAGAGGGTGGGATTCGAACCCACCCAATCCGCTAACTTTCTGTGTGTTTTCAATTACTTTCATGGCCGATGTTTTCCAGGTCTACGGCTTGTTTAGAGTTGCCCTGTTTTCGGCCCTGCATTTTGATAACATTATCAAGGCGAATCTTCAAGGCATTCATACTATGTTCTGCATATCTGTCCGTCATGCGTGGATCCGAGTGTCCCAGGAGTCTTTGAACCACCGCCTTATCAATCCCGGCATTAAGCATCTGACACCCCCAGGAGTGCCGACAGGCATTATTGAGAGGCACACGCACCACGCCGGCATCATCACAAGCCGTATTCCAAATCCGGTTGATATTCTTCGTGTGGGGTTGTCCGGTCATTGCGTTTGTGGTTTCGTACGATGTGGCACATTACCACCCAGAAGTACGGTGCCAACGCTCTTGGTCTTAGGGTAAGCGTCGTCGAGGGGCAGAAGGGAAAGCTCTGGTCGTCATCGGCGTTGAGGATAAAGCGCCGAGGGGAATCGGACGGATTCGCCTCCAGCATGTGGTGGATGCTTCTGCAGAGGGCCTTGGGGCTTTGTGCAAACTATGTGGGGGTCACTGGAGTTAACCCGATACCCCATTTTGAGCTTTTTAAGTGAAATCTTCAATGGTGAGGACTGAATACATGGGAACGCCTTGGGCTTCTATATTTTGCCTGCCGTTTTCCTCGCATCGATCCACTAGGACTATAGCTGCCAGAATATTCAATTGGTGCTCCCTGGCTATTTCGATAGCATTGATTGTGGAGGCTCCAGTAGTCACCACGTCATCAACAATAACAACGCTGTCCCCGGCCTCAACATTTCCTTCAATTTGCAATTTTAACCCATGTTCTTTGCGTTCTTTTCTTATTACAAAGGATTCAATTGGATCCTCTTTTAAGAAGGATGTTAAAGCAGTTGCGATAGCAACCGGATCTGCACCCATGGTCGGGCCTCCAATTGCTCTTGGCTGAAGTCCCAGCTCGTGAACTTTTTCAAAGATGACCGTCCCGACCAAAAACGAACCCTTAGAGTCCATTGTTACTGGCTTCATGTTGAAGTAATATTTGCTTTTCCTCCCGGATGACAAAGAGAAAGACGGGGCATCTGTTTTTTTAAAGGATTTTTCCTTAATCATTGAAATTAGCTCTTCCTTAGCGTTCATGTCCTCCCCTTTGCAAAACAGCTTGTCTGGAACGATCACTTGGCTTAACCCATTAACATTCGGACTGCTATTTAGTGAACTTTGCATTTTAGCATCCCTTTCGGTAAGAGCTAGGAAGAATAGCGGGAACCAAGTTGTTTTTCAAGCCTGTTAAACAGAATTAAATCCCTAAAACATAGTCATTTTCACTTGTGAATAATAAACCACAATATAGTGCGGTGTCCAATAAAAAAGCTATGTATATATTGATTATCGGGCGAAGTAAGCGTTTTCGGTAATTTTACAGGCAAGAAATAGGTGGATGTACGGTTATTTTGTTGGAAATTTACCGGAATCGGTAAGTGGATCTATTGATCTTCAAGCTCAAACACCGCCCCCCACAGCCGCAAGCACCTATTGTACTGGGACTTGTCCGCCTCGCCCTGTGCGCTAAGAAAGGACGGCATGGGCTTTGTGCCGTTTTTCGGAGACAGGTAGGCTCCGGCCTTTACGCCAACCCCCATTGCTATAGCGGTGGACCGGTCGGATTCATTCACAGCGTTAAAAGTGATGGAATTAGCAGCAGAGCTCAGCGTAATCCGGTCACATCTTTTGAGGATTTCACCGGCCTCATAGGCCCTCGCCACAATGTCATTTGAGTAGTCCGCTGGCACCAAAAACCCGCCCTCAGGAGCCAACAGTTTCGCCAAGCCCCGTGGCGCGAGTCAAAAGCCGCGGGGTCACGCTGCCCACCAGGACATCCGTCATTAATAACCGACCCCAGAAAGTCTCCGAGGCCATCAAAATCACGCCTTGAACCATCATCCATAGCTTGCTCCTTTTTTTTGTAGGTCTAAAAATGAAAAGAGGGGGGAGAATCTCAGTGAGTTCTCAACCCCTCTTAGTGTTGACAGGTCTACAGTTTGTTTACGGTCTAAAAATGGCCTAAGTGCCTGAAATGATTGGCGGAGAGGGTGGGATTCGAACCCACGATCCCGTTTTTAACAGGATACCGCTTTTCGAGAGCGGGGCCTTCAGCCACTCGGCCACCTCTCCGGTATATCTCCGATCTACACCCGAATTATGACGATCACGCTGCGAAATTCATAACGTGTTTGGGGTGCGGTGTCAACATGTCTGTTTTGCCCCCGGTCGTTCCTTTCGGACGGTTTTTCTGGTGTCCGTTGCCTTTTCGAAATCACGATCGTGCCCCTTTTTTAACCTTGCAGAAAAAACGGTATTTTAGTACAAGGACAAAAAGCTTCTGGGTAGTTTTCAAAGGGCGGCCTAGCCGCTTTTTCTATGAGGATATGGTGACAATGGCAAAGATCTTACCGTTTAAAGGGGTGCTTTACAATCCGGAGAAAGTGGGCGACTTGGGCAATGTGGTTGCTCCCCCGTATGATGTAATTTCGGAAGAACAACGTCAGGCGTTGGAACAGTTACATCCCCAAAATATTGTGAGATTAATATTGAGTCAGGGACGACCTGAGGACAATGAGTCCAATAACAAGTACGTGCGGGCGGCGACTCGCTTTGAAAAATGGCAGGCTGAAGGGGCGTTGGTCCGGGACACCGTGTCGGCCATGTACTTAACCGTCATGGATTATGTAAGTGACGGTGTCCGGCATCAGCGTCAGGGGTTGATCGTGCTTGTTGAACTGGAGGATTTTAGCCGGGGCAACATCATGCCCCACGAGAAAACGTTTTCGGCGACGAAAATGGACCGTTTCAAGCTGATGGAGGCGTGTAGGACCAATTTTAGTCCAATATTTTCAGTCTTTTCGGATCCCCATGAAGGGGTTTTCGGGCCTTTCCGCGATTGGGTGAATAGAGTGACGCCCGATTTCGATTTTAAGGACACCGGTTCCAGTCGTCATCGACTCTGGCGCATTACGGATTCCGACATGCACGCCGAGGTCAGCCGAAAACTGGAGGACCGACCGCTTTATATCGCCGACGGGCACCATCGGTATGAAACGGCGCTGAGCTATCGGGACGCGATGGCCGCCAAGGCAGCCCAGTTGGATACACATCGTGGGTGTAACTATGTAATGATGTATTTGAGTAGTATGCAGGATCCGGGCTTGATCATTCGTCCGGTTCATAGAATGCTCTCGAAGATCACCGGTGATGCCCTAAACGGGTTTGTAGGAAAAGCCGAAGATTATTTCCACGTTGATACCTTGGAGGTGTCGGGGGATGACTATTCCGGTATTAAGGAAACGCTTTGGGCCAAGGTGCGGGCGGGAGCGCGACAAAGATCCATCGGGGTGGTGATCAGGGGACATCCGACGGCTTATACGGCTTATGTCATGGCTGTCAAGGAAGGTGTCATGGAACGCCTTTTTGGAAGCGAGATTCCCGCCGCCCTAAGAAGGCTGGACGTCACGATAGTGACCAAACTGATATTTCAACAGATCCTGGGATTGTCCGATCTCGAACTCGATGACGAGAATCGGGTTTTGTATACCAGCCGTGCCGAGAATGCCCTGAAGGCTGTAAGTTCGGGAAAGTGTCCGGTGGCGCTCATCGTGAATCCGACTCGCCTTTCCGACGTGGAAGAAGTTTCCAATGCCCGCCTGATTATGCCGCGAAAGTCGACCTATTTTTTCCCAAAGGTGTTGAGTGGCCTTGTTATCAACAAGCTGGATTGATGGGGTGGGGGTTGGAAACAAAAACAGAGACGCTCTTTGGCAAGGAGCTGAGAATTTGCCAGGAGCGCAACGGTTATCGGTTTTCGATTGACACCCCCATCTTGGCATATCACGTATCACTTGAGCCTGGAGAGCTTGGCGTTGATTTGGGGGCGGGATGTGGGGTGATGCTCCTGCTTTTGGCCGAACGGTTTCCTCGTGCTTTACTCTACGGTATTGAAATTCAAGACGGACTCGTCCAATTGGCCTTCCGAAATATCCGCGTCAACAACGTGCAGGATTACGTACGGATTATTCACGGCGACATGAAGGATTCGGGGGACTTGATCGGATCGGGGGTGGCCGACGTCGTTTTTAGCAATCCACCCTATCGCCCCGTTGGTTCCGGTAGACTCAGCCCAAATTCCCAGCGGGCGGTAGCCAAGCACGAAATCCGGGCGAAGCTTTCCGATGTGGTATCCGCCGCCCGGAAACTACTCAAGCCGTCGGGGCGTTTTTGGGTGGTTTACCCGGCCGGGCGTCTGGTTGATCTGCTCACTCAGATGCGGGCATATGGCTTGGAGCCCAAGCAGTTGAGACTGATCCATTCAAACGCCGGGTCGGAAGCGGAACGGGTCCTGGTGGGGGCCGTTAAAGGGGGAAACCCGGGACTTGCCGTGTTGCCGCCGGTCGTCACCCATAACCGGGACGGCGGTTTCACCGAAGAGATGGCCCGCATGTTGACCCCCGATGGTGCGTGAAAGACACGGCAGGGTTTCTACAAGTAAGAGCTTACGAATCGATGGGTCCGATTTTGAATCGTATCTCCTCGATAACCGGTTTCCCGAGGTCGGAATTCAGTTTATCCTTGATGTCGTCCTTCAAAAACTGCAGTTGCTGCATCCAGGGTGTATTTGACACATAGACGATGAGCATGCCGCCCTTGATGACCGCGGGCCTGGCGTTTTGAGACACAGTCGGGCCGACAACGCAGGCCCACCGGTTCCAGAGGCGGACCAGTTCCAAATCCATGTCTATATTGGCACGTTTTAAGGCTTCCGACAGAACATTTGCCAGGGAGGCCGGCTTTTCCATCCGCTTTCTCTTGCTCATCGCCATTCTCCTTGGGGCCCGCGCCGAACGTTCTCGAAAACAGGGCCCGAAAACAGGGAGTGTCTTTACGTAACGTATGAGATAATTGGGCCGGCTTGTCAAGGATTGGTATGGAAACACTGAATCAACCGACGCTTCGGCCTTCGGGGGATATTTTGCCTGCGTAGATTTTCCCGTGCCTTGATTTGTTTTTCCTTGACCCCGGCCAATCAAACTTCTAGACTTCGGTGGGACTTAAGCAAAAGCAATGTGTGAGGTAACCTGGAAATCATCTAAAAATGAAGGAGTAATTAATGGCTTGGGACTGGGATAAATTAAAGCAACAGCAGCAAAGGTCAGGTGGGTCCAGCGGCTCCGGCGGAGGGGGGGGGGCCAACATGGATGAGGTCATCCAGAAGTTTAAACAATTCAATAAGCCCGGCGGGTGGATTATCATCTTGGCTATCGTGCTTATTTACTTTGGCAGTTCGGCTTTCTACACGGTTGCCGTCGACGAAGTGGGTATCGTTCAGCGATTCGGTGAGTACGTTCGACAGGCCGGACCGGGGCTCCACTTTAAGTTGCCCCGAGGAATCGAGAAGGCGACCAATGTAAAGGTGCGTTACGTGTACAAGGAGGAATTCGGTCTTAGGACATTACGGGCCGGGGTTCAGACCGAGTATGCTTCCGACCGGGCATATCAGGAAGAGTCGTTGATGCTTACCGGGGACTTGAATGTCGCCGTGATCCCCTGGATCGTTCAATACCGCATCAAAGATCCGTATAAGTACTTGTTCAAGGTTCATAATGTGAGAGGTACCTTACGGGACCTGTCGGAGTCGACCATGCGATTGGTGGTCGGGGATCGGAGTATCAACGAGGTGATCACCAAGAGAAAGGAAATAGCCGATGAGGCCCGCGGTCTGCTTCAAACAGAGCTGGATGAGGCGGATACGGGGCTTTTGGTTTCGACCATCGAAATGAAAAAGACAAACGTGCCAGGACCGGTACAGCCCTCGTTCAACGATGTCAACCAGGCGATTCAGGAAAAAGAGCGGATCATCTATCAAGCAAGAGAGGACTACAATAAGGCCGTTCCGGCGGCGAGAGGACAGGCAAAAAGGACCGTGAAAGCCGCGGAGGGTTACGCCTTGGACAGGGTGAACCGCGCCGAGGGGGATGCCTCACGGTTTGTGGCGCAGTATAAAGAATACGCCAAGGCAAAGGATGTAACGCGCAGGCGTCTCTATCTGGAATCGCTCAAGGACTTATTTCCCAAACTGGGCGATAAATATATCATTGATTCCGACCAGAAGAACCTGTTGCCATTATTGAATCTGGGGAAAGAGGGACAAGGAACGGTGAAATGAAATATAAAGGGATTATTATCGCAGTTGCAGTTCTAGCCCTGGTGGTGATTTCCGGGGGGATATATACGGTGGATGAAACCGAGCAGGTGATTGTTACCCAGTTCGGAAAGGTGGTCGGTGAGCCGAAGAAGGAGCCCGGGCTTTACTTCAAGGTTCCCCTAATACAAAACGCCGTTTTTTTCCCGAAAAACTTGCGTGAATGGGACGGCGAAAAGGGTCAGATCCCCACTCAAGACAAGACCTATTTGTGGGTGGATACGTTCGCCAGGTGGAAAATCGTCGATCCGCTTAAATTCTACCAGACGGTCAACAATACGACCGGGGCGTTGAGCCGCCTGGACGACATCATTGATGCGGCCGTGCGAAACCTGATTACCTCCAACCCACTTTTTGAAACGGTTCGCCGGACGAACCGCGAATTGGATACTTTCGAATGGGCGGGGAAGGGGGAGGAAATCGAGGAAAGTGCGAAAATTAAGGAAATTGAGGAACTGCAAAAAAGAAGGTTGGCGACGGTCGAGGTGGGCCGGCAGCAGATAACCCAAAAAATTAAGGGAGAGGTCGGGCCGAAGCTCACCGAGTTCGGTATTGAGGTGGTCGATGTCAAGATCAAACGGATCAATTATGTAAAAGATGTCCAGCAATCGGTCTACGATCGCATGATTGCCGAGCGCAAACAGATTGCTGAAAAATTCCGTTCCGAAGGTCGGGGAGAGGCCCGGGAGATAGAGGGTGAGAAGGAGAGAGAATTAAAACAGATTACATCCGAGGCCTACAAAAAGGCCCAGGAAATCAAGGGCGGCGCGGATGCCAAGGCAACAAAGATCTATGCCGATGCGTACGGGCTGTCCCCGGATTTCTATTCGTTCCAAAAGACCCTGGATATTTATAAAGAAACACTTGATGAAAAAAGTTCCCTGGTACTTTCTACGGAAACCGAGTTTTTCAAGTATCTCAAAAGTTATACGGGAGAGTACCAAGAGCGATAACCACAAGGCATCGGAAGCCTTTGGTTGGGCTTCCGGCGTTGTGTCGTTCTTATGTGTCGTTAAGAGAAGCCTTAGGCGGGGGATAGAGTAAAAAAGGCACCGTTTTAGAGGTTGCGGTGCCTTTTTTCGAAGACGCGACGACAGGTGATGGGCATCATTTCTTCCTTCTCTGGTGGCGTGTTCTTGCCAGCAATTTCCTGTGCTTATGCTTGCGCATCTTTTTCTTTCGTTTCTTGACAACGCTTCCCACAGCATCACCTCCAATCCTTAGATCTGGTGTCGGATAGACATATTATGCGGACGCTTAGCCACCGATCTTGATGTTTCTTAAGTCTTGATATTTCTTGACCCGATGGGCGCCGCTTGCAGTTTGTCTAAAACGTCATCTTATAATATGGTAAAGGTTATGTGTCCAGTTTTTTCTTAACAAAGGACGTACACGGGGCTACCAAGAGGGGTTTTGTTTGTTGCTGGTGGATCTGGGGTGATCGGGGACGATGGTAGGGGCCCAAAGGTTTAAAAGGACCGACTTGTTGGTGGTCAATGATGCCGTTGAGATGGCGGAAGAATTGACCAGCAACGCCTATAAAATGTCATTCGCCGAGTGGTCCCCGCAACGATATGACGTCAAGACCGTGGCGGACCTTTCGCCGGAAGAAATTATTGAGGGGCCTTTTGCCCAGATTGTCCGGTACGAGGGACGTAAGGCGGAGACCCAGCTGGGTTCGTCCAGTTATGATTTTTACAAAATATGTCTACAGGATCACAGCATTTTATCTGCCCTGAACAAGTCTAAAGAGCTGCGTTTATTTCCTTTTGTCCTGTATATCGTATGTCATGAGGTGGTTCATGTGATTCGGTTCATTAAATTCTTGCAGAGTTTTGAAGCCTCCACGGAAGAAAAGCTTAAGGAAGAATCCCGGGTACACGAAATAACCCGGACCGTTTTGAAAACGGCCCAAGTGGCGGGACTCGAACAGGTGTTTGCCTTCTATGCAGCATGGGAGGGGCATCTGGACCAGGTGCGTGACGTAAAGGCCCAGTAGATCCTGGGTGATACCGACGGCCCCTCTCCGCCTACAATGATTGGACACACGACCTGGGCGTTACGTTGCAAACGGGAGTTTTAGTAAGTTTAGGTCTTGACAAATCAGGCTTGCTCCTTATTTTTAGTCAGGGTTTTGAAAGGGAGGGGTGTGAACCATGCCCATCTACGAGTATGAATGCGAAAAATGCGGTAGAGTTTTGGAGGCTTATCAGAAGTTTTCCGATCCGGCCTTGAGGAAATGTAAAACCTGTTCCGGCAAGCTTCATAAGCTTGTCAGCCAGAGTTCATTTCACTTGAAAGGAACCGGATGGTATGTAACCGACTACGGGAATAAGCGCTCGGACGCGCAATCCAAGAAACAAAAGTCGGACAAGCCGGCGGCTGAGAAGACGGATAAGACGAAGACGGATTCAACTTCATCCAAAAAGAAGGAGGCATGAATCGAGTTGATTGGCGCGCGGGGTTCTATCCATACCGGTTGTCATCCTACGGTGACAATCGGGAAGGATAGGCTCAATTCAGTAAATAGACGATTGTTTCGGCATCGTATCAGGGATAAGCGTGGCATAGCAAGGAGCCGGTCAACGTCCCACCATTCAAGTCTCCTTAAGGGCTCGCGCAAAAATAACTTCACATTTTGCCATCTCGGCTTCGGCCCGT
>CAYTTQ010000032.1:6198-28362 GCA_964440795.1 uncultured Desulfobacterales bacterium | reverse complement strand
CCGTCGCGTTCCCCCTTCCAAACGATTCCGCTTGTTACAAGTAAGTTCGTTGGAAGTCCAATATCTGCGTTGCGCTGCATCCCTCGTCACTGCGGCGTACGCTAAGTACGCCTCTCGCAGATACCGCCCTTGGGCGGTGATTCCTCAGGATTGCGCCGCTAAAGCGGCTTGAGAACATCATGCGGCGCCTTGTTGGAGCGAAGCGGAAATCCCGCTGTCGGGGATCTTGAACTTTTTACTTAGCCATCTAAAATCGGATTTTTTACGACTTGATCAAGTCAAGTTCGTTGCTGACAGGAAGCCGCCGGAGAGGCTCCTAGGCCACGTTCTTTTTATCTGATTGCCCTTCCTTGACCAGCTCTTCAGCAACGTTGCTTGGCACTTGCTTGTAGCTGGAAAATTCCATGGTGAATTGGGCCTTACCTTGGGTCGCCGACCTCAAAACCGTCGAGTAGCCGAACATTTCCGCCAAGGGCACACGCGCTTCCACGGCACACATGACACCGTCTTCCTGGGTCCCCACAATCATCCCCCGCCTTTGGTTCAAAGAGCCCATGACGGTGCCCTGAAACTCAGTCGGTGTTTCCACGACCACTTTCATGATCGGCTCACGGATCACCGGTTTGGCCTTGAAATATGCCTCCATGAAAGCCCCTCGGGACGCCGCCTGAAAGGCCATCTCTGAGGAATCAACGGCATGGGAAGCCCCGTCTTCGATAACCACCTTAATGCCCGTAACCGGAAATTCCATCTTCGGGCCCTTGGCCAAACAGCCTTGGAAGCCCTTTTCACATGCCGGGATGAACGCCGTAGGAATCGCACCTCCGGTTATACGGCTTTCAAAAACAAAATCGGCCTCCGTGGTGGGTTCGATATACCCGGCCACGCGACCAAACTGCCCGGCTCCCCCTGTTTGCTTCTTGTGCGTATAGTCAAACGTCGCCCTTCGGGTAATGGTTTCCCGGTAGGCAACCCGTGGTTTACCCGTCATGACTTCCGCATTATATTCGCGGCGCATGCGTTCCACATATACCTCCAGGTGAAGTTCTCCCATTCCCGAAATAATGGTATCCCCCGTTTCGTAACTCACATACGTCTTAAATGTCGGATCTTCTTTGGTGAACCGCCCCAGAGCCTTCGACATACTGACTTCCGCCTTGCTGTCTTTTGGGGCAATGGCCAGAGAAATCACCGGCTCGGGTACATACATGGATGTCATGGTCAAATTGACCCCCGGACTGACAAACGTGTCCCCGGACGCACAATCGACACCGAACAGGGCCCCAATGTCTCCGGCCGTCACCGACCCCATATCTTCCATTTGGTCGGCGTGCATGCGAATGAGTCGACCCACCTTCACCTTTTTGCCGGTTCGTATGTTTATAATCGTATCCCCTTTGGCCAGCGTTCCCTGATAAACACGGATATACGTAAGTTGTCCGTATGGACCGTCTTCCAATTTAAAGGCCAAAGACACCAGAGGGGCCTTGGGGTCTGCCGACAACGCCACTTGGGCCGTTTCATCATCGGCCTCCAGCGCCCAGTTTTCCACATCGGTCGGACACGGGAGTACCTGGGTGACCGCGTCCAACAGGGGCTGAACCCCTTTATTCTTATAGGCGGATCCCATCAAGACCGGTGTCAACTGACGATGCAGGGCGCCTGCGCGGATAGCGTCAACGAGCAATGTCTCCGTCACATCCCCTTCCAGTGCAGCCTCGGTAAGTTCATCGGAAAACATGGAGGCGGCGTCTATAAGTTCTTCCCGTTTTTCCTGGGCCTCGGCGATGAGATCTTGCGGTATCTCCTCTGTCCGAACCGTTTCCCCGCTTTTACCATAAAAATAGAAGGCTTTCATAGAGACCAAATCGACAACCCCTTCGAACTGCGCCTCCAATCCGATTGGGATCTGCAGCGCTATGGCATTGTGACCCAGCTTTTCCCTCAGTTGCCTCACCACCCGAAACGGGTTCGCACCACTCCTGTCACATTTGTTGACGAAAGCCAGACAGGGCACCCCGTAGCGGGTCATTTGCTGATCCACTGTTATGGACTGGGACTGAACGCCACCGACGGCACACAGAACCAGAATCGCCCCGTCGAGAACACGCAGTGACCGCTCCACTTCCACGGTAAAATCGACATGACCGGGGGTATCGATTATGTTGATGTCGTGATCCTTCCATTCACAATACGTGGCGGCTGAAGCAATCGTGATCCCACGCTCTTTTTCGAGTTCCATGAAATCCATGGTCGCCCCGACGTTGTCTTTGCCTTTGACATCATGAATGGCATGGATTCGCTTGGTGTAATAAAGTATTCGCTCCGTCAGCGTCGTCTTTCCCGCATCAATGTGGGCGCTGATCCCAATGTTTCTAGTGTGATGAACGTCTCTACGCATGGTACTCTCTCCTTAATAAAAAACCCTCATCCGCCTTTGTCTGAATGAGGGAGCCCGACAGTTAACTTTAGCTTAACCTCATATATTACATTCACAAGGCGAATTTGTCAATTAAAAATAGGGTGAGCTTGGATTGGAGCGATACGAATGGACTTGAAAACTGGCGACTTGCCTGCTAGTGATCCGGACCAGTACCATATCCACTGGATGGAGCGATGAAGACCTACACATTTGGCCGTATGCCTCTATTTCTGTTTGAAAACCTGGCGAAAGAACCAGGGATCAAACACTTTATTACCACCCGGATGGCCGCCGCATCCCCCCACTGCGCCCATGAACTGAACTTGTCTTTTTCCGCCGGCAAATCGCCCGGGGATGTCTTGAAAAACCGGAAACGATTGTCCAATGCCCTGGATATCCCCTTAGAATGGGTCACTACGGCCCAACAAGTCCATGGTAGCGCTGTAAGAATCTTATCTCGGTCCGACCGGGGAAGAGGTGCACGGGACTCTACCGACGCCTTGGAGGCGACGGACGCAATGGTCACCAACCTGCCCGACATTTGCCCCATGGTTCTTGTCGCTGACTGTGTGCCCATGTTAATGTATGATCGGCGTAAAAAGGTTGTTGCCGCCGTTCATGCCGGGTGGCGGGGCACCCTCGACTTCATTGTCCACCGAACGGTAAGCACGCTTGAAGGGCGCTTCGGATCCAGGCCCGCTGATATTATCGCCGGCATCGGCCCTTCTATCGGCCCGTGTTGCTTCCACGTCGGGCCCGAGGTAATTGCCCTGGCTGAAGGCGCCTTCGGCTCAAAAAACAACTACGTTTCCCGGCTTTCTTCACAAGGAGGCTGTTTCGATTTGTGGGCAGCCAATCATGACCAACTTCTCCAGGCAGGCCTCACCCCCGACCACATCGAGACGGCACGAATCTGTACCGCCCATGACCCTAACGGACTTTTTTCCTATCGGAAAGAAGGCACCCGTGCCGGCCGCTTCGGGGCTGGAATATGTTTGATGGCGTCGTAAGTTCAGGATCAAGACGGCGAGTCCCGCTTACACCCCTTCGACCCATACCACTCGATTTGGCGACACAGGCCGCGAACCATCCTTACATCCCTGGCCCGAATACCGATCCGCGAAAAAGAGCGCCGGATCTGCCGCATCCAATAATCAGGGTTCTCCGGGTTAATGAAACTGATGTTCACCAGCGTTTCTCTTAACTGTTCGTACATGTCCTCCAACTCCCGGCGGGTAGCCAGCCTGGGGCCGGCCTCCGCAGGCGCTTCCCAACTCGCCGTAAACACCTCATAGCACAAGACCATTACCGCCTGGGCCAGGTTTAAGGATGAGAATTCAGCAGTAGGAATGGTTACCACGGTGTGACAAAAAGCCAAATCGGCATTCTTCAGCCCCCGGCTCTCCGAGCCGAAAAGCAAGGCGACCTGGTTGTTTCGAGCTGTGGCAACAAGGCTTTGTGCAACGTCTCCGGGCCTTTGCACGGTATGTCGTTTACGACCCACCCGGGCGGTCGTTCCTACCACATACTGAAACGGACTCAACGCCACCTCCAGGTCGGCGTGAACGGATATTTCCGCCACCCGGTCCGTGGCCACATGGGTCGCCATTTTCAGGATTCGGTCGTAATCCCAGTTTTGGGGATTTACCACCAGGACCCGACCAATGCCCATGTTCATGGCGGCACGGGCCGACGCACCGATATTTTCCGGATACCGGGGTTCATTCAACACGATGGAAACGTTGCTGAGATTTACGCGGCTGGACATGGTAATCTTGGATTCTCAGGCAAGATCGAACAAAGTGGCGGCTTATTGCTCGGGCAACTCAAGACGGTTAAAGAAAAAATCGATCTCCCACCGGGCGCTCTCCGTACTGTCGGAACCATGCACCACATTTTTCCGCCCATCCGTGGCGAAGGCTTGCCGGATCGTACCCTTCTCCGCCTGCGCGGGATCGGTGGCCCCCATAATCTTTCGATATTCGGCAATCACATCATCCCCCTCCAGGACCACCGCCACGCAAGGCCCGGAGGACATGAAATCGGTCAGCCCGTCGAAGAAAGGTTTCCCCTGGTGTACTTGATAGAAAGCCTCCGCCAGGTTTTTGCTCATCCATACCATTTTCATCCCCACCGGCTTAAACCCCGCCTGCTCAAGGCGCCTGAGAATCTCACCCACCAGGCCTCTTTGAACACCGTCGGGCTTGATAATCGATAGGGTTCTTTCTTTCATAGGGTCTGACCTCGGATTTCAGATGCAAGGAAATGTAACAGGCGGGAAACCGACCTATGCCCACGCCAAGCGGGTCGAACTGATTTGAGCGTCTTTGACCGGAAATATGGGCGAGACGATCTCTTCCGGGGAGAACCAAAGTTTTATCTCTCTTTCGGCCTCTTCCGGATTGGCCGAACTGTGAACGACATTTTCAAATACACCGGAAGTGGTAATTCTCCCATAGGCACCTCGAATAGATCGCGGATCCGCCGCTTCGGGATTCGTCGCCCCACAGATTTGTCGAACCTTTCCGATGGCATCCTCTCCGTGATAAACGAGGGCCAGCACCTTTCTACATTCATGAAGCTCGCCCCGAATATAGTCAATGAGCTCACCAAAAAAGGGCTTGTCCCTCAAGGCTTCATAGTGTTCTTCTGCAAGGGCCTGGCTCACCTGAACGACCTTGGCGCCGACAATTTCCAGCTCGGCCTCCGAGAGTCGCGTCAGGATGTTTCCGGTGAGTGATTTCCTCAAACCGTCGGGTTTAATGAGGACCAATGTTTGGACGATCGCCATTTGAAGTCACCTGTAAAATCGCTACTCGCTTTCGATGTCACGGGGCCGGCACAAGAATGAAAAGGCCCCTTTGCTTTGGCAAAACGGCGTCAGCATAGGGAAATACCGGTGGCATGTCAAGATATAGTTCGTAACCACCGCCAAGTTGTGGTATGGAAGGCATAATCAAAAGGTATTTGCCCGGAACAATAAGTGAAGATTGCAATTCCGGCGGACAAGTGATAAGTATTTAATATGTCAGAAGAGTTAATTATAAACGCCACTGAACATGAAACCCGGGTTGCCTATGTGGAAAACGGCATGCTCCGGGAACTCTTTGTAGAAAGGCCCTCTCAGCGGGACATTGCGGGAAACATATATAAGGGCAGGGTTCTTCGTGTGTTACCGGGAATGCAAGCCGCCTTCGTCGACATCGGACTCGAGCAGGCGGCTTTCATTTATGTAGCCGACGTCTTGAACAACTATTACGAATTCGAGCAACTCATGGGCGGCCCCCTGGATGAAGATCAAAAACAGGCTGAAGAAACCGATCAACGAGATCGGCCGCCGTCTCTCGACCACGGCTTTTTGATCGAAGAACTCCTCTATGAAGGACAGGAAATAATGGTTCAGGCCTCCAAAGCCCCTATTGGAAGCAAGGGGGCCAGGCTCACTTCCCGCGTATCCCTTCCCGGACGCTTCTTGGTACTCATGCCCACCACGAGCCACATCGGCGTCTCCCGTAGAATCGAAGACGAAACGGAACGACAACGACTCAAAGATGCGATTGCCGCCGTACGGACGGACAATTACGGCTTTATCGCTCGAACGGTCAGTGAGGGAGTAAGCGAAGAAAAGCTGGCCAACGAAATGGGGTTTCTTATTTCTCTGTGGGAAGAAATTCAAAAGAAGAACACCACGGCCCCCGTACCCAGCCTATTGCACAAGGAGCTAAATGTCACCCTCCGGGCGGTACGGGATCTTTTTACCCAAGAGGTGCACAAGCTGGTGATTGATTCCAAGCCGGGATATGAGGAGATTCTTCGTTTCCTCGACACATTCATGCCGAAACTCAAGGACGCCGTGGAACTCTATGAGGCCAGGGAATCCGTCTTCGATGCCTATAATTTGGAATCTGAAATCTCCCGGGCCTTGAAAAAAAAGGTGTGGCTTAAATCCGGGGGTTACATTGTCATTGAACATACCGAGGCACTGGTCGCCATTGATGTGAACACCGGCCGTTTTGTGGGCAAATATAATTTGGAGGAAACCATTCTCAAGACGAACCTAGAGGCAGTCAAGGAAATCGCCTACCAGATTCGTCTGCGCGATATCGGGGGGCTGATCATTATTGATTTTATTGATATGGAAAAACGCTCGAATCGGGAACGGGTCTTTAACACCCTCAAAGAGGCCCTCAAAAAGGATAGAAGCAAGACCAACGTATTGCCCATGTCTGAACTCGGACTCATCGAAATGACCCGAAAGCGCACGCGGGAAACCCTGAACCGGATGCTTTGCGAACCCTGTTTCTACTGTGAAGGAGAAGGGTACCTGCAGTCCAGGCGCACGATTTGTTATAACATTTACAGAGAGATTCGTCGGGAATCCGGTGAAATAATGGGCAAACGCATTACGTTGAAAGTCCACCCGGATACGGCGGACCTCCTATTGGGCGAGGAACGCCAAGTGGTTGAATCTTTGGAAAAATGGCTCCACAAAGAAATCGTAATCCATCCGGAGCCCCAATTCCACCTGGAACAGTGGGAAATGTACGAGGTTTTCGACAAGTAGCGAAAAAGTGTTGACAATTTGGCACCTATAGCCTTATATTTGATGTTTTACCCGGCCGGAAAAGGGGCGGGGCCGCAGTGAAACACAATGGAGTAGAAAGGCACTGATATGTATGCGGTAATAGCGACTGGCGGCAAACAGTACAAGGTATCCGAAGGAGACACCATACGGGTGGAAAAACTTCCCGGGGATGTGGGCACACCCGTCACGATTGATCGGGTACTGATGTTTTCCGACGGGGAGTCCGTCACTATCGGCCAGCCGGTGCTTCCGGACGTCGAGGTTAACGGTCGAATCGTGGAACAAGGCAGAGCCAAAAAGATCTTGGTTATGAAATATAAGCGGCGCAAGGGATACCGTAGAAAACAGGGGCACCGACAGTACGTCACCGGACTGAAAATTGATTCGATTAAACGAGGATAACTCGTTTTTGATGAGCCGGGAGGATAAGATCAATGGCACATAAAAAAGCAGGGGGTAGCTCCAGAAACGGTCGGGATAGTAACGGCCAGAGGCGGGGCACCAAGCGGTACGGCGGGCAGCCGGTTGTTGCGGGAAATATCCTGGTACGCCAACTCGGAACGAGAATTCACCCTGGAAATAACGTGGGTATGGGCAAAGACTATACCTTGTTTGCCAAAACGGACGGTATCGTGAAATTCGAACGTTTCGGTCGCTCGAGGAAAAAGGTGAGTGTCGAGCCTGTCGTTGGTTGAAGCATGTCCGCCGGCGAGTGGGAGATTCTTCCACCGGCCTATGCGCAACCTGAATGACAACCATTTCCGCTTGCTGCCCAGTGCCCGTTCCCATGGATCCGGCCGAGATCCCGCCTTCCTACATATCGCATAATAACCATAGATGAAATTCATTGACGAGGCACTGATTACCGTTGAGTCCGGTCGTGGGGGCAATGGGTGTGTAAGTTTCCGGCGGGAAAAGTATGTCCCGAGGGGAGGCCCGAACGGCGGCGACGGCGGAAAAGGCGGCGATGTAATCATTCGCGCCGCATCGCGGATTTCCTCCCTTTCCGAATTCAGTTTCAAAAGACATTTCAAGGCTCAAAGGGGTGCTCACGGCCGGGGTAAACAACAATCGGGAAAACAGGGGAAAAACGCGATCATCGAGGTCCCCCGGGGCACCCTTGTGACGGAAACCGAAAGCGGACGGGTGATTAAAGATCTGTTACACGAGGGGGAATCGGTCGTGGTTGCCGCCGGTGGCCGGGGCGGCCTGGGAAACCGTCATTTCGCATCGGCCAGAAACCGGACCCCACGATATGCTCAGGAAGGCGAGTCCGGTCAAATACGGCATCTAAAACTGGAACTCAAAATCCTCGCCGATGTCGGAATCATCGGTCTTCCCAACGCCGGCAAATCGACCCTTATATCCAAACTCTCCTCGGCTCGTCCGAAGATCGCCGGATACCCGTTTACCACGTTGATTCCCTCACTCGGTGTAGTTGAAGCCACCGACAATTATCGCTTCGTCATTGCAGATATTCCCGGCCTTATCGAAGGGGCCGGAAACGGCGTGGGGCTGGGCACTCGGTTCCTAAAGCATATCGAACGGACCCGGACGCTGTTGCACCTCATTGACGTGAGCGCCATGACCCGTGATGATTTTTTGGCCCCCTTTGAGATCATCAACCGGGAACTGGCGGCGTTTAACCCACAGCTTGCCCAAAAACGACAGGTGGTCGTTCTCAACAAACTTGATCAGCCGGGAACATCCACTATCGCCGAAAAAGCCATAGCGGCTTTAAGCGCCAGGAATCCGGACGTGTGGGCGATTTCCGCGCTGACAGGGATAGGGCTGGAACCTTTACGGGCACATTTAGCGAGCCTGGTTCAACAACAGACCGACGGCAACAACCGCCGGAATGGAAATGACCCGTTGGACTGAGACAGGGAAGGTCGAAACATTCGTGAAAACAAGGATGACCGAAGAACAGACGCTTTCAAGAAAGCAATTGTTTGATGCCGCCGAACGAGTTGTAGTGAAGGTCGGCACCGGGGTACTCACATACAAGCAGGATCCCCAGATCAACACCATCGACCAGCTGGTCCGGAATATATCTTGGCTGATTGATCAGGGCCGGGAAGTCATTCTGGTCAGTTCCGGAGCCATCGGCTTGGGTGTGGGAAAAGTCAACCTAAAGGCCAAGCCTACGGATATACCTCAAAAGCAGGCGGCGGCGGCGGTGGGACAACCGAGCCTTATCCTGGCCTACGAAAAAGCGTTCAGCCGGTACCAGAAGAAGGTGGCTCAGGTGCTACTCACCCGAGATGACTTGTGTAATCGGCGGCGATATCTAAACGCCCGAAATACACTCAATGTCCTTTTGGACTGGGGAATCGTTCCTATCGTAAACGAAAACGACACGGTGGTTGTCGATGAGCTCAAGTTTGGAGACAACGACAACCTGTCCGCCATGATTACCCACTTGATGGATGCTCAGGTCCTGGTCAGCCTTACCGACATTGACGGCTTCTACGACAAAGACCCCCAAGTCCATCCGGATGCGGCATTGTATCCCATCGTCTTCAATATCAGCCCGGCCATGGAGCAGGCCGCATGTGACATTCCGGGGACCCTCGGTACGGGTGGGATGGCCAGCAAGATTCGCACGGCCAAAAAGGTAACGACCGGCGGCATCCCCATGGTCATTGCCAACGGCCTCAAAGCAACCACCCTAAAAGATATCTTTCTGGGCAAGTCCGTGGGAACCCTTTTTATGCCCGGATCGCGGAAACTGGCTCGGAGAAAATGCTGGATTGCCTTTACCCTAAAGGAGAAGGGTGCTATTAAAGTGGACAAAGGCGCTGCCCACGCGATGTGCAATCAGGGCAAGAGTCTGCTGCCGATCGGCATTATCGATGTGGAAGGCAGTTTCGGTCAAGGGGCCATGGTCAGCTGCTTGGACGAAGACAATACGGCCTTTGCAAAGGGGCTCGTAAATTATAAGGCCTCGGATATCAGAAAACTGCAAGGGGTGCGAACGAATCAGATTGAAACCGTCCTGGGCCACAAGCACTATGATGAGGTTATACATAGGGACAATTTGGTCATAACCCGGGACGGTGTGGAGGACCAATCATGTCAGTAGCAGAAACCATTCGGAAAATGGCGGAAACGGCTAAACGGGCGGCCGGAGAAGTTGCGGTGTTGAGTTCACGAAAAAAGAACGAAGCGTTGAACCGCATTGCCGACAACCTCGTGGAGAAACAATCCCAAATAAAGGACGCCAATGGCAAAGATCTCGACGAGGGCCGCCAAAAAGGACTTTCCGATGCCATGATTGATCGGCTCACAGTGGACGACAAGGGTATCGAGTCCATGGCATCGGGCTTGCGAGACGTGGTTTCTCTGCAGGATCCGGTTGGAGAGGTAACCGGCATGTGGCTTCGCCCCAATGGGCTCCAGGTTGGCCGGGTCCGGATTCCCCTGGGGGTCATATCCATGATCTATGAAGCCCGGCCGAACGCCACTGTGGATGCAGCGGGGCTTTGTTTAAAAGCCGGCAATGCGATTATACTCAGGGGCGGATCTGAGGCCTTTCACTCGAATTCGAGCCTGGCGGCCATCATTCAGGACGCACTCCGAGGCGCGGGGGTACCCGAAGGCGCCGTTCAAGTGGTCCCCCTCAAAGACAGATCCGCCGTGAATGCCTTGTTGGCACAAGAAGGACTCATAGACCTTGTTATTCCCCGAGGAGGAGAAGGCTTGATCCGTTTTGTCGCGGAAAATTCCAGAATCCCGGTCTTAAAGCATTACAAAGGCGTTTGCCACGTCTATGTGGACAAGGATGCCGATTTGACCATGGCCGACGAGATATCCTACAATGCCAAAGTCCAACGGCCGGGGGTGTGTAACGCCATGGAAACGCTGTTGGTACACCGGGACATGGCCGACGAGTTCCTGCCCATGGCGGCTCGCCGTTTCGACGAGGCGGGCGTTGAACTTCGAGGCTGTCCTGCGACCTGCCGGATCTTGCCCGCCGCCCACTCCGCAAGTGATGAGGATTGGCCGAAAGAATATTTGGATCTGATTTTGGCAGTAAAGGTCGTTGATAACATGGATGACGCCATGGACCATATCGCCCGATACGGTTCCGCTCATACGGAAGCCATTGTCACCTCTGACTACGAACGGTCCCGGCGTTTCTTGCGCCGGGTCGACGCATCGGTGGTTTTGGTCAATGCATCCACTCGATTTAACGACGGGGGCGAACTGGGATTGGGTGCGGAAATCGGAATCAGCACCTCGAAGCTTCATGCCTACGGCCCCATGGGGTTGGAGGAACTAACGACCACCAAGTTTATTGTTTATGGGGATGGACAGATACGGACCTAAGGGGGGATTGTGCGTCTAGGCCTTTTGGGTGGCACCTTCAACCCGATCCATTTGGGCCATCTTCGGTCGGCTGTGGAGGTTCGGGAGACGTTCAACTTGGATCGCGTGTTGCTCATCCCTTCCGCCCACCCACCTCACCGGACGTCAAAAGGGATTGCCGATGCCGAGGATCGATTGGAAATGGTCCGGTTGGCCACTCAGGGAGTGCCGCGCTTGGAAGCCTCGGATGTAGAATTGTCCAGATCGGGACCGTCTTACACCATAGAAACCCTGGAGTTCTTTCAGCACCGTTTCGGGCCCCGATGTGACATCCATTTCATTATCGGTTTCGACGCCTTCTCAGAAATCGCCACATGGAAGGCATTCAAGAAACTCTTTGCCACGGCTCGGTTCGTGGTCACCGGCCGGTCGGGAGCCCATCCACGGGACTTAGAAGCCGTCATTCACACGGACGTATCGCCAAACTACCGGTATGACACCGCGTCACGGGCATTCGAACATCCCGAATGGCTGACCATTTATAGTATGGAAGTCACGCGCTTTGACATCTCCGGCACCCAGGTGAGACGTTGCCTCCGGAAACACCAATCGATCACCTTTCTGGTTCCCCGGGCCGTAGAAGATTATATATATGACAGGAAACTCTATCTCGATGGAACAAACGAATAGTCCCCTTTTGACCCCCTTCTTAGAGGCCGTTCAGGGCATGAAGGCCTCGGATATCATCGTGTTGGACGTACGGGGACTGGCCTCCTTCGCCGACTACTTCATCTTATGCTCCGGAAAGTCTCATCGACAGGTAACAGCCGTTGCCGAATTCGTGGAACGGGACCTGAAGGCCAAAGGAATCCGGATCCAAGGTATGGAGGGACTTAAAGAAGGCCACTGGGTGTTGATGGATTACGGAGATGTGGTCATCCATGTTTTCTATGAACCGGTTAGAACGTTCTATGATCTGGAAGGACTCTGGTCAGACGCCCCGCGGATCAATGCCCAACCGGCGTGATCCGGTAAATGAGGCCGCTTTTCGATAAACATGTGGCCCACGACGCCTGGCCGCTTATGGACCCATATAGGCACGTAGAATGGAAATGAAAGATCCAACAGTGGGACAAACAGTGGGACAAGAAACCGTCCGACACAATCCGAACCAAAAATCAAAAGAGATCATGTCACTGCCGGGCAAGGAGGCAATGGAAAGAATCCTTGATTCGTTCACACCGGCTCATTTAGTCCAGTCCCTTGCACCGGAGGATTTGTATTGGCTTGTCCAAGACATCGGCCCTGAAGATGCCCTGCCGATCCTGGCACGGGCCACCAGTGAACAATGGCAGTATGTTCTAGACCTTGAATTATGGCATAAAGACCGGCTGGACTTTGATGCCTTACACTATTGGCTCCCCTTGTTGCTGAGAGCGGATCCGCAACGCTTGGTTGCCTGGGGGATCGATCAAAACGCCACGCTGATTTCGTTTCATCTGTTCGACACCATTGAGGTGAAAGTCAGAGAAGAAAACGAGTCCGCTTCAGAGTTCGACGAAGCCTATTTTTCGTTTGACGGCACTTTTTATGTCCGGGTACGGGAGGAACGCTACTATGAGCCGATTTACGAGTTTCTTCGACGATTGGCTGAATACGACCTGAACGAATTGCACCGGGTCTTGATCGAACTGTCCGGTTTTCTTCCATGGGAGTCGGAAGAGGAGTTGTATCGCCTTAGAAATGTCCGTTTGGCGGAAAGAGGATTTCTGCCTCACGAAGAAGCCATCGCCATCTACCAATACCTGGATGCGGACACCCTCGTACATCAAACCTCTTCGAACGTGCCCTCCTTTCGGGAGCCTGAAACTCACAATCAACTACCCGTTTCAACGTGGCTGTCCGTGGACGATCAGGACCGTTTCCACCAAAGTATTATGGCTTTAAAGGATCCTGCCGAGGTGGAACGCATCCAACACGATTTTGCTGTCATGTGTAACCAAATCATAGCCGCTGACGGCATGCAGGCCAGGACCAAAGAGGCCCTCCTGGCCGTGGTGAAAAAAGCGTGCGGCTACTTAGACTTGGGACTCGAAAAGATAGCGGGCCCCGATGCGGACACGATTGTTTCTTCTGTCAAACGGTTTGCGCTGGACCGGATTTTTCGGGTCGGATACGGCCTCGCACTGGAATTAAAGTGGAAGGCGCAACGTTGGATACAAACGGCCTGGTTTATTGCTCAAGGCCTGGACACCAGTTTTTGGGAGCCTCCATGGGCAGGCATGTTGGACGGACTCCTGATGAGACAGCCCTTATACTATACCGAATTCAAGGAAGGCGGCGAGCCCTATCGGGAATTTAGGACATTGGCGGAGGTGGATCGGTATCGACATGACCTGGACACACTTGTTGCCCTGGACCGACTCCTTTCTCGTATAATGACGGACCGCGGTCTTGAATCGATTGAGGATACTCACCACGGCATTACCTACAAGAATCTCCTGCTCACCACGTGGGCCCGTCACCAGCTCGACCTGGGCGACGATCCAGGCCCGTTAACGGTTAAACAATTAACAGACGTTTTCCATCATCTCCGGGCGTCAAAACGCCCCCCGTTTGGATTGGACGCCGCTATGCGAGACGCGTTTCTAGACTGGGCGGCAAAACATGGACAAACCCCGGACGGGGGAATGGAAGCCCCCTTAAAAGATTCGCTTCACCGCCTGCTGGACGAACTGGAAACAGAATACGCCTATGTATCATTAAACGATCTAGATCCCCGATATGTCAGACATTTCCTTGTATATTTATAAAGGGATTGTAAACAGGTGGACGACCCCGACGAAGTCGTGAAGGTGGTCAAACAGCGAACCATCGTCTAGGAGCCTGTCTAAAAACTTGCCGGAAACCGACTGCACAAACACAACAGGCTAATCGCAGAGCGATTAGCCTGAAACAGGAGGAAAGCGGATGAAGGATATTCTTCAAAGCGCTATCGTCCTGAGACTTAGGCAACATTGATGCCAACATTACGGAAGCAAAAACGCATAGAATGCCCACCGGCCGAATATGAATATAAGTAATTGTTTTATTTATATAAAAATCTTTTCGGAATTCGATCCGTGCCACGAAAGTCTACAAAGAAACCGATCCAATCACCGGGAAAATCAAGCCCGACGTGTAAAAAAATTGATACAGAATAGACCTCGACATTGCACAAGTCCCTGATAACATGGTCGTTTATTCCAGTTGCCAACTTTTTATACACCTTTGCCCCCGACAATGACTATCCCATCGATTTCAAAGCAAATATTGAAGGTGCCAACTTTTTATACACGACGCCGGGGAGAAGTAAATCGCAAAAGGGCCTGCCTGAACAGACACGCGTTTTTTTGTCCGCAACGCCCCAAGCGGGCATTCCATCCGGCCCAATCTAGGAATTGGACGTCAGCAGATTATGTTTCTTGAGTCGGTATTGGAGATTGGCCCGGGGGATTCCGAGCAGGTTCGCCGCTTGAGACTGGACGTTATTGGACAACCCCAAGGCCTTTTCGATCAGCCGCTTTTCAATAGCATCCAGGGTTTCAGGCAGACTCGATAACTTTTGCCAATCGATGGGCATTTCCAAATCCGAGAAACCGATGAGGTCTTTGGGCAGGTCTTTCATCTCTATATAATCCCCTTTGCTCAACAGTACGGCCCGCTCAATGGCATGTTCAAGCTCGCGAACGTTTCCCGGCCATCGGTGGTTACACAAAAACGCCATCGCCTCGGGGGAAATACCCAGTTTCCGCTTACCGGTCTCTTTGGCATATTGTTCCACAAAATGGGCCGCCAGCACAGGAATGTCTTCGGGACGTTTTCTCAAGGGAGGCAGGCCTATATTCACCACATTGAGACGAAAAAAGAGGTCTTCCCGAAACCGGCCCTTTTCCACCTCCGTCTTTAACTCCTTGTTGGTCGCCGCCAAAAGACGCACATTGACGTGAATGGTTCTCGTACCGCCGACCCGTTCGAAGCTCATTTCTTCGATTACCCGCAATAACTTGACCTGAATCTGCGGAGATATCTCCCCCACTTCGTCCAGAAACAGGGTCCCCCCATCCGCTACTTCAAAACGGCCTTTTTTCATGGCCCCGGCACCGGTAAATGCGCCTTTCTCGTGGCCGAAAAGTTCGCTCTCCAGCAACGTTTCGGTCAAGGCGGCACAACTGACCGCCACCAAAGGCTTATTGCGTCGGGGACTGTTGAAATGAAGGGCCTTGGCCGTCAATTCCTTTCCGGTACCACTTTCCCCGGTAATCAGGACCGTCGCCTTTGTGTGGGCAATCCGGCGAATCATGTCAAAAACGGCCTGCATGGATTTGCTCTTGCCGATGATGTTGTCGAAACTGTACCGGCTTTCCAGGGCATTTACCAATTGCTGGTTTTCTTTCAATAACTGATAACTGCGAACCGCCTTGCCGGCCAACTGATTGAGGGTTTCGTTTTGAAACGGTTTCAGAATAAAATTGAACGCCCCCAGTTGCATCGCCTCCACAGCCTTTTCCACTGTGCCGTAGGCGGTCATCATAATCACCGGCAAGTCCGGAGACACAGCCTTGATCCGACGCAACAGTTCAATACCGTCCATGGGAGACATCTTCATGTCGGTAACGACCAGGTCCAAATCCGTGGATTTGACGATCTCCAAGGCCTGTTCGGCGTTATCGGCGGTTATGGTTTCATAACCCTGTTCCGCCAAGAACGCCCCCAGGACGACGAGATAGTTTTTTTCATCATCCACGATGAGTACGGTTTTCATCCGAAGTCCTTTCCTTACCGTTGATGGGAAAGCTGATGGTCACTTGGGCACCTCCGGTATCGGCGTTTTTGAGTTCCACCGTCCCCCCCAGCCCTTCGATGATCTTTTTTACAATCGGCAACCCGAGTCCGCTTCCTTTGTCTTTGGTGGTGAAAAAAGGATCCCAGATCTTTTCCACCATCTCCTCCGATATGCCCGGCCCTTCGTCCCGGAAGACGGCCTTCAGGATGTTGCCGGTCACGGAAACCTCCACGACGATACCGCCCCCCTGCGGCATGGCCTGCATGGCATTAATCAAAACATTGAGAAAGGCCTGATACAAAAGTCCCGGATCGGCCCGGACGACCGGAATGTCAGGGGCAATGTGTCGGTCTACCCGGTAACCCTTTTTCCTGATTTCAGGTGCCAGAAATTTCAGATTCTTTTCCAGGATTTCTTCCACCTTGCAGGACATCAGGTTGGGGGTCGGGGGACGGGCAAAGTTGAGAAAATCGGTGACGATGCCGTTGAGGCGATTCGCCTCCTCCACAATCACATCCGCCAGCCTGTCGTGTGGATCCGTGCGCTTGAGCTTTCCCTTCAGCAACTCGGCCGTACTACTGATAATCCCCAAGGGATTGCGTATCTCATGGGAGACCGCCGCCACCATTTCCCCCAAACTCGCCAGGCGTTCCGCCTGGTTGAGCTTTTCTCTCAACATAAGTCGCTCACCGGCACGTTTTTGGATAATCCGTTCTCCCCGCCTTACGATGTAGAGGAGAATGAGAAAAAGGGCTCCCATCACCCCTGACGAAGTGAGCATAATCCGCTGCTTGAAACGGGCAATGGTCTTATAGTCCGGGGACAGATCCTGGACGATTTCAAACACGCCCAGGATGGGGCCTTCCAAGCTGGACAAAGGCTTTTCCGCTCTCAAAGGAACGTAGGTGCGCAATTCGCTTTCCTTGGGCACCCCGAAAATCACCGACCCATACCCTTCGCGCCGTATCAAACGGGATGTCGATTTGCCTTGCAACGCCTGTTGGTAGTCGATCCCGCCTCTACCCTCTTCTCCCAGAAGTGATTTGTCAAAACTGTAGAAGATGACGTTTTCCTTCCGGTCATATATGTTCACCATTTCAACGCTGAAGCCGTGGAGGGTACTTCGTATCACTTTGTCCAATCGTTCGAACAAGCGCTCATTGCGTAACTGAATCACTTGGCCGAATTGAATTGCCGCCGGAACGATGAACTGGAGAAAAACCTGATGATTCAGATTCTCCGCCATTAATAAGGCATAGTCTTCACTCTTTTGTATTAAAACCTTTTCCGCCCGGTGGGCGATAACGATAGACAGGACCAAGGCCCCCACCAGGATGAAGACAAGGCTGGAGAACGTAAAGAATTTAACCAGCTTAAAAGGTTTGGTACGTTCCAGGTCCTGTGAGTTCATTCAATTCAAGGGCAATTCAGCTCGAGCGGAGGTAAAGGATCTACTATTTGATTACGTTCAGTTTATTGGGGTATGGGCGCACCGGAAAGGAGAGTCTTCAGATCTTGATCCGAAAAATGCAGCCCCATGCCGACGAAGACCGACTCATCGCCGTCCTCGCTTACAAAATCGTCGACGCCTCCAGTAATGTAAAGATAGTGAAACGGGGTATAATCGGCCTTAAACTTTAAGTGGGGATTATCATCCGGATCAAAATCAAATGCCTCAAGGGACAGGACCAAACGATCGTCAAAAAAATAATAATCCGCACCGACGCCCCCGGTCGACTCAAAAAGTCCACCGCGCAATCCCAAATCATAGTATCGCTTGGCGATCTGAGCGGAAAACTTGAGTTCGTCTTTTTCTACTTCCTCAATAACTTTCGTGGTCGTCGTCCCGCTCTCTGTCGTAGTTATAACCGTTTCTTCCTTTTTACCCGCCGGATCATCCACCACCTGGAGCAGGTAATATTTGTCCTCCTTGGGTTGAATACGCAAAGACAAATAAGACTTCATGTCCTCACTATCGAACAGATATTCACCCCGGTAATCCAGGTAGGTTTGAAAACGCTGCTCCTTTTCCAGAAAATCATTCACATTGGTCAGGGTCTGGTTGACGTTGTCCACGGTTTCTTCATCATTGATCAGCCGCCCGATAGTCCCTTCCCCGCGATTGATCTTCTCACTAATCTGTTTGAGAGCCACTAAGGTCTGGTTCATGCTCTCCACGGTTTCTTCATCATTGATCAGCCGCCCGATAGTCCCTTCCCCGCGGTTGATCTTGTCGGTAATCTGATTGAAAGCCAAGACGGTGTCTCGCAGTTGCTGTGATGCCTCCCGGAAATTGGTGACAATATCTGCCAGCGCTTCTTTGTTGCTGCCGCTGATATCTCTCAAATCACCGGAAAAAACGCTGAAATTATCTAGGGTTCGGTCAATGTTCTCCCGGTTCTTCTGTACCGTTTTATTCAAGGTTACCGTCAGCTCTCGAAGGTTGTCAATAATCACCTGCAGAGAGGTTTGGCCCGCCTCTCCCCCCAAGACATTGGAAAGAGAACCGGTAAGTTTCTGTACATCCTCCCCGATGGCGCTGAGCTGTTGAAATAACGTATCAATGCTGGTGGGAGACACCGTTCGCTGGATACGTTGTCCCGATTTTAGGGCAGGCGCCTTTTCGGATCCCAATATGAGTTCCACGTACTTGTCACCCAACACCCCCTTCGTTCTGACGGCCGCCTGGCTGTCCGTGGTTACAGTGACATCGGGGTTGAGCTGAAGTACCACCTTGGCCTTTCCGTTTTCAAGCCCGATCTCGGCCACTTCGCCCACATCCACGCCGGCAATCTCAACCGACACCCCTTCCACCAATCCTTCGGCGGAATCAAAATAGGCATACACCGTGTACCCTTGATCGGGCCCATATTTGAGCTTGCCCACCTTCATCGACATGTACGCAAGGATAAGGATGCCGATCACCACAAAAAAGCCGACTTTTGCTTCAATACTGAATTTGGTCATATCTTGGTTGTTTCCCTACTACACATCCAGAACAAAATGGTCCATGATCGGGCCTTCCGCCTTGCCTTGTATAAACTGCTGCACCGCCGGATTCGAGGATTCTTTCACGGTCTCCGGATCCCCCATCTCAATAATCTTTCCTTTGTAGAGCATGGCCACCGTGTGAGCGACTTTAAAGGTGGAGACAATGTCGTGACTGATAATCACGCACGTGGCCCCCGTCTGTTTCTGGGTGTCAACGATGAGACGGTCGATGGCATCCGTGGTAATCGGATCCAAACCGGTGGTCGGCTCATCGAAGAGGATGATTCTGGGATCCAAGGCAATGGCGCGCGCCAGCCCCACCCGTTTTCTCATACCGCCGCTCAACTCGGCGGGCATCTTATGGAGGACGTCCTTTAATCCCACCTGGTGCAGTTTCTGCTCAACGATTTCAGCAATCTGGCGCTCGGTTAACCGCGTATGCTCTTGGAGCGGAAAGGCCACATTCTCTCCCACCGTCATCGAGTCAAACAGGGCGGCTTCTTGAAACAACATCCCGAAATTCTTTCGAACCTCGTTAAGCTTCCGATCATTCAAAGAAGCAATATTCAGATCGTCAACGCGCACTTCCCCTTTGTCCGGTCTGATAAGACCGATCAAATGCTTGAGCAAAACAGACTTTCCTCCCCCGCTTTGACCGATGATGACCGCAATCTCACCATCTTTAATCTTCAGGTTCAACCCATCCAGAACCTGTTGATTCTTAAACGACTTATAAACGTCTATCAGTTCGATCATAGGAAGACTAGAACATGGCCGCTGTCAAAAAGTAATCACTAATTAAAATACACACCGAGGATATCACCACCGAGTGGGTGGTGGATTGTCCTACTCCTTGAGCTCCTCCCGTCGTATAAAAGCCTTTGTAACATCCTACCAACGAGAGAATGAGTCCGAAACAAACCGATTTGATAAGTCCGTTGAAGATGTCGTCGAGTTCCACCAATTGAATCATCTTCGCCACGTAAATCCCTGAGTTTATCTTGAGGAGTCCTACGCCCACCAGATAACCGCCTATGATGCCCACGAAATCAGAAATAATGGTCAATACGGGCAGAACCAAAACGCCGGCAATCACCCTGGGGACCACCAGGTATTTGATCGGGTTCGCCGCCATGGCGTACAGGGCATCGATTTGCTCGGTGACCCGCATGCTTCCCAGTTCCGCAGCCATGGCCGAACCGGCCCGTCCGGTCACCATGAGGGAGGTAAGCACCGGCCCGAGCTCCCGGGTCATGGCCAGGGCAACGGTTGATCCCACCAGGCTTTCCGCACTAAACTGGCGAAACCCATGATAGGCCTGAAAGGCAAGCACACCCCCTGTAAATATTCCGGTAAGGATAACCACGAGAAGGGAATTCACCCCGACGAATTCCATCTGTCTGAAAATGGCACGAAGTCGAAAAGGGGGGCGCAAACTCCAAACGATGGTGGCCAAAAGGAGGAACATGACGAGGCCGAATTGTTCAACAAACTGAATGAGTCCTCTGCCGACCGCCTCGATAAATCTGATCATGTTCCAGCGCTTCCAATACGGGCCAAATTGACTGACATATTAGAATGATAGGAGAACCCTCATGGAAAGTCAAGGCAATGCGCTATTTTCATTGACACTTCCTGGTCGGTGCCGATAATCTTTTGATTTAACCCTCATAAAGAGAAACCGGCATAAAGAGAAACAGGCATAAAGAGAAACAGGGTCGCATTGGACGCAAAGAGACCCAACCGGTTCCCAAACTGGCGGAACGGGGGTTTTTCAACCCGTACAGAGGAATGTCATGAAAAGAGTTCTCACCATCGCGGGGTCCGATTCGGGCGGTGGGGCGGGAATACAGGCGGACTTGAAAACCATCACCCTGTTGGGCGGATTCGCAACCAGCGCGGTGACCGCCCTCACGGCCCAAAATACCCAAACGGTGAGTGCAATCCATCCCGTGCCCCCTTCCTTTGTCAAGGCGCAGGTTGAAACCGTCCTGTCAGACATCGGTACCGACAGTGTAAAGACCGGAATGCTGTCGAGTGCACCGGTGGTGGACGCCGTGGCTGACTGCCTTTTAGATCACCCGACAGAAAAACTGGTGGTAGACCCGGTGATGGTGTCCAAGAGCAACGACCGGCTACTTTCCGAAGATGCGGTAACGACCATGGTTGAACGCTTGATACCCTTGGCGTTAATCGTGACGCCCAATCTGGCCGAAGCCCGGATTTTGGCCGGCATGGCCATTGATTCCGATGTCGACCTGCAGGATGCGGCCCGGACGATTCATGCCATGGGAACACGACATGTACTCATCAAAGGGGGGCACCGAAACGGTCCCGCCGATGATCTGCTGTTCGACGGAGATACTTTCCACACCTTTGCCAAAGATCGCATCGAAACGACCCATACCCATGGAACCGGCTGCGTTTATTCCGCCGCCATCGCCACCTATCTGGCAATGGGTCTGGAAGTAAAAGCGGCTGTCGACAAGGCCAAAGCCTTTGTTCACGAAGCGATTGAATGTCCGTTGCCGTTGGGGACAGGCCACGGACCGACCAACGTCTATGCGCCCTTCGCGCGGGAACTCGACCGGTATTACGTACTGGAAACGTTGAAGGCGAGCTTAGTTCGTTTGCAAAACGCCGGGGTGGGTCATCTCATCCCGGAAGTGCAATCCAATCTGGGCTTCGCGTTGGCTCACGCCCGAAACCTCCAAGACGTGGCGGCGTTCCCGGGGCGGTTGGTCCGACTGGGTGAAAACGTGGCATCTGTGTCGGAACCGACCTTCGGCGGCTCTCAACACATTACGAGCATCATACTCACCGTGATGGGTTATGATCCGGATATACGCTCTGCAATGAACATTCGCTTCTCTGAAACTCGCATCCAACAGTGTGAACGCTTGGGGTGGGATGTGGCTTCCTTTGACAGACGTGACGAACCCAAAGAAAAAAAGGACCGGGAAGGCAGTTCTCTGGAATGGGGTACCGCCCAGGTGCTCGCCCGATCCGGTCATGAGTCGGGTCATCGGT
>CAYTTQ010000032.1:0-6098 GCA_964440795.1 uncultured Desulfobacterales bacterium | reverse complement strand
GGTCATCGGTCGGGTCAGGTTCCGGATGTCATATTCGACAGGGGAGAGGTCGGTAAGGAACCCATGATTCGCATATTGGGCAAAGATCCCAACGAGGTCGTGGACAAGGTCCTTCGCTTGCAAGACACCTAAGAGAAAACCATTGACACCCATGGGAATAGCCACGGATCGGACAACCGAAAAAAGAGAGCGGCTTTTTCAGATCATACGCAAAGCGGGAGCTATGGTGATAGCCTTTTCCGGAGGGGTGGACAGCTGCTTGCTATTGACTGTAGCCCATGAGGCCCTTGGGCCGGAGGTGGTTGCGGCGACCGCCGTGTCTGATATACATCCCCGGCGGCAAACGGACAGGGCCCGGGCTTGGGTCCAACGGAAAAACATCCCCCATGTCTTCTTTTCATCGGGAGAAATCCACATTCCTGCTTTTTCCGCCAATCAGGCGGATCGCTGCTATCATTGCAAGCTGAATCTATTTGAGGCACTTTGGCAAATCGCCGGGGACAGGAAGCTTTCCCAAGTGGCCCATGGCGCCAACGCCGATGATCTCGACGATTTCCGGCCGGGCATGAAGGCCGCCCGAAAAATGAATGTGCGCGCCCCTCTTATTGAGGCCGAATTGAGAAAGCAAGACATTCGGTCCTTGGCGAAACAGATGGGGTTGCCTTCGTGGAACCAGCCGGCCACGCCCTGTTTGGCCACTCGGATACCCTATGGCACACCGATCACCTTGGAAAGGCTGAACATGGTCGACCAAGCCGAAAATGCGCTGTTTGACATGGGAATTGAGGGATGTCGTGTCCGACACCATGGAACAGTGGCCCGATTGGAGGTAAATGGCGCCGATATAGGCAGGGTTATGGAAAACGGGATAAGGCAGCGCATCGTAGCCCGGTTGAGAGATATCGGTTTTCATCATGTCGCCCTGGATCTCGAACCCCACGTGTCGGGAGGAATGAATCGGGTACTGGGGCCGAACGCTCACGCCGAAGTTTCAAGGCAAAAAGGAGCCAAGCCGTGAAAGGAATCATACTGGCAGGAGGATCGGGCACCCGCTTGTACCCGATCACCTGGGTGGTAAGCAAACAGCTGATGCCTGTGTACGACAAACCGATGATTTACTATCCGCTGTCGGTACTCATGCTCGCCCACATTCGAGAGATTCTCGTTATTTCAACGCCTGAAGATTTACCCCGCTTCAGGGAACTCCTCGGGGATGGCTCCCGCATCGGCCTTTCGCTGTCCTATGCGGAGCAACCCCGCCCCGAAGGCTTGGCACAGGCCTTTGTTATCGGAAAGCCGTTCATTGGCACCGATTCCGCGGCACTCGTTTTGGGCGACAACCTCTTTTACGGCCATGGCTTGCCGGAGATCTTGAAACGGTGTGCCCAATTGAAAAAGGGAGGGATAATCTTCGGCTATCCGGTCCAGGACCCCCAACGCTATGGGGTTGTCACATTTGACCGAAACGGCAAGGTCACCGGCATCGAAGAAAAGCCGGACCGTCCCAAATCCCGATATGCGGTACCGGGACTTTATTTCTATGACAATGACGTCGTCTCTATAGCCGAAGCGTTGACCCCGTCGTGGCGAGGCGAGCTGGAAATCACGGACCTCAATCTGGAGTATCTTCGGCGCCGCCTCCTGTCTGTTGAATTGCTGGGCCGGGGATTTGCATGGCTGGACACAGGCACGCACGAGTCCCTGCAGCAGGCCTCGGACTTTGTGAAATCGATCCAACAGCGGCAGGGGCTCAAAATCGCCTGTATCGAAGAAATCGCCTTCCGACTGGGGTTTATTGACGGAGGCCAACTGGAAACCCTTGCCGCCAAGATGCAAAACAACGATTACGGCAAATACCTTTGGGAAGTCCTAGAAAACGGAGATGTGGGAGATGTCTCTGACATTTACTGAAACCCGCCTGCCCGGCGTCATCCTGGTTGAACCGGTCGTATTCGGCGATGAACGGGGCTTTTTTATGGAGACCTATCACCGCCGGAAATACGATGCGGGGGGCATCGCGGGCAGGTTTGTTCAAGACAACCATTCTCATTCCGCCCGAGGGGTGTTACGAGGCCTCCATTATCAACTCCGACACCCTCAATCCAAGCTGGTCTACGTAATCACCGGAGAAATATTCGATGTGGCGGTGGACATTCGTCAAGGCTCGACCACGTTCGGCCAGTGGGTCGGCACCTACCTCTCCCAAGAAAACAAACGGCAGCTGTTTATCCCGGAGGGGTTTGCCCATGGGTTCTGTGTCACGAGTGATCGAGCCGATGTCATGTACAAGTGTACCGATTTCTACGCCTCCGACGATGACTTCGGCCTCTTATGGTCGGATCCTGAGCTGGCCGTTGACTGGCCGGTTCAGACACCGTCTTTGTCCGAAAAAGATCGTCGACACCACCCTTTGGCGGAAATTCCAAAGTCACGGCTCCCCCTATGAGAGGAGATTGAACCATGGGCAAAACCTACATTCTGGGCGTGTCGTGCTTTTACCATGACAGCGCGGCTTGTCTGCTGGAGGATGGTCATATCCGGGCCGCCGCCCAGGAAGAACGGTTTACCCGGAAAAAACACGACCCACGATTTCCCAAACATGCCATCGAATACTGTCTGCAAGAGGGAAATATCGGGGTGAGTGATCTGGCCTATGTGGCATTTTATGACAAACCCCTCCTCACCTTTGAACGGCTTCTTCTCACCTACCTAACAGTGGCCCCCAGAGGACTGCGGTCCTGGCTTCAGGCCATGCCCCGGTGGTTGGGGAAACGGTTACATGTTCAGAGGGTCATTAAAGAAGAAATCGGCTATGACCAGGAGGTCCTGTTCACCGAGCACCACGAGGCCCATGCCGCCTCTTCCTTTTACCCGTCTCCGTTTTCCGAGGCCGCTATTCTCACCGTCGACGGGGTTGGCGAATGGGCCACAGCCAGCTACGGCACAGGCAACGGCAACGACATCCATCTTTTCAAAGAACTCCATTTTCCCGATTCCTTGGGGTTGCTCTTTTCGGCTTTTACCTATTTTACCGGATTTAAGGTAAACTCCGGGGAATACAAGCTGATGGGGCTGGCCCCTTACGGGCGTCCCCGCTACAAGGACCTCATTTACGCCGAACTGGTGGACGCCAAGGACGACGGTTCATTGCGTTTCAACATGTCCTACTTCGATTTTCTAGCCGGGTTACGTATGACCAATAAGCGGATGGAGAAGCTTTTCGGGGGGCCGAGAAGAAGACCGGAAAGTGAAATCACCCAAAGAGAGATGGACATTGCCGCCAGCATCCAGTTAGTCATCGAAGAAACCCTGATGAAGATGGCCGGTCACGTGTTTCGAGAAACCCGTCAGCCATTCCTCTGTCTGGCGGGAGGGGTTACCTTGAATTGCGTGGCCAACGGCAGGCTGCTCAGGGAAGGCCCCTTCGACGACCTGTGGATACAGCCGGCCGCCGGCGATGCCGGTGGTGCTTTGGGTGCCGCGCTCAGCGTTTGGCATCGGTATCTGGGCAAGCCCCGTCAGGCCCCCTCCCAGGGTGATCGTCAAGGCGGATCCTATCTTGGACCCGGTTACTCCAATGACGCTATAGTAGACTTTTTGGACAAGGTAGGCTACCCGTACCGTCACTTGGATGGTAGCGACCGTGCCGCCATCATCGCCCGACACATCGCCGAAGGAAGGATCGTGGGGTATATGAGCGGTCGCATGGAATTCGGGCCGCGGGCACTGGGAGCCAGAAGTATTCTGGGGGATGCCAGAAGACGGGACACGCAGCGGGTCATGAATCTCAAGATCAAATACCGCGAATCCTTCAGGCCGTTTGCCCCATCCGTGCTTGAAGAAAAGGCCGGTGAATACTTTGACCTGGACCGGTCCAGTCCGTACATGCTGTTGGTAGCCCAAGTGCAGGAATCGAGATGTCTGCCCCAGAATCCGGGAGACGATAGGCCGATGTTGGAACGGCTTAACGTAAAACGCAGCGACATCCCTGCAGTAACCCATCTGGACTATTCCGCTCGCTTACAAACGGTAGGGAAACGATTCAAACCGGACTATTACAACATTATCGCAGCGTTTGAAAAACTCACCGGCTGTGCGGTCATCGTCAACACCAGTTTTAATGTCCGAGGCGAACCCATTGTCTGTACGCCGGAAGAGGCCTATCGGTGTTTTATGCGAACCGATATGGACGTACTGGTCATGGAAAACTGCATTCTCTACAAAGAGGATCAGCCTACCTGGCAAGAAGAGGAGGGGTGGCTGGATGCCTTTGAACTCGATTGAAATCAAGGAAATCAGGAAATTCGGGCTGATCGCCCTGGTCTTTTTCGGCGCCTTGATGCTTTTGGGCCTGTGGCTGGAACGAGCGGTGCCCACTTACCTGGGCGCAGTTTTGGGGAGCCTGGGACTCGGTCTGGTGATCCTGCCCGGGCCGTTGGGGCCCGTTTACAGGCTCTGGTTGAAGGTTGGCCACTTTATTGGAAAGGTGGTTACGACGGGCGTTCTTGTGATAGCCTATTACCTGGTAATCACTCCGGCGGGATTACTCAAACGGATATTTGGCGGCAGGCCGATCCCGCTTCGCCCGGATAAGCGAAGCACTTCCTATTGGGTGCCCCGGACGGAGCCGGCCCAGCCCAGGGAGCGGTTTTCGAAACGGTATTAAGGAGACGGGGTATGGGACACAAATCCATTATCGTTGAATTTTGGGAGTTCTTGCGTTTAAGAAAGCGCTATTGGTTGCTCCCTATTTTGGTGGCCCTGTTGCTGCTCGGGGGACTGATCGTCTTTACGGAAACAAGCGCAGTAGCACCTTTTATATATACGCTCTTTTAACGGGTATTCACAAGGAGAACGAAAATTCTCGGACCGATGCCCGGTGCCGGGACTTCGGGTCCCCGTAGAATAGACTGTGCCTCCCAACGAAAAGATACAAGACCTTGATGAGTCAGTCCTGGTTGCTGCGCTCAAGCGAAAGGATGAGGCGGCCTTTGCCACCTTGGTGCAACACTATCAAAAGCGGCTCTTTGGCATTGCTTACGGTATTACGTTGGATCGGGAAGAGAGCCTGGATATTGTCCAGGAAACCTTTGTGCGGGTATTCCAAAAAATCGATGGTTTTCGAGGAGATGCCGGTATTGCCACATGGCTCTATCGCATCACGGTCAATCTCAGCTTGAACTGGAAACGGCGGTGGAAGCGACGTTTGAGGCGATTCCATGTATCACTTGAGGCCGAGGAGACCGCCGAGAGTAAGGCATTGAGGGACGACCGAGAGGTGCCGGAAAGCATCTATCTGGGGGGAGAGCTCGAACACCGTTTTCGGCAAGCCTTAACGGAGCTGCCGGAAGCATTGCGCAGTGCCTTTGTACTCAAAGAACTGGAAGGATTGTCATATGAAGAAATCGGTCGGATTTTGAATGTCAAAAAGGGAACCGTCAGCTCCCGACTGTTCAATGCTCGACAAAAGCTGAAAACTTCCGTAAAACCGTATTTGGCTGGTCGAGAAGGATAGCGTCTGGGTTATAAACAATCCGCACTAACCGGGCGGCAATCGATGGGGGAAAAGGAAACGCTTATGAAACGGCAAATGCTGAGCGGCATATGTGTTGGCCTGTTGTTGGCGGCAAGCATGGTTTGTCCTACGGCAGCCGCGAACAACATTCACGTAGTCGTCAAAACCATTCAAGCTTCGGAAGAAGACAAATATCTGGATCCCCGGCTTTCTCCGCTGACCGAAGAGCTTCAATCGGTCTTTCGATATTCTTCATACAGACTCCTCAGTGAAGACGGGATGAAGCTCAGCACAAACCAGACCGGCCGCGTCCGTTTACCGGGGGGCAGGGTTCTTCGGATCACCCCCAAGGCAACCACCAATGATCGGGTTGAACTGGGCCTGCGTATTTCAAAAGGGAAGAAGCAAATTTTTCAGACCGTGGTTCAGTTGCTCAATCAGGGAAGCATCATTGTCGGCGGACCCCGACACGAAGCGGGAACCTTATTGTTTCGGATTTCAGCATCTTATTGATCCTCGGCAGTCGGCAACGAACTTGATTAACCGTGGTGTGATGAAACTGCATTGTTGCATAAGGTTCAGG
>CAYTTQ010000031.1:0-28984 GCA_964440795.1 uncultured Desulfobacterales bacterium | reverse complement strand
CGGGCGGAAGCCGAGATGGCAAAATGTGAAGTTATTTTTGCGCGAGCCCTTACCCCGCAGCCGGATAATTGATCTCCGCGAGTTTTCCCTTAATGTCCGCCTCCGAAGCCGGGCTGTCCCATTCGACGACGATTTCTTTGGTCGTTGGATCGCCTTGCACCCGCCGGACCCCTTCTATCTCTGCGAGTTCTGATTGGATCGCCGACACGCAATGTCCACAGGATATATTGGGAACCGAAAACGTCTTTTTTTGCATGATCACCGCCTCCTGATTCTTTATTACACGGTTATCCGAAATGCTCCGGTGAAACGGCGTCTTGGGACGCGACAATAGAAAAGGTGAATCCGGAAGGATGTCAAGGCAGACACGGATAACGGGTGATATGAAGCAAGAAACGGCGCTGACAGTGGGTGACTTCTCCGGTACAGGCCTCCGGTGCAGGCCCCCGGTACAGACCGGGTTACCCCTATAATTCGCTGTACAGTGCCTTTCCCGATCGTACCATCTCCGCCAAGGTTGTGGCGTCCAGCCGGTCGTGCATCGCCTTTGTGGCTTCCTCCCAAAGACTGCGTGTCAAACAGACTTCAGATTTATCGCAAACCTTCGGGTCTTCCACACAATCGGATAGGTTGATACCCCCTTCGAGCACCCTCACCACCTCACCAATCGAAATCGCCTCCGGCGGCCTTGAAAGCATGTGGCCTCCCTTAGGCCCTCGGACACTGGTAATGTAACCGGCTTTCTTTAGAGGAATAATCAACTGTTCTAAATACTTGACCGACACATCAACCCGCCGTGCAATGTCACCTATCTGGACCGGACCTTCGTTGTATCGCTGTGCCATGTCAATCATCATTCGGGTACCATACCGGCTTCTCGTCGACAATTTCATGTCCTGGTCTCCTCACGGCCATGGTTGATGGTTAAACGCGTTATACTCCGCCCTCGATTTATCACCGGCCATGGCTCAGACATGCATAAATACCGCGCTCAAGGCCCTTCGTCAATGCGAGAATTCCCGTCTCCCACAAGTACGTTTTTGGCGAATCCTATGCCATCCCCACCGGTTCCGTCAAGTACAAGCGCCAGGCCCAGATCCATCGTGAGTCGCGAAATTGGGGACCTTGACGGCATATCCCACCGGTAGTATGATTTACTCGGGTATTGCATAAAAGAGATGGTAAAATGTGTGCAGAGTAAGGAATAGCGCTTTTTTTGGTGTCCCCTTAAACTATCAGTCTCGAGACACGCTCCCGAGTCGCAACTGCGTTTCCCGGAAAGGCTGCCGACATGTCACTGAATCTTTCGAAAGAGGCTGACCGAATCCCCGGTGGTTCGGCGCAAACGGTCAGGGTATGGCCGTTTGAAGGTAAACCGTCTTATCAAGAAGACCAGGAATTGATCGCGGAAGAGCCTTTGTCCATCCATATTGAAGGAAAACCCTATTCCGTCGTGATGCGTACCCCGGGAGAGGAGAATGCCCACGTAGCCGGTTTTTGTTTGTCCGAAGGGATTGTGGACAGTATGGACGATCTCGCCACCTTTGGCTATTGCACTGATACGCAAGGCAATGTGGCAACCGTCACGCTCGATTCAAAACGGCGTCATGCGGTTTCCCGACTGCTGGAAAGACGAGGCTTTGTTAGTCAGACCAGTTGCGGGATCTGCGGAAAGGAGATGATCAAGGAGTTACAACAAGCCCTGAGGCCGATTTCCGATGCCGGACAATTTACGGCAGAGCGTGTCCGAGCATGTCTGCAAACCCTTTCAGAACGTCAGAAACTCTACGCCAGGACACGGGCATCTCACGCGGCCGCTCTTTTCGATGCAACCCCGGAAATGCTTGCCATGTCGGAGGATGTCGGTCGCCACAATGCGTTGGACAAGGCCGTCGGGACGGCCTTGATAAACGGAGACCTTGCCAAAGCCTGTTTCGGCATTCTTTCTTCCCGCATCAGTTACGAGTTGGTTCAGAAAGCAGCCCGAGCGAAAATCCCCATCCTCATCGGGATGTCGCGTCCGACGGCTTTGGCCGTGCAATTGGCCGGCGAACTGAACATGACCCTCGCCTGCGATAACAAACACGGGGGATTGGCCGTTTACTGCGGCCTCGATCGCATTGTCGGGGCGGGCGCCGATCCGGACGCTGCACAGCGAGACATAAGCCCATGAATATGTCCGTCGAAACGGGAGTTGTTGAAAGCATTGAAAACGGATGGGCCCACGTATTGACCCAACGCAAGGGCAGCTGCGAAGGCTGTAGTCACAAAGGGCACTGCCATATCATCCCCGGCATGGATAAAGTGAGTGTGAAGGCACGGAACGCCGCCCAGGCCCGGGTGGGAGACCGGGTCGAGTTCAGGCTAAGTTCTAAAACGCGACTCAAGGGCCTTTTTGTGATGTATATGTTTCCAGTCATCGGGCTCCTGGTCGGCGCCTTTTCAGCGGACGGTCTGTCAACCCTGATCGGGCTGAACCGGGATTTCGGCCTTTTTGTGTTCACCCTACTGGGTCTGGTACTGGCACTCCTTATGGCCAGATGGGTCAGCCGACGTATGGAAAGACGACAAGAACTCACTCCGGTGGTCTTTCGAATCCTCCGAAGTACCAAAGCCCCCTCCTGAGACCCGCGCAAAATCAACTTGACATCCCGCCCAAGAAGCCATATTGTATACCTTAATCATATATATAGACTAATTAAACAAGCCCGAGCAGATATAGGGATTGTCGACCATTGGTAAAGGAGGTGAAATCATGAAAAGGTTTTTGTTACCCAGAACGGCCCATTGTTCGGAAGGCTGTAGTCTGAAGCCCTGGGCATGGCTCTAAAAGGCCCTGCGTCCCTGTTTCGAAGGGGTTACATGCTTAACCAGAAAGCCCTCAAAGGGGCAGCCGCGATTAAACGACCCCCATCGTTACGCCCGAATCCGTCGGTCCCTGGAAAGGAATCCGCTCAATTTGACGGATGCCGGCGCGGGAAACAGCCTCGATTGTCGGTGTGCATCTCGGGCTAATCCCTTCAACATCTTACATCATCCCATATTTTTTCAATTTTTTGTGAAGTGTCCGCCGGGTAATACCCAGTCTTCTGGCCGTCTCACTCTTATTACCTCCCGCGGCATCGAGAGTCGCCAGTACCGTTTTCTTTTCGACTTCCTCCAAAGAAAGTTCCACGGAAGCCGCCGCAGGCTCGGGAGGTTCCTCTGCCGGAACCGGACGGGCATCCGCCTGGATGGACAGAGGCAAATCCATTTCGGAAATATACTCGCCACGGGAGAGAATCACACAGCGCTCGAGCGCATTCATGAGTTCCCGCACATTTCCCGGCCACTCATATCGCATGATTCGATCCATGGCATGCGGGGAAAGCCCCTTAATCTTTTTTCGGTTCTTCTCGGCGAATGAATCCAAAAAATGCTGTGCCAAAAGCGGAATGTCATCGCGACGCGCTCTAAGTGACGGCACAGGAAGGGTCACCACATTCAGGCGGTAATAAAGATCTTCTCTGAAGGCACCTTTATCGATTTGCGCCATCAAATCCCGGTTGGTGGCGGCAATGACCCGGACATCTACCTTTATAACCTGCTCCCCGCCCACCCGTTGAATCTCTTTTTCCTGTAACACCCGGAGCAGTTTGGCCTGCATGGCCACCGACATTTCACTGATTTCGTCCAGGAAGATACTTCCCTTGTGGGCCAGGGCGAAACGGCCTTCCTTGCGACGATCGGCTCCCGTAAAGGCCCCTTTTTCATGCCCGAAGAGTTCCGACTCCAACAGGGTCTCCGTAATAGCCGCACAGTTTACCTTGATAAAGGGGCCATTCCGTCTGGCACTATTACGGTGTATCGCCGTAGCCAGCAGCTCTTTACCCGTACCCGATTCGCCGGTGATCAACACCGCCGCCTCTGTAGGGGCCACCATGGCCACGGTTTCCAGCAGATTCACTATGCCATCGCTTCGGCCGATAATATCACCTGTATCGAATCCGGCCCCCAGACTTTCTTTGAGCGCCCGATTCTCTTCCTTCAACCGACTGTGGTCCATGGCTCTCTCGATAACGAGGCGGAGCTCATCAAAATCTAGCGGCTTGGTCAGATAATCATAAGCCCCCTTTTTGAGCGCATCCACGGCCGTTTCCACGGAAGAGTAGGCCGTCATAATGATTACCGGTATCGCGGGATTGAATCGTTTGATTTCCGGCAGGGCCTCCAGGCCGGAGAGTTTTACCATACGCACATCCATCAGGACCAAATCATAGGATCGGTCACACACCTTATCGACACCCTCTCGACCATCCGCCGCCTCCGCCACGGAATACCCCCAGCCCCCCAGTATGGTCCGCAGCATGGCCCGGTGCCCGGGATCATCGTCCACCACCAGAATCGTCTTTTCCACCTCAGACACGACCGTCATCCTCCCGCCCGCGGTCCATCAAGACCACGCTCACCTTCGTACCCCGACCCGGGTCACTTTCGATGTCTATTTCGCCGCCATGGGCCTCGACAATCTTATGGACGATAGCCAGACCCAGACCGGTCCCGTCCGCCTTGGTGGTAAAATAGGGATCAAAGATCCGCTCTCGATCTTGTGCCGGTATCCCCGGCCCATCGTCGCCAATGCTGATCACCGTGGATTTCTTTGCCTCGTTTCGAGACACCGCCACCGTCATCGTGCCCCCGTCCGCCATGGCTTGGATGGCATTCAGGTACAAATTGAGTAGCACCTGACTCATTCTATCCGCGTCCACATTGATCTCCGGCAAATCGTCAGGGATGACCGATTCCAATTCCACGCCTCGAGAACGGGCATCTCCCTCGATCAGTCTTAAGGAATGCCGCACCAGATCCGCCACTCGAACCGGCGCAGTAGACAACTGACTGGGACGGGCAAACTCCAGCAATTGCCCGATCACTCGGTCCAGCCGTTCCACCTCTTGGATCATGATCCTCGCCGTTTCCTGATCTTCCGGCGCGTCCCGGAGCTTTTCCTTGAAATAGGTGGCAAACCCCTTTATGGAACTCAACGGATTACGAATTTCATGGGCCACACCGGCGGCCAGGCGACCCACAGCGGCCAACCGCTGACTCCGTTTCACCTCTTGTTCCAAACGCCGCACTTCCGTGAGGTCACGAAAGATAAAGACATATCCCAGGAAGGCCCCTGCCTCCCGTCGCACCACGGAAGCACTCACGCGAAGCGGGACAGTGGCATTCGCACCGACTTTACACTCCATGTCTTGCTCCACAATGGTGTTCTTGTTCTTCAACTCTCGACTCAGCCGCCACAGCTCCGATGGCAATGCGTCCTCCGCCGACTCCCCGATGACATACGTGTGGTACTTGCCCAAAATGGTTTCCGCCGTGTCGTTGAACGCCGCTACGCGACCCTTTTCGTTGGTCGCCACCAACCCCATGGGAAGATGGCCCACCACCTGGTCGGAATACGCCTGAACCTCGGCCAAAGACCGGCGGGCCAGCTTATACCCCTGGGCAAGAAACAACGATACCATTCCGGCCAAACCGGCGAAGAGGACCCCCGCAGACATCATGAGCGTATTTCGGGTCGCCTCAGCCCTGGCGGACTCCAACGGAGCCACTTCCAATCCGACGAATATGAAATGAACCGGCCGACGGGGCCCCTGAGGCGGATTCCAGTAAAATCGGCACCAGTCGCCCTCATTGGGCCTATTGTCGTCGAAAGGCCCCCCAAAGTTTTCCCACTCCCAGGATTGCATCCGCGACATAAACATACCACGTCGCTGGAGGTTCGTGCGATCGCGGGTAATTCCGATCGGGGAAAAGGCCCTGTAGACCTCAAATACCGATGTACCGTCTTTCATCCGGACCCGCTGCCATTTTTCGTCATCCTCCGTTTCCAGAACAACTTTCGCATTGAGCCGATGATGAATTTTTCCAATCCGCCTTGGATCACTATGCGCCACCGCTCGTCCCCGTTCATCCGTAACCGCCAAGTAGACGATACCGGGTTCCCGGGCCGTTTCTGCGAGTAAGCGTTGCACTTGCATCCCGCTCCATCCCATGCCCATCATACCGGTTCGGGCACCCGCCTCGAAGGAACGGATCAGCGCGGCTCCCTTTTCCACCAAGAGCCGGGTCATGTTTTCCTTGTCCTTGTTAATGCTGCTTGCCGCCATGAAAAAGGCGATCGGCGCCAGCACGGCGAGACTGCCCAACACCGCCCATGGTAACACCAACATCCACAAACTTCTTTTCTCTGTCTTTCTCATCAATCGATTGCGGGTCTGTGGGTTTTTACCGTCTTCCGTACGTCCTCAAATGCCATTTCGGTCGCTTTCAAAGGGACCCCCCACGACCCCCTTAATTGTGTCCACTAGTGACGTGAGCAATTTTCAGGCCACCCAAAGCCCGCAACGGATTCGCCGCCGATTAAGGCACAACAGGACCCCGAAAGGGTGGATAGGCATGCCATGCCTCCCTTCAAGTCCGGGTATTTTGTATCCATCTGGATACAGACGTAAAAGAGATACTGTGAATAAAGTATCCACTTGGGGGCTCCCCGTCAACGTCAAAGCGCGCCCAACGAGTGGGATGTCGGTTTTTAGTCAAACATATTCAGATGTTACAGCTAGCAACGCGCCTTGGCACATACTTTGCCAGTATAGGTTGGCAAACGGTATTTAATAACAACTCAAACAAGTAAGGAGGTAGCAGAAAATGAAAAAATGGATAACCACGTTGGGAGTCGTCGTACTGGGAACTTGTTTCGCCGTGACGGCCTTTGCGGGGTACGGAAACCGCAAGGGCCACGGATGGGGGCCCGGGTCCAGCTGGAAAGGGTCTGATACCCCGCAAAATCTTACCGAGGAACAACAGGCCCGACTCGAAGCACTACACGACGATTTCTACGCCGACACCGCAGACATTCGACACGAACTCTGGACCAAGAGGGACGAACTGGGGATCCTTCTCGACCGGTCCGATCCGGATCTGGAAAAGGCCAAATCGTTACAAAAGGAGATCAGTGATCTCAGAGGCCGGATGGCCCAAAAACGACTCCAAAAGAATATAGAAGCCCGGCAAGTTGCCCCCGACGCCTCATTTGGTCGAGGCCACGGCAAAGCGAAGTACGGTCGGCACCACACGAGAGGCGACGGGCAGGGTTTCCATCGCCGCGGAGAGGGACGCCGCCCTTGCGGCTACTAAATCGCCATGGGTTTCGGACATGGAAAATACGGCAGTGATTGGCCGTGCTTTTTGAAACGGTACTTAGGCCCTACCCTGCATCGACGGTAACAACCCGTCGGGGCGGGGAGGGCTTGCGATAAAGCCAAGGAGGAGGACCATGTACAATTATGACCTGATTAACGGAGTCGCATCAACGATGTTCGATATACCCAAACGCTTTGATTTCGGAGAGCTGGCCATTCAACGGCCGGACAACCTGCCGCTCGAGGTGGATTCCAAATTAAGCCGATACAACGAGGCAATCAAACGCTTCGATATTCAGGAAGCGGAACAAGCCGCAGACGAAATCTTGGAATGGCTCCACTGCAATGGTAGTGCAGAGCTTATATGACGGGCCGGCAAACGGGGTCCCGCAATGCCCGATACCGTCACACGGCTTCGGCAATCTCTTCCTTTGTATGCGGGTCAGTTAGGGTGGACAGGCGCGGACTACAAGCCGCAGGCAGATGGAGACCCAACACCGAACTGTTTGGATCGCAAAGAAAATCCGTTCGTTTTTCAACCGATCGGGAGGCGGATTCCCCGGATTGAAACCTTTCGACCTGCTCTACGACGTCTTCGGTGGTAGCCGCTCCGACGTCACACCCCAGCCGTTGCGCTACTTCCTGTAAGATCTCTCTGTGAAGACGCGACGCCGCATAGGGGGCAATGACAGGGGAAACGGTACGCAGCCTTTCTGCATAGTCCACGATCGTACCATGACTTTCGTACACGGTAGTAACGGGGAGCACGATGTCCGCTTCGCAGGCGAGGCCCGACAAATGCGAACATTGGGCGATCACAAATCCCGCGTTCTCCGGCCTCGCGACGGCCAGGTCTCCCAATGCATACAATACTTCCGGGCTGTCCGTATCGATTGTCGGCTTCCGGGTAATCCCCATCAAGAGCGTTCCTTTTCCGTTGGCCTCAAAGGCAATGGATAAGACTTCGCCTTTTTTTGAGGCCAAATCGTCAGACACCTGGGAGAAAGCCGGTATTGTCACGATCACCGGCCGATTTGCCTGGGCGTAAAGTCCGGCCGCGTGGGCCATCGCTTCCGCCGCCCTTTGCTCGGCTTCGCGGTTCACCGATACCGCGTTTCCTTCGCTATCGAGCATTTGGGTCAGGCTCTGAATCGAGGCGACCTCGTCTCCGATAAGGGCTGCGTGAGCCACTTGAGCAATCCGTGTATCCTCGGCATTGACGACCACCAGTTTGGCACCACGCCGAACCATGTGCCTCAGCTTAACGTCGAGTGCAGGAAACACCCTCTCCCATTGGGACGGCGCCAATCCGACCAAAACAACCAGATCCGCAGCCTGAATATCCACCTGTCCCCCGATAAGCGACGGCACATCACCGTAAAACCCGACCGTCGAAGACGCCCCCTGAAAGCCGGCCGCCTCGGTCAAGCGGCAAACGGTCAGTAGATCTTCATTCAACAGATTTCCCGCCGTCACGATTTCCTTGGTTGTCGCCTTCTGACAGGCCTCGACAAGGACCGACAAGGCGTCTTCCCAGGCGACCGCTGTAAACGCCCCGTCAACTTTTTGTAAAGGGGACCTCACCCGGGTATCATCCTCGATACCGTCAAACCCGAATCGGCCGACGGCACAGATATATCCTTTCGCCGTATCGCTGTCACCGGAAGCGTTGACTTTTTCCACCCTGCCCTCCCGGACGCTTACCGACGTGCTGCATGCATCGGCACAAGACAGGCATATAGAGGGGCAACGGACATACTCCCATTCCCTACCTCGGTATCCGCCGGCAGGGACCTCGGTAATGGCATTGACGGGACATACCTCCACACAACTACCGCAAAAGGTACACCCGGATTCTTGAAGCGGTCGGTCGGCCGCAGTGGTGACACGGGATCCCACACCCCGGCCGAAAAAATCGAGGACGGACGTTCCCTGGGCCTTACAGACGCGGACACACCGACCACACAGAACACAATAGTTGGGGTCTCGACGAATAAAGGCATCATCTTGCGCCACGGGAAAATCAAACCGCTTTTGGGTAAATGAAGATTCCTTGAGACCCAGGTCGTAGGCATATTCCTGTAGTCTGCATATACTCGCCTTGGTACAAGTCATGCAGTCCATGGGATGCATGGAAAGGATCAAATCGATGACATACCTCCTGTGTCTTTGGAGCACTTCGGTTTGCGTGCTTACCTCCATGCCGTCCTTGGCTCGCGTGGTGCAGGCCGCCATGGGTCGTTTCAAACCGGCCACCTCCACCAGACAGAGTCTGCAGGCCCCGATCCCCTTATAGCCTTTTAAATGACAGAGGTTGGGAATGTGGATTCCCGCCTCTTCGGCGGCATCCATTAGGGTAAAGCCTTCCGGCACCTCAAGCACTTGTCCGTCCATTGTCAGTTGTATTGAACCCGCCATTGATCCTCCCTGTCACACCGTCGCATCCATTGCCTGCAACATCAGTGTACACCCAATCTATTCGCTTCGGCGATCTTCGCCACCGGCTTGTCCGCCACCACAATCGCCCCGACAGGGCACACCTCGAGACAATCACCCTTTTTGAAGCATCGTTTCTCCCGGATCTCAAAAGGTGAGAATCCCGTGTCGTACGATGCTGTTTTCTCCATACCCAAAATGGCATTGTATGCACACACCGCCTTACACTCACCACACATGGTACACCTATCGGGAACAATCCGATACTCGATGAACGCCTCACATACCCGGTCCGAGCACTTCCCCTCCGTATGCGCCGCAAAGGCATCATATGCCATACATTCCAACAAATAGGCGGCCGTGTTTCCGCCCTTCTTGCACAATGAACCCACCCGCATATTTTCCGCAATATATCGGAGGGCAGCCAAATCTTGGTGGTCCCCCCGTCCGTCGGCGATCCGAGCCAGCCTGGTCTTTGCCTCAAAGGTTCCAAGGGCACAGGGAAAACACCTGCCACACATGACCTCTGAAAGAAACCGATCCACATAGGCGATACACCTTTGGACGGGACAGCGTTTTTCCTCCGCCACTGCTCTTAGTCGGGCATCAATTGTGCGTTTCTTTGGCTCCACACATCACCTCAATAGATCTCACGCGCCATATAAACCACCTCCGGCAGGAGATAGGACACCAAATCTCTATAGGTAATAATGCCCGCGATCTTATCGTCCTCCACCACCGGAAGGTGTCTCTTCTTATGATCCGAAATCACGGACATTGCGGCGCTTACGTCCACGGACGCCTTAAATGTAATCAGGTCTCGACTCATTGCGCTACTAATCGGGCGATTCCCAAAAGCAACCCCTTTTGCTGTGAGATGAACCACGTCTCTTTCGGTAAAAATACCCACCAGTTGGTCATCTTCATCCACAACCAGGATCGCCCCGATATTTTTATCCACCATCAGCCTGACGGCCTCCGAGATGCGGGTGCCTTGTGAAACGGTATATACGACCGACGGCTTCGATTCCAAAACATCTCGCAGTGTCATATGCACTCTCCTTTCGATGACCTCCAGACTCTCAGCCGGAATCTTGAATTCTTCGGTAAGCTCAAATTGCCTCTTTTTCAGGATGCGAACCGCATCGACGGGACAGGCATCATAGCAAGCCCCGCATTTTGTACAGTACGCCTGGTCCACGAAATAGGCGTCTTTGACAACCTTTATAGCGTCGAAGCCACAGGCATCTTCACAAAAGCCGCATCGGAGACATTCACCGACGTTTATCACGAAAAAACCGGTCCCTTTACAACTCCCGGCCCGACAGTATCGGTCATATACGTGTTCCCGATACTCTTCTCGAAAATATCTGACAGCACTTAAAACCGGGTTGGGCGCAGACTGTCCCAGGCCGCACAGCGAGCCCTCCTGAACGAAGCGCCCCAATTCGACCAGTCGTTTGATGTCTCCTTGTTCCCCCCGGCCTTGGCTGATTTTTTCCAGGAGTTGGAGCATTTGATAGGTTCCGATCCGGCAGGGCGGACACTTCCCGCACGACTCCGCTTGGGTGAAAGCGAGGAAATACCGGGCCACATCGACCATACAGGTGTCCTCGTCGAGAACAACCATGCCGCCGGAACCGACCATGGATCCCACCTTATTCAAAGAATCAAAGTCGACCGGCATATCCAGATGCTTCTCCGGAATACAGCCTCCGGAAGGTCCCCCGGTCTGTACCGCTTTAAACCGCTTTCCCCCTTGTATACCGCCGCCGATGTCGAAAATGACCTCCCTCAAGGTGATCCCCATCGGAACCTCGACCAGACCCGTGTTGACCACTTTTCCCGTAAGGGCAAAGACCTTGGTACCCGGGGACGTCCGGACCCCGATACGGCTGAACCATTTTCCGCCCTTTTCAATGATGGGTGGAAGGCACGCATACGATTCGATGTTATTCAGATTGGAGGGATACCCCCAAACCCCGCCGCCCGGATTGGACAGCCGCGGCGGTCTGGGTCTGGGAAACCCCCTTGCCCCCTCGATGGACGCCACCAGGGCCGTCGATTCACCACATATGAACGCCCCCGCCCCCTCCCGGATGTCCAGGTGCAGGGAAATCCCGGTCCCCAGAATATTCTCGCCCAGCAAGCCCAACTCCTCCGCTTGATTAATGGCGATTCTCAGATTCTTCACCGCCCGTGGATATTCATGACGCACATAGATGAAACCGTACGATGCCCCGATAGCGTAGGCACACAGGAGCATCCCTTCGATCAGGCTGTGCGGATCGCCCTCCATAATGGCTCGATCCATAAACGCCCCGGGATCCCCTTCGTCTCCGTTGGCAATGACAAACTTCACATCTCCCGGCGCCTTCTTGGTGTGCCGCCACTTGGTACCCGCCGGGAATCCCGCCCCCCCTCTGCCCCGTAAATAGGCCGTCTCGACCTCTCGGAGAACGTCATCGGGACTCATGGACCGGAGCGCCTTCTGGATGGCGGCATATCCACCCGCGGCTATATAGTGCCGGATGTTAGTCGGATCAATGTGCCCGTTGTTTCTAAGGACGATGCGGTCCTGTTTTCTGTAAAAAGGGATAGAAGACAGCCGCTCGCACGGCTCCGACGTGTCCCGATCCATATAGAGCAGACGCCTTATCGGCGGCCCGGCAGACAGGCCATTGGTAACCAACGCGGAAGCATCCGATTCTTTGACCCGCTGATAGAAATACCCTTTGGGGTCGATTTGCACCAGAGGCCCTTTCTGGCAAAGCCCTTGACACCCCGTTTTGGTTACCGCGACATGGGAGCCTTTCCGTTTGTTTTCCGCCTCAATACCCTCAACCAACCGGCCGGCACCCAAAGCCAGACAGGCGGTCCCCGTACAGACCCGAATGCGTTCCCCGTCCGGAGGAAAGACCTCATCGGTTAAATATTGGCGCCAGCTGTCGAGTTCCTGTACGCTCATTGCATATGTCATCTTCCAAGCCTCATGTATTGATGATTCTTTGAATCACTTGACCGACCCCTTCGCTGGAGAGCTCTCCTACCACGTCGCTGTTAACAGAGATGACGGGAGCCAACCCACAACACCCGATGCAACTCACCGTTTCCAAGGTCATGGCCAGATCCGGGGTGGTACCGCCGACTGCAACCCGGAAACGATCCTGGAGGCGGGATAGCACCTCAGAGGCCCCGTTCACATGACAAGCCGTACCCATACAGACCTTCACCACCGTCCTGCCTCTGGGTGAAAAGTGGAACTGATCATAGAAACTGGCCACTCCGTATACCTCCGCCAACGGAATAGACAATCTTCGCGCAAGCGCTTGCAGTGCTTCGGGCGCCAGATAGCCCAGCTCATCTTGGAGTCGATGGAGAAGGGGAATCAGCAGGGCCCTGTCTTGCCCAAACTCAGGGGTTGTTTTGGCCGCTCTTTCCAAGGCGCCACTCATCATCAGTGCGTCGATATCCATCCTGTCCCCCTTGTTGAAAAGAATCTGTTGAATCGATACTGCAAGCAATAGTCTACTTCCCACTGAATACCAGTTCCGTGCCAACGAAACAGGGCCTGTAAGCTTTCCGCTCACGAGGCCTAACCTTTTGATATTCTGTTTTTATTCCATCCGTGTCAGTTAGCACCCCCAAAACGATTAAAAACCGGCCGGGGCGTTTCGCCCCAACACCGAACAAAAACACCCCAAGCACGCGTCTCTCGAGTGAGCGGTCTTATCGCCTTGGGGCGCGCCAAGGGCAACAAGACCGGTGGACATGAGCCCCCAAAAACCGTATAATTCCTACTCACGTCATAAGCCGAAACAACGGAGGGATTGGATGGACGAAACAGACAAAGAGGATCCCGTAAACAAGCCGGCGGAAGAAGATTTTGAAGCGCTCTTGGAACAAGGCATGGGGGACCCGGCGGTTTTTGATCCGGGAGACAAGGTAGAAGCCGTCATCACCCAAGTCACCCAAGACTGGACGTTTATTGACTTCGGCGGAAAGGCGGACGGCTACGTCGGAACCAATGAGCTTATGAATGGAGAAGCGCAGATCACGGTCCGAGAGGGAGATACCCTACAGGCGTTCTTTCTACCCTCCCCTCGTCACCCCATGCGCTTTACGACCCGGCTTACGATGGAGACAGGGGGAACGGACGCCTTGACGGATCACTTGGGGGACGCCTATCACAGTGGTATCCCCTTAGACGGAGTAATAGAAAAAGAGATCAAGGGCGGCTTCGCCATTAAAATAGGTGGAAATGTTCGGGTCTTTTGTCCCTACTCTCAGATGGCCATCCACAAGATAGCAGACCCGGCCAAATACATCGGGAAGAGCCTCACTTTTAAGATCGTCCAGTTTGAAAAGGGAGGCCGTAATATCGTTGTCTCTCGCCGAGTCATTTTGGAGGAACAGCGCGAAGAGGCCAAGAAAGCCCTTCGACAAACACTCCATGAGGGCATGACCGTAACGGGAGCCATCACCTCCATCGCCTCGTTCGGCGCATTTGTAGACATCGGCGGCCTCGAGGGCCTGATTCCCATATCGGAAATATCCTGGGGCCGCGTTGAGGATATCCACGACCATTTGCGTGTAGGACAGGAGGTGGACGTGGTTGCCAAGTCCTTGGACTGGGAGAATGACAAGTTTTCATTCAGCCTCAAAGAAACCCGAACCGACCCGTGGGAAAACGTTCCGGCCAGCTATCCCGAAGGCTCACTCCATACGGGTACCGTCGCCCGACTGGCCCCATTCGGGGCTTTCGTCACTCTTGAACCGGGAGTAGACGGACTCCTGCACATTTCGGAACTCGGCAAGGAAAAGCACGTCCATCATCCCAAGGAGGTGTTGGCGGAAAACCAGGCCGTCGAGGTCAAGATCAGTCGTTTGGACGCCAAACAAAAACGCCTGTCCCTTGAACTGCCCACGAAAGAGGTGCAACAAAGCGAGGCGTACCAAAAATATGTAGCGCAGAACCAAGGTTCCGGTTCCATGGGCACCCTGGGCGATCTTCTGCGTGCCCGCATGGACCGGACGGACGAAAAGAAGAAATCGTAGTTTTTAAGGTTCTTATCCAATTTAGTTGGAAAAGAAGGCCCTATTTATCGCTTGTCCGAGTAATGCCTTGCCAACCGGTGAGGCGATACCCCTGCCAAATATCTCAGGATCATCGACCAGTTTCTCACCGTAGTAAAAAGGGCTTGCTCGTTCTCCCACCGCCGTGCCGAAGTCCGGACGAATCCATCGACGAGCTTGAACCCTCCCAGTTGTCTCAACCGTTCCACCAGCCCGACATCTTCCATAATCGGCCAATCCGGAAATCCACCTGCCTGAAAATAGGTGTCCCGACGGACGAATATCGCCTGATCGCCGTACGGGAGCGTAAACAGCTTGGACCTTAGATTGGCCCAGCCGGCGATGAGACAATGCCCCAGGGAGGGCGGGTCGATTGCGAGACGAAAGGCCCCAAAGGCGATCTTCGGATCGGAAAGTGCACCTTCAATAAACCGGCCATAGGTGCTGGGAAGTTGGGTATCGGCATGAACAAAAGCGAGGGTATCGCCGGCGGCGTACGATGCCCCCGCACGTTGTTGAGCCCCCCGTGACTTGGGGGAAACCAAAACATCACACCCATGATCCCGGGCGACGCCGCCGGTCTTGTCCGCGCTTCCCCCGTCGACAACCACAATCTCGAACGCCTCATCCCCCAACGCCGCCAGGGTTTTGGGAAGATACCGTTCTTCATTGAAGGTGGGTATAATAACGGATAGTTCCATAACCGTCAGTGTATGCTTCCTTGACACCGGATTAAAGACCATACCATAATAGACCCATTCGCGGTCATCAAACCCGGGAATCTCAACGCCGGGGAAAGGGCGGGGGAGGTAACAAACGGTGAAAAATTTGGTGCAACCGGAAAACGAGGCGGAAGCAAACGCAATCAAGTCACTTTTGGAAGAACAGGGCATACATGCAGAGATACAATCGTTTCATGATACGGCATATGATGGCCTTTTCCAATCGCAATACGGGTGGGGCGTAATCCGGGTTTCCGATGCTGATTTACCGGAGGCAAGACGGATCGTGGAAGAATGGAAACATGCGACGCCTCAAGAGCTCCCATGGCAAGACGAGCGAAATCATGACTGAAGACACAACGGGAAAGCCTCATGCCAAACCATCAGGAAGCTTGGATAATGCTGCTCGCGCAAGTCCGCTCACCGTGAACGCCACCAGTGCGTTGTCGACAAAAAGTGAAATTTCTCGGTCATCGTCCAGACACCCTTTTAGGTTCTCCCGTGCCGCTTCAACTCCCATCAACCCTGCGGCCCGAGCGGACAGACCTCTGACGGCAGCATCCTGAAACGCCAGGTGGGGAATCACGCAATCCTTCCCCTCTTCCACCAGGTGAGGCTTTACTTCGGCCACTCGCCCGATCGCCCACAAGGCCCCCCGCTGAAGGGCTTCATACTCCAGGTAGTTGCGTTCCGGACAAACATAAGAAACCAAAAGGTCGGCGAACTCTTCTCCCAGCCGGTCGTCAACAGCCACCACCTCCCCCATCGCCTCCGGTACCCCCCATCCAATCCCTCCGGACTCATCGTTCAACATCCAGATAAACCGACGCATGATCACCCGAGCCCCTTCCATATCCTGATCAGCCAAATCGGCGACCACACGCCCCGCCGCCGTAATCGCCCGCCACCGGACTATCTCTTCACCTGTCAGAAAAAGGGAAATAAGGGGATTGATCACCTGTCGCGGAGGCTTCTGAAGAAGCGCCGACAGGGCCTGAGAGAAATCAGGGCCACGAAGGAGTTGCCGGAGGTCCTCCTTGCGTTTTTTCCACTTCCGAGTCGTTTTCTTCATCCTTTGGGCGCCATCATGTTTCGGGAACCGCTTGACGGAATTGTAGGCCCGAGTGAAGCGGAGTTCCTTTCCGCACCAGACGAAAAGCGTTGTACTGGGTGCAAAACTTGAATCACCCTGGTCACCTCTGGTTAATAATATACGTATAAGCTGAAAGCGCCGCTTTTGCGCCTTCTCCGGCAGCCACCACAATCTGTTTAAACGGCACACTCGTAACATCGCCGCAGGCAAACACCCCCGCCAATCCGGTACGACATTCGGCATCCACCACAATTTCTCCCACACCGTTTACGTTGAGCGTGTCCACCACCATCTCGGAATTCGGACGCAGACCGATTTCAACAAAGATCCCCGCCACGGCCAGCGTCTTTACTTCCCCCCCGTTCACCGACCGGATCTCGACTGCCTCTACATTCGACTCGCCCGAAATCCGGATTACTTCATACTCGACAAACACCTCGACCTTGTTCGAATGGCTGACTTTGTCTTGCAGGACCTGATCCCCGGTCAAGGAGGTAAGAGATATCAGGTAGAGCCGGTCGGCCACTTTGGAAAGATCCAGCGCCGCCTCCAGAGCGGAATTCCCGCCCCCGGCGATCGCCACATCGAGACCGGCGAACAGGGGCGCATCGCAGGTAGCGCAATACGCCACGCCCATCCCCGTCAACTCCTTTTCGCCGGGCACCCCCAGTCGTTTGGGACGCTTGCCCGTAGCAATAATCACCGTTTTGGCAAAATAGATTTCGTCTTCCGACGTCATCACCTGCTTGATCTTGCCCGCCACAACCATGCGGGCGACGTTCACACCCACCTGTTTCTCCAAGCGGTATTTGTCGACGTGCTCCTCAAACCGGGTGACGAGATCCGCCGTGTCCATCTGAGTAAACCCTAAATAATTGTCGACATCGTAGGTCCAGGTAACCTGCCCGCCGATGTCTTGAGTCAAAATCAGGGTCTTCAGTAGTTTACGGGCGGCATAAACGGCGGCACTGAGCCCCGCTGGACCGCCGCCGATGATAATGACGTCATACAGGGTGTCCACCCACCCTTGCTCCTCACTTCCCAACAATCTGCTCAAGGCCCCTGTGGCCTCCAAATTGACCAGATCACTGTACCCACCGATCGGTTGGCCGGAAACCAGGATCTGCGGCAAGCGCCCGCCTCCGGTTTCCTCCCTCATCTGTGCCCACCCCTGGGACTCGTATGGAGCCGCTATCGCATCAAACGGAATGCCTTTTTCCTTCAGAAAGGATTTGGCACGATCGCAGAAAGGGCATCCCTCGGAAGCATATATTTTTATACGCCCCACCATACCTCCGCGCAATTCGTATCAATCGGCTCCCAGAGACGAACTTCCCTCAAGGCACATAATGGCCTGCTCCAGGCTCTTTTGATCAAATCCGACCATCACTTGATTACACACCGATATCACGGGAACCCTGAGGGCCCCGCCCGAGATCGTGCGCATCTCCTCAAGCGCCGCCCTCTCCGATGTGACATCGTAATCGATAAACTCAACACCTTTTTGCGACAGGAACTCTTTCGCTCGCTTACAGTGCGGTCAAGTCGGCGAGCTGTAGATCTTTACTTCTCGATCACTCATCAGAAAACTCCTTACTCCTCAAACTCAATTCGTGTAAAGGACAAATGCCCGTTGTTTTTATGCGGATCCCCTATGCTCCTACTCCTTTTCAAAATCCTCTTTGGCCGCTCCACACACGGGACAGGTCCAATCCGCCGGGAGATCTTCAAACTTGGTCCCCGGCTCGATACCGTTGTCCGGATCCCCCTGGGCCGGATCATACACATAACCACATACCGTACATACATACTTGTCCATGTCTCACACTCCTTTCCAATAGTTTATTTGTCAGGTAACGCCCGGCGGCCTAACCTGACCTACAAGCGTTGGGGCCGCTTCAAATTTCAATGCGCCTAACTGTCCAAGGCCTCTAGAGACCCTTGATTCCCCACCCTTTCAACTCCCAACCAAGTCCCTGACTTTTTCGGCGATCTTGTCGCGCGTTTCTCGCATGAACTCAATCGGCTCTCCCGCCGGATCGGCAAAATCCCATACTTCCATGGGCGAATCGGCGAAGACGGGACACCCCTGTTCACACCCCATGGTAACCACCAGATCGGGCACGCCGACACGACCGACAACCGTCTCCAGGGATTTCGGCCTGGCATACCCCATGTCCACGCCCGTTTCACTCATCACTTGTTGCATAATCGGATCCACCTGATCGGCAGGGGAATCGCCGCCACTATGGGCTTCAATCTTGTCTCCCGCCATTTGCTCGGCAAAGGCGGCCGCCATCTGGCTACGACACGCGTTTTGGGTACAAACGAAGACAACCTTCTTCCGCTTCAAAAAGGGGGCCACCATTTGCTCAGCCCTTTTTCGAACATCGTCCAATGCCGTGGGATGACGGGCGATATCCCCGGCGGCCTCAATCTTTCTGAATGTGAGAGATGCGTCAAAACGGGCGCCGACGGCATCAAAAAAGTACTTCGCCGTAAGGCTCACCCCCTCGAAGAGGTTCTTTCCCTTGGTCGCCCCCAGGGACAAAAGTAATCCTGAACGAAAGTCCCTTTTGGGATCGTCGAGTTTGTGAACGTATTTCCTGGCCCAAAGGGCCTGGGTTCGATCAATAAGCCCCTTCATGTATGCAGTGGCGCCATAAAAGAATATCGGCGTGGCCATGACCACGAGGTCGGCACGACGCAAAAGCGGATACATCTTCTGCATATCATCGTCAATCGGACAAAACCCTTCCCGCTCACAGGTCCCACACTCCACACAGGGGGTGATCTTCTCTCTCGACACATCCACACGCCGACATTCGGCGCCCAGTTGCTCGGCGGTTTCAAGAAACGTCGAAAGGGCAATACCCGTGTTCCCCTTCACTCGAGGGCTTCCCTGCAACCCAAGAACAAACATGATATACTCTCCCAAAGCGCTACTCGGCTACCTCGTTCGACCCGTTGCGGTTTACATCTCCCGGCGGGCCGCCATGTCAAACAAGACCCGTTCTCTCGCCTTATCGATACCCAGAATTTTTCTCTTATCGTCAATATGAGCGATCATCAGTCGCGCCATCTCCTGGGGATCCGGCGCGAACCCCCACTTGCCCATGCCCTGCTCCTCGAGGCCGCCGAACAGCAGCTCGTGGAAACGGGTTTTCTCCACAATGGGAAAGGTAACTCCAAAGACCGTATAGACCCCGGAGGCCACAAAATAGTGGCCGATCGAAATGGCCTTTTCACTCATCCATTCCGGTGCCGCACCCGCAGCCGGGAGTTCGGCAATGCTATTGCCCAACCCGCCCTCACGAACCATTTCACTGGCAGCAATGAGAATGCGGCTGTTGTCCACACAGGATCCACATCCCAGAACCGGCGGCATACCCACCGTTTCACAAACTTCCGCCAATCCCGCGCCCGCCATCTCCGCGGCCTCGGGACGGTAAAATCCCTGTTTGGCCAAGGCGATTTGAGAACACCCGGTCTGTAAAACCAAAACATCGTTCTTGATAAGTTCCTTTACCAACTCCACATGGACCCAGTCCTGTTTGGCCCGGGGATTGGTGCATCCAACGACACCCGCCACCCCACGGATACGGCCATTAATAATGTTGTCATTAAGCGGCGTATAGGAAGATCGGAAACTCCCGCCCAACATATAATTGATATATTCGTGAGAAAATCCGTGAATCCCTTCGTTTCGGTCCTCCGGAATGTCTACGGGAATCTGGCGATTTTTGAACCGTTCGATGGCCAATTCCATAATTCGATCCGTACACTTGCGGGGACTCAGTTCCTCAAATTCGATATGCTCGGCACCATCTATGTGACACCGGGGATTGGTGGTGAAAAACTTGGTGCCGTAGCATTGGGCCACCTTGCTCAAACTCTGTTTGATGCATTGTACGTCCACCCCCATGGCATCCACCGCCCCAGTGATCAAGATGGCTTCGGTGGACATGAAATTGCCGGCGTGGGGAATCCCATGGCGGGACAACATCTCCGCCCCCGAACAGCACATCCCCACCAGGTTGATTCCTTCCGCCCCGGCACTTTTAGCCGACTCAAGAAATTTGGGGTCGTTTGCCGACGCCAGTATGGACTCAAACAGGTTCGGCTCATGACCATGGATAATCACATTGACCTGGTTCTTTTCCAAAACGCCCATATTGACATCCCCGGCCGTGGGTACCGGCGTGCCAAAGAGAATGTCGGAAATCTCGGTGGCCACCATCGAGCCACCCCAACCGTCCGCCAAGGCCGTGCGGCTGCACTGTCGGGTAATATTCTCGTAATCCTGATCCACGCCCATGTGAGTCCGGTGCATGAGTTCCATGATTTCCCGCATCGATCCGCGGGGAACAATCCCCTGTTTTCGCCAGGTTTCCAAAGTAGCGGGCGGCACCCGCTTGGCGAACGGAATCTCTCCTTCCACCTGCATGTAGGTCCGCTCCAATTCCTTGTATAAGTCTTCCGCAATCTCCTTTGCGTCACGACCCTCCGTATCGATTTCTACGGACTGAGCCACTTTTTTCAGTTTGTCCGTATCTTTGATCTTGTACTCGGTGAGTTTTCCCTCCACCACCTCTCTGAATACGTCAAGCATACTCATGCCGTGGTCCGTATGCGCCGCTGCGCCACTGGCCACCATCCGGGCGAAGTTTCTGGCCATAATGGTGTCGATCGTAGCCCCACACACCCCCACCTTGCCGTAGGGGTCCTTGGCATTCAACCGACAGGGCCCCATAGAACAGTGTTTACAACAGGCGGAGTCAGCCCCGATCGGACAGGCCTTCATCGTGGCGGCCCGGTCAAACGCCGTTTCCACCCCATCAGCTTTGGCCTTCTCCAACATCTGAGCCGTCGCGTTACATGACGTTACTTCATGGACATTGAGTTCCTTGCGCTTTTCCGTCTTGGCCATTGGTCCCTCCTATACAGCCATAGCACACATATTACATCATATCCTGGTCACTTTGTTCCACGGCCTTATCGATTTGAGACTTGAGCTGCGGTGGGAGCCCCGGAATGTCCACGCTCAAGAAGCCACGAACGATGGTGGCCGTCGCCTCATCTTCACTAAGACCACGGGACATGAGATAGAGGATTTCTTCTTGGGCGATTTTACCCACGGCGGCTTCGTGAGACATCTCCACCCCCTCCGCTTTGCCTTGAAGTTCCGGTATCGCATGAATGCCGCCCCCGTTTAAGATCAGCCCGCGACATTCCAGATGCGCTTTCACGCCGGGCTGCTCGCCGACGAGATCTCCACGGGCAACCACGTCCGCCCCGTTGGTAATGGCTCGCGCCACGATTTCCGCCCGCGTTTCCGGTTCTTTTAAAAAGATTCGCCCCCCCACGTCGATTTCCGAACCTTTACTACCCACCACAAGGCTGTAAAACCGCGCCACGGCCCCCTTGCCGACCAGATGGGTGGTGGGATACGTCTGAAGGGACTTAACCGGCTTCATACAGATGTAATTGTTTAGAAACAGACCCCCTTCCTCGACTTGGCCGACCGACCGGGGCCGAACCATCATATCCTCAGCCCAATTGTGGATCATGGTGAAGCTGAGCTTGGCGTTCTTCTTGACAAAAAATTCGGAGATCCCCACATGCAACCCTTTTTTTAGGTGGGGCGCTGTTGCACAACCGGTTATGATATGCAGTTCCGAGTCCTCTTCCGCAATGATTATGTTATGCACGTTTTGACTCAAGCCGTGTTTTTCCAGATATAGACATGCCTGCACCGGATAGACCACACGGCTCCCCGGAAGGGCGCGAATCACATAGCCGTCGTGCAGATCGAGTTTCGCCCGTGCGGTATACTTATCCGTATCCACCGAGGCGAGCTTCCAGTAATAGTCTTTCACCCAGTCATACTGCTCAAGGGCTTTTCGTATGGGGATTAATTCCAAACCGTCCTGTTTGGCGTGACTGTGGATCACGGTGGAATCTTTTTGAATATATGTCCCGGATCGTCCCTTTTCAGTGGTATCGATGCCGGCCATAATCAATCGATTTTTCTCTTCTTCAGTCAGGCTGGTGAGATCCTCCAAATAATCGTGTGACACCGGTTGGGAGTCATAGTCTGCCAAATCGATATCCGTACCCAATGCCGCCTTTTTGTTGATCGCCTTTTTCGCCTTTTCATCTAAAATGTGCATTTGACACACTCCTCATATCCCACTCGACTGATACATCTAAATATTTCTCTTGGATTGCTTGTACAGGTCAATACACCGTTGTAGAGCACTTGCCCCTTGTCGGCGGTAATGTAATCCAAGATAAACCCCGTATGGGTAATGATCAAACCCATTCGGGTTCTTTCCTGATGCATCTCCTTTTGGCTCTTTTGCGGACTGATCTTGAACTCTCTTTGCAACAACTGGCTGATCGAGTTTCCAATGAGCGAAATATTTTCTAGATCTACACCGGATTCAGGCTCATCGAAAAGCAGGAGGTCCGCTTTTTGGGACATCAGCTGCAATAACTCGGAGCGTTTGATCTCCCCCCCGGAGAAACCGGCATTGATATCGCGTTCCAGAAAGTCCGAAAAATTGACCGCCTTGGCGAGTGCTTCCACATCCACGGCATCGGAGGCACAGATCTCCACCATCTGCCGGGTTTTCACCCCATCGATGGTGGGCGGGCGTTGATAGGACATGCCGATGCCCAACCGGGCCCGTTCATTGATCGGCATATGCGTGATATCTTCGCCCTTGAACACGATCTTGCCGCCGGTGACCCGATACTGGGGATATCCCATAATCGTCATCAGCAGAGAGGTCTTCCCGGAGCCGTTGGGCCCAAACAGTATATGGGTTTCTCCCACCCCGATCTCCAAATCGATATGCCGCAAAATTTCTTTGTCTTCCAGCTTTACCTGTAAATCTTCGACGTGTAACATCTCTTTTCTCCAAAACCGCAGGGTCTACAAAAAGTGGGAATACTTCGCTGACAACCAGCTTTTCGGATTCGTCTTTTCTTCCATTCATCACTCATACCATAAAACCGACTCTGTTTCTAAGCATTTTGCCCAGCGAACATATAACAAGCTGATAATATACTTTTTTTCTCTACGACCGCCCGGCAAGGGGAATTCCCCGGCACCAGGCTAATAGGCATATCTAACGGCTGCCCAGATATTGCTGTTGTTTTCAAATTGGGCATAGAACGTGTGGTCCTGCCGCCCAAAGAAGACGCCGGCACCGGTGGAAACCGACCAGTGATCGTCCACCTTGTAATGGACGGAAGGACGTACGTAGGCATCCTCATCGGAGGGCGAATAGTAGCCGAAAAAGGAGAGTTCAAGATTTTGATTCATCAAAAGTCGGGTCAATCGCAGGGTCAATACGTGCCGGACCTCGTCTCGGCCGGGAAACCCGGAGGGTAGGCTCTCTTCATATTCATCATGGTCCGACATGTACTCCAGGTAATATTGCACGCCGCCGGTGAGATTCTTTGCCAGCTCTTGTTCATAACCGACCAGAAATCGGGTTTCACTGTTTCGAACATTGCGGTCATTGCCGTCCCGGTCATCTCGCGAGTCGTAAAACCCCATCTCCAGACTCCCGATACCTTCCAAAACCGGCCCTCTCGCACTGGCCCCGTAGACGGATAATCGGGGAAAGGTCGCCCGACCGGAAACCGGGTCGAATCCGTTCGGACTCTTCCAGTAGCCCACATACCCATAAAGGGCCAATTCATAGGCATCGATATTTTGATAGATACGAAGCGCCAGTTCATCATCTTCAAACCATCGATTTCGCTCTTCCGGATTAACGACGGCGTTACGTCCGGCCACCGCCATGGTTTGGTCATTGTAGTAGGAAATCATCCGTCCGTCGATATATCGGTCGGAATCGAAGGCCGGTGTATATACGATGTCCAGATTGGCCCAGTCGGCATAAAATGCGGCCTTGAGAGCATCGGACGGTGCTTTGAGATACTCCGCATCTCTTCCCAGGAAAAACGAATTCCAGTCTTTGGGAAACAGATCGTTAATGAAAATAAGGTCTCCCACTCCCCAGGTTAGAATCTGACGCCCCCCCTGCACGTCCAAATACTCTGTTGGTCGGAGCAGGACGGACGCCGCCCTCACGTCGAACCATCCGTAGCCCAGATCCAAGTCGACGGCCTGGCTGGGTACAACGGTATCATAAAGAAAATCGACTTTTCCGTGAAATACCGCTCCTTGATACATCTCTTCGGCTTCCACTTGAAACCGAATCTCTGCCAGGGCGGTGTCCGGCTCATGCGGATCACTCCGGGTACGAAGCCCTCCCCGGGCTTCCACAAATCCATGCAAGTCGATCCACGGTTCCTCGGGGCCCATGTCTCGTTGTTGTCCCGCCGGCTCCTTTTCGTCCGCCGACGTTCCCAGGCCTGCAGGTAGACTCGGCAACTTGCTCTGCGGTTCGTCCTCCTTACTTTCCAACCCTGACGGCAAAGCAGGTTCCGAACCCGGCCCACCAACGGCGTGGCTTGAGAACATAGCGATCCCAACCAAGAGGGTTGTAAAAACAAGTTTTCTCATCGCAAAAATTTTCTGGGTGGATTTCGCAAATAGCGTTCACTGAAGATATCTTTGGGCAATCCCACATCATAGGATACACGATCATATTCCATAACCGTTTCCCCGCCCATCTTCTTGTCCGTCATCGTCGCCCGGGTCACCGTCTGAAACCCCTCGATGGTATCCACCTGAAGCACATTATACTCGCGGTACATCTCACCGTTTGGGTCATAATACGCCGTCTTTATCGGTATGAAGGAGTTCTTGTGGATCCACATCTTATAGTAGGCGAATTCCACCAGATCGGGTTTTTTGGGGGTGTTCTTGAGCACATAGTAGTTATCCGTCGTTTCCACAAGTTCGTGGGTGTCCTCTTTGGTTCCTCGTCCGGAAACATCTTCATAAAAGAAGTGTGAGCCGACGAAGCTCGTCCGCTCATCGCTGGCGGCGATTCGCTTGACCAGATCCAGAGCCGGCAGATAGAGCCATCGGTCATCGTCGCTGCCCACATGTTTCCAGACCAAAAAGGCCGTCTTGTTCACATCGGCCGGCCGATGGAAATAAACATAATAATACTGCTCGCCACTCTGGGTGGCGGTGTCATCTTCTTTTTTCTCATCCCGGCGAAGAATCGTGAACTTTCGATGACGTTTGCGGTCCTGTTCATCGGTAATGGTCATGGTGATGTGCGCCCTGCCATCATCTCCCTGGTAATACGCCATGTGGTTGCTCTTTTCTACAATCACATCGACCGATGGACTCTTTGTCTCTTGAGCAAAAGCAACACCCCAACAAAGCAAACTCACCGACACGACAAGTAGTGTGCAATAACACCCCTTGGACCTTTGTGATAACCTCATAATACGTCTCCTTTCCCTCACGTACGGCACGAGCGCCGCCTGGACGTCAGCCAACAGCTCAACATCATCAGTAAAATGACACCGACACTGATCCAGGTGATATCCGTCCATCCGACATCGACAAATTGACGAACATTGACGACGATCAACGCCGCTGCGGTTAGCGCGGCGACTATCCCCGTGCCCAGCTTGCAAGTTGATTTTCTCTTGTCTGAAATCGGAAATAACCACCCCTCCAGTAGCGTGATGGCAGCCGGCAAAACAAAGAGCGAGGCCACCCCGGCGGTAAATAAGATGGCCGCGATGAAGATACCGACCGTTTGATAAGGAACCAGTGGGGCGGCCAAAAGGGGAAGAAAAGCAATACCCACCACGATGACATTGCGGGAAATCGCTCGTGCGGGCTCTCCGAATACGTGGGGAATCGCCTCCGCCCAGGATCCGGCGTTGCCGCGGATTTCACGGCTACGAGAGAGAAAGTGGATCGCATAGTCTACCGCCAGGCCCAGGCTCAATGAAGACAGCACCGCCACAGGCATATCATAGTCTTTTCCGATCAGACCGATGACCCCGTAGATCAACCCGATGGTCACCAGCAAAGGAATCATGGAAAGGGCGGCCCACAAGGCGGAACGGTAGAGAAATATCATCATCAGCAGGACAACCAGGAAACTTCCCAGAAACGCCTCCAACATGCCGCTAACCATTTTGTCTTGCCAGACCACATTAATGTAGGTGAGGCCGAACCAGTCGGCTTTCAACTCAACGGGGGGCGGCTTTTCGTCAAGGTATTGCGCCACCTCTTTTGTCAGTGTCTGCATATCCTGGTTGTCACCGCTTTTTAGCTGAAACCATAGATTGGTACGTTCGTAATCCGGCGTGACCAAGTGCCACAGGTCTTGGGGGCGATGGCTGTTTTGAAACGTAATCAGGGTCTGAGCCACCGCATCGGAACTATCCGGGATCTTAAAGGCTTCCGGTTTACCGAGAAAAAGCGATCGGTGAACGGTTTTTACAATGTCGGTGACGGTGTTGGCTTTGCCCACCACTTCCGTTTTTCCCATGTCGCGTTGGAGCCGGTCGATGTATCTGAGCACCTTGGGTCGCTTAAAGACTTGATCGCGGAGACTCTCCCGGTCGAGGAATAAGGACGCCTCCTCCCACGCCTGCGCCTCTTCCCACGCCACTTCATTGTATCGCTCTTCTACAAAAGCCCGAAGTTTGTTGAGGAGCGCCTCTTTGGCTCCGACCGTTTCCCCCCATTTTCTGGTTTTATTCGAAAGCGTGGAAAAGACCGTTTCTGAACCAGACACGTCTTGAAGCTCCTTCCCCCGGGTCTCCAGACGCTGGGCCAACGCTTCGGTATAACGCGTCACATTCGGCTCGTCCGGCTTGTACTCGAAGGTCAGATAACCCATATAGGTGCCGCCGAAGTGCTTGTTCAAGATCCGGTCGGCCACCCGGATAGGATGCTCGGCTTCAAACCATTTGATGGGATTGTCATTGACCCGAATTCGTGTAATCCCGTACACGGCAATACTTATCAGTAGTATCATCGCCGTCACCACCACCCAAGGCCGCCGGTGGGTGCCACGCCCCATGGCAGGAAGTGCCCGGCTCAACAGCCCCCGGTGGGCGTGAGCCTCTTCTTTTCCTTTTCCTGCCAGGTCTTTCAGCCACCGCTCCGGAAACAGCATGATGGCAGCGGGAATAAACGTGAGGGTCCAAATCCAGGCCAGCATGACACCGACCGACACGAAGATGCCGAACACCTGCACCGGCGGAATCGGAGTAAGTGCCAAGGAAGCAAAGCCGGCGGTCGTAGTCAAAGAGGTAAACAGAAGGGGCCAAAACAGGGTTTCCATGACTTCCATCAGCGTTTCTTTGCGATCTCCTACAGACCGGTACCGGTCAAAAAACTCGCTGATCACATGAATGTCGTCCAGCACCTGGATCGGAATGACGAAGATCGGAATCATGGAACTCATGATGTGGATCGTGTTGCCGCTGATGACCAACAGCGACATGGTTTGCACGGCACAAACGATGGCCAAAAAGACCGACGGCAGGGTCAAGATTACCTTATGGAAGAAAAACAACATCATGACAAAAATGACCAGCATGGCCAGCGGGGCGGAAATCGCCATCTGCTTAAACATCTGCACCCCGAAGGTGTCTTCTGCCACGGGCAGACCGGTCACCAGGAACCGTTCCGGTCCGTCGAACTCGGAAATCTTTTCCTCTAATTTCTGGGATACCTTGTAACTCAGATCTTTCGATGTGAGTGGAATGTATAAGGCCACCGCCATTCCGTCTTCCGAGACCAGTGTGCCGTTGAGGAAGGAAATGTCCTGTGCGTCCTTGCGAATGGCCTCGGCCTGCTGACGGGTTTTCGGCGGCTTGTTCATCAGCCATTCAAACTGAACTTGTCCCAAGCCCCCCTGTTTGATGTTGTCCACGGTGGATGGTGCAATAAGATCCTTGACCACCACCCCGACTTTTTTATCGGGGTTTTCTTCACTCGGCCAGCGGAGGGTCTTGGCATACTCGGTGAGTTGATAGATCTTGTTCAGGGATTCGGGATTGAAGACGCCTTGTTCGTCTTCTTCATTGACCACCCCGAGTACGATCATGTCGTTTAAGGAAAAGACCGCTTTCATCCGGTCATGAAACAGGCGGGTCGGTTCATCTTCGGGAAGCATGTTTTCGGGGTCCGTATCCACCGTGACCCCGTGAAGCATGGGAAAGCGGTCCGGCCACAAGGTGGGAAGACCGGCAAGCAATGCAAGAACCAGGGTCAAGCCCACCATGACGATAGAGACCCGAACCGGGTGGTCAATGGCAATCCGTGCAATTCTTCTTCCGGGATTCATATGGGCGATCCTGACATTGACGCGAATTCAAAAAGAAAGTGCCAAGAGATTATGCCGCACATCCGCCAATAACAATAGGTTCGATCATGTATTTATCGGGAGGGAAAAACAAGACCCGTTCGGGCTCAACGGGTCGACTAAGGGCTCACGCAAAAATAATTTCACAGAATTGGCGCTCAGATTTGGTTCGGATTTGGCCGATCCGATTGA
>CAYTTQ010000030.1:0-29347 GCA_964440795.1 uncultured Desulfobacterales bacterium | reverse complement strand
AATGACCACGAAATCGTAATCGGCCTTAAGCTGTTCCAAGTCATCCCGGGTCGGCACTTGTTGGAGGTGCACGTGAGAAAGGATTCGGCGGACCCGCTCCAGTTCTTCGCCGATCACCGCGTCGGGAATCCGGCTCTTTGGAATCGCCGATGACATCTTTCCGCCCAGTTGCTTTTCCATGTCGAACACCACGGCCTCGTGGCCGTGACGTCGAAGCTGCCACGCAGTAGAAATACCGGCGGGTCCCCCCCCGATAACGGCCACCTTCTTCCCGGACAGGGGCGGCATATCAGGTACCTTGGCGTCAACGCTGGCTTTGCCCAATTGAGAAACATCCACAGGAGGCATACCGACCGTTTGCCGAGTGCAGCCCTGCATACACAAATTCGGGCACAAATAGCCGCAGACGGTAGCCGGAAACGGGGTGTAGGATAGCGCCATGTCCACCGCCTCGTCTATGCGGCCCTCCCGAATCAAGCGCCAACGCTCCTGAACCGGCATGCCGGTGGGACAACTCGCCTCACACGGGGAAAGATATTTACGATTCTCCCATACGGGAACAAACCGTCGCAACTCTCCCCTCGTAATGACCGGAATGGGACTTCGATCCAGGTCAGTCAAATCGCCGATGAGTCCGCCGGCACCCAACTCCTGCTCCCACACATGGCAGGAAAAATCGTGCATCGACCGCCGGGGCTTGCCCATCTTTTCGAAGGGCCTTCTGGCCACCAGTAGTTGCCAGTCTTCGACGTTGGACAACATTCCCAGAAGTTGGGGTCGCCCGATCTTCTCCACAAAAATCCGCAGGTTTTCCAGCAGCCATTCCCAGTCGTCGTTTTCGATGGGCACCAACTTGGCATCCGCCTGACTGAATCCCTTGTGAGGGCCCCGAAAAAAGACCTTTCCGCCGACCATGCCCACACAGGGACGATAACCGAGCACATTGGCCGGGTCCTGCCCTTCCACCCCGCATATGACAGCCGTACCGCCGGCCATGAATTCAGCAAAATAGTCCCCAACCGTTCCCAATACCCACAGCTCCGGCGCGGCGAAGCGGGGGTTGTGCTTCGTCATCGTCATGGCCCGGGCGCCAACGTTTCCACAGATCCATATTTTGCCCTGTGCCATGGCATTGGCCACACCATTGGTGGCATGGCCGTGAACCACAATCTGGGAACCCGCATTGAGCCAGCCCAAATCATCCGATGCGGGGCCCAACACCTCTATAAAAGTACCGGGGTACCCCATAGAACCGACCCGTTGACCCGATGAGCCCTTGATACGAACATGAACGGATCTATTTTCCCGGTCCCACAAACGTCCGCCGATCCCGTGCTGACCGAAGGCTTCCACTTCTATATGCCTATGGCCATCATCGAGTGCCGACTGAAGACGTTCTTCCAGCACCCGGGATTCCACACGATGCCCGCTTTCAATGCCTGTAATTTGGTGTACGCCGTTTTTTTTCATTTCCGTTCCTATCCAACATTGAGCTCAAACCGGACAGGGTCTCCCCACCGGACACCCATCAGACCACGTATCGGATGTCCAGCCGGTCCGCCACCGCCTTGTCGTTGATCCCAATCGCATCGGACATGCCGATGGGCAAAGACGTGGATCGCCCTAAAGGGGCCAGTATTTTTTTCAGTTCCGTATCGAAGGCCAGAAACACGTCCACCACCCGCTCGGCCACCTGTTCCGGATCCAACCGTCTGAAAAGTCGCGGATCCTGAGAGGTGATACCCTTTGGACACAACCCGATATTACATATATTACACCGGTCCGATTCCGACCCCACACAGCCCGCAGCGGCTTGCATGATGTATTTCCCGATTTGAACACCACTGGCCCCCAGCATGATCAGCGCAGCCGCATTTGCCGCCAGGTTCCCTTGCTTGCCGATGCCTCCGCCCGCAAAGAGGGGGATCTCGTTTTCCATCCCCACTTTGACCAGATTGAGATAACAATCTCTAAGGTTGCTCACAATGGGATGGCCCATGTGATCCATGGACACATTATATGCCGCCCCCGTGCCGCCATCCTCGCCATCGATGGCCAACCCCGCGGCATAAGGGTTTCTGGTCAAATTGTTCAAGACCGAGGTGGCCGTGGTGGTTCCCGAAATCTTGGGATACACGGGAACCCGGAATCCCCACGCCATAGACATGGATTGCACCATCTTGGCCACAGCCTCCTCAATAGAGTACTTCGTCTGATGGGTCGGCGGGCTGGGCAGGCTGACTCCTGTTGGCACCCCGCGGATGGCGGCTATGAGTTCGTTCACTTTGTGCCACATGAGGAGCCCGCCGTCCCCCGGCTTGGCACCTTGGCCATACTTGATCTCGATGGCACAGGGATCTTCTTTCATTTCCGGAATGGCATGAATGACTTCGTCCCAGCCGAAGTAACCACTGGCGATCTGTAGAATCACGTATTTGATGAAACGGGAACGGAGCAGCCGCGGGGGACACCCCCCCTCGCCGGTACATATACGCACCGGCATCCCCAGCTCTTCATTCAAATAAGCCACCCCCAACTGGAGCCCCTCCCACATATTGGGAGACAATGCCCCGAAGGACATGGCACCGATAACCAGTGGGTAAATCTCTCTTACCGGCGGGACCCATCCGTGATCGTGCAACAGTGCCAGCCCCTTTTCAGGCGGTAAGATCCGACCCAACAGGGTGCGTAGTTCAAATTCATGACGGCCCGCGTCCAAAGCCGGGTCGGTAAGCATCGAGATCCGGGCAAATTTGATCTGATCCAAGACCCCGCCCACGACGTTTCGGCGTCCCCCACGCCGCCGGGGCTGCCCCCCGAGATTCACGTGAAATCGCAGCTTGTCGCCTTCATCGCTTCGATACGGCATGATACAATCATTGGGACAAACCAGATTACACATGGCACAGCCGACACACGCATATGCCGGATCCGTCTTCTGACGAACGCCATAGTAAACCTTGTGCGCACTTGACGGCGTTGCGTCCAGGTCCGCCGACACCTCAAGTACCCGTTTCCGGTGAACGTCAAGTTGGATGGCAGTTACCGGACATACAGCCGTGCACCGGCCGCACAGGGTACACCGGTCCTTATCCCACATGATCTGCCAGGGCAGATCCTTGACACTCATTGTATAGGGGGCAATTCGTCCGTTTGACGACATATCCGAACCTCTTTCCGATCAGGACCGATAACGGCCGTATCCAAATGCATGGGCTGGAAATCTTGACTCTTATCACGATCCGGAATCGCCGCGTCCAGACCGCACATTTCAGACGAGAGCGCATACATGCCGGGCTTGCCGCCCACCACACCGGGGCGCAACTTTTTGCGGTCCTGCACCATAAATAGCGTCTTGTCGGTAAGGCAACCGATGACACAATTCGGACCGTCAACGATCAAGCGCCGACACGCCTGCTTAAGCTGTTTTAAAAACCGCGCATTGGGATGCGACCCCAAATCCCGGTCCTGCAACGGCGTGATCAGATGCTTGTAGGTCTCGATGCCCAAACCCAGCCGGTTTACCATGAAATGAAGGATGTGGGTGAAAACCTCCGAATCCGACTCATATCCTGTATATCCGGCGAATCCCCGGGACAGGAGGTAATCGCGAATGGGGATGAAGGCCGTATTCTCTCCGTTGGTCATTGAGGCGATGCCTTGCAGGAAAAACGGATGGCAGGCGTAAAGATTGATGGCATAATTCGTATTTTGCCGTCCCTGGGCCATAATGACTCGGGCCTGAAGTTCCCGTCGGTCGAGTTGAAGGTACTCCGCCACCGTGATGGGATCACCGATTTCTTTAATCATGATCACGTCCGGCCAGAAGCTGAAAACGATCATGTCGTTCTTTTCCTCTCCCATTTGCCGCAACTGCAGACGAACCAACATGAGATAATCTTGAATTTCTTCTTCGCTCAAACCCTCCCAGGTCTCCGGATACTCGTATGCCCGAACCAAGTAGATATCCCGCTTGGGTATTCCCGGAGGCGGTGTCTTCGGCACCTTAATGGCCAGTTTGAACTTGGTCATAAACCCGACCTCCATCATATATTCGTCCAGGCGCCTGACCCCCTCGGTGGAAAATATGCCCGACAGAATCGGTGCCCCATTCAATTCACCGAAGGGTCCCCCCAGGTCCTTGAGCAACAGCCCGACACCGGACCCATCGTGACCTTCCTTCATTACATCCAGCGCATGAAGAACCGTCATAGCGGAAACGGGCGTTTCACTGGTAATAGCGAATAATCGGCACATCGGATTTCCTATCCCTTCTTTTGTTTGACCCCGTTACGATAGCCGCAACAATGGGCTTTGAACGAACTTAACTTATCCTGTTTCAAAAAATCGTGAGATCGTCCGTTCGGTACTACCGGAAGACAGCAAACAACATACCAACAACTAATTGTATATAAATTCAACACCTTAATAGCAACGCCCACTTCCCAACAGCCCCACAAAACACATTTTTGTGTCGATCTGAACGAAAAAACGACATTTGTGTTTATTTCACGGCGAAAGCGGGAAGTCCCCGGATGCACGCCGTCTAAGCGAGGGACAGCAAAAACATAACCGAATCCGATCGGGTCGGCATCCAAGGTCCTACTCAGTTCCCTGCAAATAGGGTATCGACTCCCAGTCCAGACCCAATAATCCGGCGCCCATGCGATCCACTGCCACGGGATCGATACCGGCCAAGATCTTGCCGACCGGCGGCTGGCACGGGCGACCGCCGAGGTGAAAATCGGCCAGCCCGACGCTGGCATCCACCAACGACAAATCGGGCGTGCGATAGCTGTTCAACTCCTTGATGGCCAGATGGATATCCGTATGAAAAAAAGACTTTTTCCAGCCACCGGATCCTCGGCGGTAATAAGCCGGCGGTGCCAAGCCGACCATGTTCTTGAGGGTGCTGGTCATCCCCGCCAGGGAATGTGCCTTAAGCACGGGAACAGAGACAACATAATGCGTAAAAACAATCTCCGGCAGGTATATCTCGGGAAACAACCGGCACCGGGTATTGGCAAGTTTTCTGACCGGTGCTTCATTGAGGTCCACCAGACTGACCCCGTACTGGGAACAAAGTCTCCCGTAGCCCAGCAAATCGAACACATCGGAGGTCTGGCAGGCAGGGTCTCCGGTTCCTTCACCGATCACGATGTCGGCGTGTGAACACGATCGGATATATGTTATGAGAGCTGCACAACACTGCGCAGCCGTAGTCACGGGATGGGCCGACGTCGTAACCAGGTTGGGCTTAATCAGCACGGCAGAGGCACGCCGGAATCGGGCCCGGGCATCAACTGCATCCAAAGCCTGGGAAACCGAGGCAGTGTAAGACGAAAACTCAACACCGGCAAGAGAACTCATGACATAGGGCAGTGGTTATCGATACAGACGGTAATCCACGCCGTACCGTTTCGCTTTGTAGGCAAACTTTCGCTCCGTCGTCTTGGTAAGCTCGGCCGCCCTGGCCATGTTTCCCCGGGTGGTTTTCAAAGCATCGATAATGATTTCCTTTTCCAGCTTTGCCACCGCATCCTCCATAGATCCATCGGGCAGTGTGCCCGATTCTTCTGCGGTCTGAATGGTGGGCGGCAAATGATAGCTGTGAATGACGCCTTCCTGACACAAGAGGACCGCCCGTTCAATACAGTTTTCGAGCTCCCGGACGTTTCCCGGCCAATGGTATTGCATGAGCATATTAATAGCGGGAGTGGAAAACCGGGCGATGATTTTCCGGTTTTCTTTGGCGTATTTTTCCAAAAAATGGTCGGCCAGGAGAAGGATGTCGGTTTTCCGTTCCCGCAAGGGCGGCATATAAATGGGAAACACATTGAGTCGATAATAAAGGTCGCTGCGAAAGACCTCTTCTTCCACCGCCTTTTCCAGATTTTTGTTGGTGGCGGCGATAATGCGAACATCCGTGCCGATGGTCTCGTATCCCCCCACCCGCTCAAACTCTCGTTCCTGGAGAACCCGCAAAAGTTTGACCTGAACTTCGGGATCCATGGAGCCGATTTCATCCAGAAATATCGTCCCCTTGTTTGCCAACTCAAACTTGCCTCGCTTCCGACGGACGGCCCCCGTGAAAGCACCCTGCTCATGGCCGAAGAGTTCACTCTCGATCAAAGTGGATGGCAAGGCGGCACAATTGACCTTCACAAAGGGGCTTTTGGAACGCATACTGTTGTAATGAATTGCGTTGGCGGCCAGCTCTTTTCCCGTGCCGCTCTCACCCCGTATCAATACGGTGGCATTGCTCTTGGACACCTGGGAAATCATTTGGAAGGCTTCCCGCATCTTATTACTGTTGCCCACGATATGGGTGATACGGAACTTGTTGGAAAGCTCCTGACGGAGCCGCTTGTTTTCATCCCGTAACTGCTGCCTTTCCACTTGAATGGTTTCCAGGTTAATCACATGTTGAGCAATCATCGTCGCCACGATGGACAGAAACTTGTCACTTTCCTTAAGAGAATACGCCGGATCAAACGGCAAGTCGACGCTGAGTGTCCCCACGACCCGGTTTGCCTTCTTAACCGGCACGCAGACAAATGACAGCTCTTGACCGCCTGCAGATTTCCTGGCGGCCGTACGATCCAGAAAGTCCGGTTCCTCGCTGATTTTGGGCACCACAACGGGTTTACCCGTTTGTATCACCCGGCCCGTAATCCCTTCTCCGGGTTTATATTTACCCCGTTCCATCGCCGTCCGGGACAGGCCATGGGCAACCTCGATGTGAACTTCGTCCCGCAAAGGATTCATGATGGTTATGGTACCCCGCTCCATCGGCGTGCTCTTGCTCAGGATGTCGAGCACCTGGTAGAGCGATTTCTTAAGGTCAAGGCTTATCTTCAGCGCCTCGCTGATCTCATAGAGCAAGGTGATTTCTTCTATTGATTTCATCGGCAACATGGGCTCCTATTCGGTTTGCGTACAATACGACGGGTTTGGATTTCCGTCAAGCCCCAGAGGGGCGATGTTGGTAACAGTGGAAAGGGTCCGAGTCATCGCATACCATCACAAACGGACATAAACGGTGGCCATGAGATCATCCAGCCTTCTTCAACCCGTTTTATTTATGATTTCATTCGCCTAATCACGACGATCCATTTTCCTTGCTTAAAATAAATTGTTCGATACGGCGAGCAACCCCCAAGGAATCGTCCAAATGCACCGTATGACCGGCCGCCGGCACGATTTCCGCCGTGGCACGGGGCAATGCGGCGGCCATAGCCTGAATGATCTCCACATATTTGGGATCCCTTTGTCCCGCCAAAAGCAACACCGGAACGTCGAGCTTGGGCAACGCTTCCCACAGCGGTCTTTGTCCGCCCACACTCATCCCGACGAGGGCGTGCGCCAACTGGACAGGATCGTTGCGGGATCGTTTCCGAATCATCATTTCCAATCTGGATGGGGATTGGGCGATCGTATCGAAAATGGGCTGACGATACCACCAGCGGAGAAACCGTGGCAGCCCTTTAGTTTGGAGTTCTTGGGCTCGCGTTCGGTCCAATTGCAGGCGATTTTGCCTTTCCCTCCGGTTTTCAATTCCCGGTGTAGCCGATTCGATGACCAGCTTCGAGCACGTCCCTGTATATCGGGTGGCCAAGTAGAGGGCGACACGCCCGCCCATGGAATAGCCGACCACCAAGGCGGGAACGATCTTTTGGCGTCGCATCACCTCCACTATGCCGTCGGCCGCTCCTGTCAGTGAATAGAATGCCGCCGGACCCCGGCCGCCGGCACCCAAACTCTCCCCGTGGCCCGGCAGGTCAACAACAACACAGTAATATTTACGGCATAAATAGGAAACGACCGCTTCCCAATCGTTGGAATCCCCCATAAACCCATGAAGGAAAACAAGGGGGGGGCGTGACGGGTCACCAAACACCCGGTAATGAAGAGCGGTCCCGGTCAAGAAAGCCTTTCTCAGCCCTGACTGGCCTGGTGGACGTCGGCAATCAACTGCATGTATACCGCCCGATCTTTCTTGCGATTCACCGGGATTTCGATAATCGCGGATCCGCCGCTGTCCACAGCCTGCCGATAGGCCGCCAAAAATTCTTGTACAACGGTGGGACAATGGTAGGAAACCCCGTACATGGCTGCGACCTTTTTAAAGGTCAGGCCGTGGGGAGTAACAAAATATCTTTCAAAAAACCGGTCATACCGGGCAATGGGCAAATGAGAAAAGATACCCCCGCCGTTGTTGTTAACAACAACGGCAATGACGGGATATTCACCTGCCATAAGATAATTCAAGGCGTTCAGGTCGTGCAGAAAAGCCAGGTCCCCCATGAACAGAGTGACCGGCCGCCGACATCCTGCAGCAAAACCGGCGGCCGCGGCCAAGGTCCCGTCGATACCACTTGCCCCCCGATTGGCCCCCACACAAACAGGCGCGCCCGCCGCACTCGCAAACCTATTCATGCTCCGTACCGGCGTACTACTGGCTAAAAACAACCCGTGACCTGCAGGGACTATTTCGGAAATCAACCGTGCAACTAAAGGCTCGTTCAGGCCTTCCGCCCCCTGGACATAGGCGTCCAGGCAGGCATCCGCCGCCTTTGACCGTCTCTGCCAAGAGGCCAACCAGGAAGTGGGAGAGGCCAAGGAGAGTTTGTCGGCCAAAGCCGAACAGACTTCATCCACATCTCCTTCGACTCTCCGGGTGACACAGTGGCCCGGGTCCTGCCTTCCCACGTGATCGGAGACCAGGATGTAGTGGGTAAGGTCGGGGTGATGGAAAAAGCGTTCCATTTGCTTTGACACCACGCGCCCCCCCAGGTGCAACACCACCTCCGGAGCATGGGCGGTTGAAAACCCCTCATCAATGGCCAACACATCCGCTGCCCCCATTAGCAGGCCCCACGGATCCCCCAGTCGAAACCCTGAAGTAATGTCTGCACAGACCGGCCACTGCAACTTCTCAGCGAGTCTACGCACCCCCGTGCGGGAGGTCCAAACATTCAATTTGCCGATTACCACCACCCCCCGCTCGGTTCGCCGCAGCATAGCCGCGATCCCCTCTTCGCCACCGACTTCCTTGCGGGAGCCCCCCCCTTCATAAACGGTATAAGGCCCAGACCTTTCCCGCCATCGGCTCAACGGGCTGAGATAGGCGGTGAAGTCGGCTTCCTCTGGCTCAGGCGTCAGAGGTTCACGAAACATGCAGTTGATGTGTACAGGCCCCGGAACCCCGCGGCGGCAACGGTGGACGGCCTGGTCTACCGTAGTCAAAACGAACGCCGGGGAAATCCGTCGGGTCGGGCATGGCAAATCCACAAACCATCGCACATAGTCACCGAAAATCTTTACTTGGTCGATCGTTTGGTTGGCACAGGTTTGCCGCAATTCCGGAGGGCGATCTCCCGTTAGAACAATCAAGGGAATTTGTTCCAAGGAGGCCTCTATTACAGCGGGCAATAAGTTGGCGACGGCAGTCCCCGATGTGGTGATAATGACCGCCGGCCGGCCGGTCGCCCGGCCATATCCCACCGCATGGAACCCGACTGCCCGTTCATCCCAATGAATGGACTCTCGTACCTCCGCATGGGCGGCTACCGCCAACGTCAGGGGCGCGTTGCGTGAACCGGGGGCCAAACAAAAGTAATCCACCCCGTTTCGCACCAGCTCTTCCACCAGCAGTGATGCCCACAGGGTATTCCTGTTTACCGTTAAATCGTTCATTGAATAGGCGGCCTGCCTTTTACCCGACTTCAGAATCCGAACATCAGATCCACAAAATCACCGATCTTGTTCTCTACCTCGTCCCATTCCCGATCGGGCACAGAGCCGTCAATAATACCGGCCCCCGAGAACAGGTGCATGCGGGATCCGTCACACAGCCCGGAACGGATCCCCACGGCAAATTGGGCACCGTATTTACTCATCCATCCCACGGGACCGGCATACCATCCCCGATCGAATGATTCCAGACGCAGGATGTCGCTCAGGGCTCGATCGGTTGGATAGCCGCCCACAGCAGGCGTGGGATGCAGCGCCGCCAGCAAATCGGCGTCTTTGACGCCGTCGGCGAGCTGCCCTTTGAAGCGGGTGATGAGATGTTGACACCGGGAGAGCCTCAGCACTTCCGGGGAATCATCGCCGACGAGAGAAGGACACAGCCCATCGAGGCTTTTCCCGATACCCGCAACCACAAAAGCGTGTTCCCGCAACTCTTTCTCATTGGCCATCAGTTCATCTTTCAACGCCCGATCCCTGTCTTTGGAATGCCCTCTCGGCCGGCTTCCCGCAATCGCTTCGGTTGTCAAAATCCGACCATCACGGCGATAGAGACTTTCCGGGGAAGCTCCGACAAACGCGGCCCGCCTGTGCGGCTGGAACAAAAAATGGAAACATGGCCCGGTCTTTTCCTTGAGGGCACGCAACAGGCACGCCGGATCAATCCCCTCGGCAAACTCAAAGGTCACCTTTCTGGCCAGCACAATCTTTTGGTAGGCATTACGTTCCAGGGACCGTAGCACCGCTTCCATGTTGTACCGCCATCCCTGGCGGTCCGGATTGTCCCGTCGACCCACGGGCCTCGGCAAAGGCCGACTCGGCGTATCCGTAAACACCAGGCGCGAGAAGGCCTTTTCCACCAGTTCTATTTGCTCCCCGGCAAGCATATTACAGGCAAACGTGGGCGACCCGTTACCGGCAAACACCTCAAACCGAGGCAGAATGAATCGATAGGCCTTAAAATAGTCCCAGGCGGAATCTTCCCCGCCGACACCGGAAAACCGCAACCCACCAAAATATCGCGGGTTGCCCCGGGCCGATGCGATACGTGCGTGTAATGTCTCCATCAATCCGTGATAACTCAAGCCGGCGTCTCCGGTAATGACATCGGCACCACCGACACCCGCCAGCTCGAAGGCATTTTCCCGGTCCGACCAGTAACCGCGAGAGCCGAAAGATTGTCCGCAAAGCCATGGCAAGGCTTGCAGTCCGGCAACCGGAATTTCAGCACGCAATATCCGCCGGTTCCGGATATCGGCCGACTCCAATTCCCGGCACTGCTGTTCCAGCAGGGCAACAATTCTTCGCCCGATTCCGCCTTTGTCACGGACATGGATGGGCTCAACCGCCGTATGCATATGGTACTTCCCTGAAAATCGAAATCGTCATGAGGCCTTCCGGCCATGGTAGACCGTAGCAATCCCGAAGGCCAGTGGCCGGGAAAAGACGTGGGTAAATCCTGCCAGACGCAATAGTCGCAAGAACCCCTCTCCATAGGGAAAGGTTTCAATGGTTTCGTTCAAATAGCGATAAGCAAACCCGTCTCCGGATATGAGGGCGCCCACCCACGGCAAGACATGTCGCAAATAGAGCAAATAGATACCCCCGATCAATCGGTTTTGGGGGAGAGAGAACTCCAGAACCAGAACCCCCCCACCCGGTTTCAGTACCCGGTACGCCTCTTTTAGGGATTGTGACACGTCGACCACATTACGGATACCGAAAGAGATGGTGACTGCATCGAAAACGCGGTCCTTGGAAGGAATCCGGGTGGCCGTGCCGATCACCAACGCAATGGCCTGAGAAAGTCCCGCCTTCAAAATCTTCCGCCGGGCCGTTTGGAGCATTTTATCGGCCACATCCATCCCCACGGCCGACTGAACCGGACTCCCGGCATGAAATAAACCAAGCACCTGGTCCCCCGTGCCCGTGGCTAGGTCCAGAACATACTGGCCCTCCCGTGCAGAGAGAAAAGAAACGAGCCGCCGGCGCCAGATGGTATCAATGCCGCAGGATAACACCCGGTTCAAGAAGTCATACCGATGCGCCACCCGGTTGAACATCTCCCGGCTTTGCATCCTCGATGGTTCTCGAACAGTGCGTTTTCCCATCTATTTTAACCTCAGGGTCACTTTACCCCCATCGTCGTCTACTTGCGCACTGGCGTCCGATTGGTTTATGGATATCTCCAGCCGGTTTTTACTGCCCACGACCGCCACCGGACGGCCTACGGGTACGGCGGTATAGGCCTTGGATATGCCGTCGATCTGCAGTCGCCCCACCTGAATCGAGATATCGGCGGCGTTTGCGCTTCCTCTAAATGTACGCAGGGTTTCTCGGTCGATGTTGGTAATCAGGTTACCAAAATGGTCGGCGGACACGATCCGGCCCACCAGCGTTCCGTCGGCAGGCAGCCGAGGTTTTGGGAAATCGATTTGAACCAGATCTTCCGGACGTAGTGGGTCGCCCAATTGCGTCATGCACAAGTCTCCCGCCAAGTGGGCGGCAACCGGTGCAAACAGATCCCGACCGTGAAAAGTATCACTCAGCGACATGAGAAAATAGGCGGGATCGGTCACGGCGTGAATACGTTGCGCTTCGTTTTCAGCCAATACCAAACTCAAAACACCATTGTCCGGCGTCAGGAAATAATGCCCCTCGGATTCGACACAAATGACACGGCGATTTCCGCCGACGCCGGGGTCCACGACCACGACATGAACGGATCCCCGGGGAAAATACGCAAAACTTGCCGCCGCCACCAAGGCGGCCTGCACAATGTCGTGCCGGCGGATTTGGTGGGTAATGTCCACAATCAGAGCCTCTCGGTTCAGGGACAGTATGACCCCCTTCATCACCCCCACATATTCGTCGTCAAGTCCAAAATCGGTCAGCAGGGTGATGACCCGCTTCTCTTTTGTCATAGGAAAACTCCCAATGCAGTCTTTGGACCCGACTACACCTCTTCTTCCCTCTCCCGATATCGTTTGACAACACGGACAACCAGTCGAATGGCGTTGGCGGCAAGTATGATGGCACTTAAGACCATGAGCAGCAGGGGAATCCAACCATAGGCCTGGTACTGCTCATGTGCCTGAGCAAAACCGAATCCGATACGTGCAAAAAGAAACACCGCAGCAGCCAGGACGCAAACCACCATGCAAAATAAATCAGAATCATGCCAGGGGGTTACAGCCTTTCGAAAAAAAGGACTATCGTCTAGTTTCATCGCCGCCCGTCCGTAATCGTCAAATCACCGGCACCCGAAGATCCGGAAGTATCTCTTTAAACCATGGGGAGTCACTTCTTTCAAGGAGTTCGTATATGGCCATTTCAGTGGAACTCATGATCGCACCGGACGCCTGCATCCGATCAAGGCCTATTTTCCAGTTCCATGGCGTCCGTGACGACACGGCATCTGAGGCCACATGTACCGTATATCCCCTTCCCATAGCACCAAGGACCGTTTGCGCAACACAGATATGGCTCTCGATGCCGGCCACTAACAGCACACGTCTCTCCCTGCCCAGCCCTTCCAAGTGTTTTCGGAAAGACCGATTATGGAAACAGCCGAATTCGACTTTATCCACAGCGGGTGCACCGGGAACTTCCCGATTGATTTCTTCCACAATGGGACCAATGCCCTTCTCATATTGAGTAGTCACTACGATCGGAAGCGCGGCAATACGTGCAAATCGAACCAGTAAGATAATATTCCCGGTGACTCGTTGCGGTTCAAATACCTTTGGTAAAAGCTTTTCCTGCGGATCAACAACCAAAACGATCACATTTTCCGGCGACAACGGATCCTGTGCCATGGTTTTTTACCTCTCACGATCTGTATTGCCGCCCGGCGGGGACCACACGTTCGGCTTTGATGCTTTTCGGCAAACACCCCGTCGAGACAAAAAAAGAGGCTGCCTGTACCGGCGAGCCCCTTGATTCCCTAAACGGTGACGGTGATTCCTTATGGGTGACATCATTGCCCCGTCACTCTTGTCACTCCTCGTCACCCTTATCTTCCGTTCCTTCTCCTGCGGCTTTCTGCCGGCTCGGCGATTCGGCCTTTTCGGTGTCCGCCTCTACTTCCCGGGTCTGTTCACTTCCACCGGCCGGTTTCGTCGCCGCCTCGGGTGACTTCTCAGCAGCCTTTTTTCCTTTTGTTTCAGCGCTGTCCTTTTTCTTTTCGTGGGTCCCCTTCTGCTCGGCCGACTTTTTTGACTTCTTTCGTTTCGACTTTTTCTTTTCCGCCGTATCTTCGGGAGCAACAAATTCAACCATAGACACCGGCGCTGCATCTCCGAGTCGTTTCCCCAGTTTCACCACTCGCGTATAGCCACCCGCCCTTTGCCCGAAACGACCGGCCACATCTTCAAAAAGTTTATGGACGACCGCTTTGCTTCGCACAATGCTCAGTGCCTGACGTCTTGCATGCAAATCGCCTCGCTTGGCCAGGGTAATGACCTGATCCGCCCACCGTCTCAACTCCTTGGCCTTGGCATCCGTTGTATGGATCCGTCCATGTTCAAACAAAGAGGTCACCATATTACGAAACATGGCATTACGATGACTTCCGGTGCGGTTTAGCTTTGTACCAGCTTTTTGGTGTCTCATTGCTCGCTGTCATCTCCTTCCTCAGCGCCTTCCTCCGGTGGCTCGAACCCTTCGAGCTTCATACCCAGCGTCAATCCCATTTCTGCGAGCACGTCCTTGATTTCATTGAGGGATTTGCGCCCAAAGTTCTTTGTCTTAAGCATTTCCTGTTCCGTTTTTTGCACCAATTCCCCAATATAACGGATGTTGGCGTTTTTTAAACAGTTGGCCGAACGAACCGATAATTCCAACTCCTCAACGCTGCGGAACACGTTCTCGTTCAGGGGTTCTTCCTCTTCTTCCGGCTCTTCCGGTACGGGCTCCGGCTCTTCATCGAAGTTAATAAACACCGACATTTGCTCTTTGAGTATTTTCGCGGCATACGCCGTTGCATCTTCCGGAAGGACACTACCGTCGGTCCATACCTCAAAGGTGAGTTTGTCATAGTCGGTCATCTGGCCGACCCGAGCATTACCAACCATATAACTGACTCGCTTAATGGGAGAAAAAACGGTGTCAATGAAAATGGTGCCGGCGGGGTCATTGCCGTCCTTGTTGGACTCCGCAGGGCTATAGCCCTTACCGACCCGTAGTTTCATTTCCATGTTCAGCTTGGCATCCTCAGACAATGTAGCGAGGTGATGTTGCGGATTCAGGATTTCCACACTACCGTCGGTAATGATATCTCCCGCGGTTACCACCCCTTCTCCGGCGGCCTCGATACGGACCATCCGCGGTCCGGAATCGAACATGCGCAACCGGACCTCCTTGAGGTTCAGGGCGATTTCCGATACGTCTTCCAAGACACCGGGGATGGTCGTAAACTCGTGCATCACGCCTTCTATCTTCATGGACACAATCCCCGCTCCGTGAATGGAAGACAACAGTATGCGCCGGAGTGCATTACCGATCGTAATCCCAAAGCCACGCTCCAGGGGCTCACACACAAATTTGCCGTAACTATCTGTACCGGCGCCGACCTCAATCCCTTTGGGCTTGATAAGTTCCCGCCAGTTCATGTACATAATCTCATTTGACCCTGAGGGCATCGTTTCGCCTCCGAATTTGCTGATTTTGTTATTTACAGGCAGTCCAAGATCCAAGGGACCTACCCGCTGTGACTACTTGGAATAAAGCTCAACGATCAGCTGTTCCTGCATGGGCATTGTCAAATCGTCTCTGGCCGGAAAAGCATTCACTTTGCCCCTGAATTGGTCCTTCTCCAGTTCCAACCAGCCCGGTACGCCTCGCCGCACCACGGTCTCCATGGCATCCAGGATCACTGAAATTTTCCGACTCTTCTCCCGGACCTCAACGACATCATCGATTTCGACCAAATAGGAAGGGATGTCCATCTTTTTGCCGTTCACCGTAAAATGATTATGCCGTACCAGTTGTCTGGCCTGGGTTCGGGAGTTGGCAAACCCGAGACGGTAAATCACATTATCCAGACGTCTTTCCAGGAAGACCAAAAGAGTCGTGCCCGTCACTCCCTTTTTCCGTTCAGCCCGTTTGAACGAGCCGTGGAACTGGCCTTCCAAAAGGCCATACATCCGTTTCACCTTTTGCTTTTCCCTGAGCTGAATTCCATAATCAGAGGTCTTTCGCCTCCGTTGCTGGCCATGCTGGCCGGGCGCGTATCCCCTCCGGTCAAAGGCACACTTGTCTGAGTAGCACCTATCTCCCTTCAGGAACATCTTTAGATTCTCTCGGCGACAAAGCCTGCATACAGACCCGATGTATCGTGCCAAAATCCTCCTCCTTTCAAACTCTCCGGCGCTTTGGCGGCCGGCATCCGTTATGGGGTATGGGTGTTACGTCCTTAATCAGCACCACGTTAAACCCCGCGGCTTGCAATGCACGTAGGGCCGCTTCACGGCCTGCACCCGGCCCTTTGACATAGACTTCCACATTCCGCATCCCATGTTCCATGGCCTTTTTTGCCGCATCTTCCGCCGCCAGTTGAGCTGCGAACGGAGTGCTCTTACGTGACCCTTTGAACCCTTGCCCACCTGCGCTTGACCAGGCAATGACATTGCCCGCCGCATCAGTGATACTGACAATGGTATTATTAAATGTGGACTGGATGTGGGCAACTCCACTGACAATATGCTTCTTTTCTTTCCGTTTTTTACCCGTTTTGGCCATAATTTATCCCCGTTCGTCTTATTTTTTCCGCTTCCCGACGATAGCCCGACGAGGCCCTTTCCGATTCCGGGCATTCGTGCTCGTCCGTTGTCCCCGCACAGGCAAGGACTTACGGTGCCGTAGCCCCCGGTAGCAGCCCAATTCCATCAGTCGCTTGATGTTCATGGATACCTCGGTTCTGAGTTCGCCCTCCACCTTGTATTTGCTATCAATCACTTTTCGGATGGCGCTGATTTGCTCCTCGGACAACTCATCCGTATTGACGCCCATCCCAACATCCGCTTCATCCAAGATCTGTCCCGAAGTCGTCCGGCCAATCCCGTAAATATAGGTCAAGGCTATCTCCACACGCTTGTTCTTCGGTAAATCAACCCCTGCTATCCGTGCCAAAATCTTGCCTCCTCATTTCTTCTTCTGTCGCCCGGCACTTAACCATGACGGTCGGCCCTCGGGACTTCCACACCGCCTCCGGACCATCGGGTCTTCAGCCAACCGCCTGTTGCACGGCAGTCATCCACCCCGCTATCCTTGCTTTTGCTTGTGCTTTTTGTTCTCACAAATGATCCTGACGGTGCCGTTTCGCCGAATCACCTTGCACTTCTTGCACATTCGCTTTACTGAAGCTCTCACTTTCATATCTGTACCTGCTTGTAATCCGACACCGCCGGACATCTGTTCACAACAGATTCAACAACCGCGGCTCGTCTTTACGGGTTATCTATTTCCTTATACCCTTTCCTTACCAACGAGATCTGTACCCCGCCCTCCATAGAAGGTCACTCTTCGGGCTGACCGTTCCTAACACTTAAAACAACCGGCCCCGCTTCGGTAACAGCGATGGTATGTTCAAAATGGGCGGAAAGACTTCGATCCTTGGTTACGGCAGTCCAGCCATCTTCCAACGTCTCCACCTCATGTCCACCCATATTCACCATGGGTTCGATGGCCATAACCATCCCCGGTTTTAAACGAACCCCCAAACCGGGCTTTCCGTAGTTGGGAATCTGAGGATCTTCGTGTAGCTCTTTACCGATGCCATGGCCGACAAACTTGCGCACCACCGAGTATCCGGCGCCTTCGGCCTGCTGCTGGATTTCGTGTGAGATGTCGGACAATCGGTTTCCCGGTACCGCTTGTGCAATCCCCTTAAACAGCGCCCGTTTTGTCACCTCCAGAAGCTGGGCCACGTCTTCACTGACCCCCCCCACGGCTACGGTAATTGCGGAATCTCCATAGTATCCGTCATAGTAAATCCCAAAATCCATACTCAGGATATCCCCTTCCTTCAGGGGAACTTTGGACGGAAACCCGTGGACGACCTGTTCATTAACGGATGCGCAGAGACTGAAGGGAAATCCCCTGTATCCTTTAAACGCCGGTTTGGCCTGTTGTTTTATGGCCATTTCCTCGGAAATCCGGTCCAAGGTCAGGGTGTCAACACCGGGCGTCACCTGTTTTCTGAGCTCGTAAAGTATCTCCGCCACCATCTGATTACTCCGGCGGATCTTCTCAATCTCTCTGGGGGACTTAAGGATAACCATTATCGACGGCCCTTGAACGGCCCTCCTTTGCCCATAAAGCCCTCATAATGCCGGGCCAACATATGTCCCTCCATCTGGCTGACGGTGTCTATAGCCACCCCGACAACGATGAGAAGCGCCGTGCCACCGAAGTAAAACGGCACATTAAATCTTGAAATGAGGATCGTAGGTAACACACACACGGCGGACACATAGAGGGCGCCGCCGAAAGTCACCCGGGTCAGGACACGATCAATATAGTCGGCCGTCCGTTTTCCCGGCCGAATCCCCGGAATATACCCACCATGCTTTTTCATATTGTCGGCGACATCCACCGGATTAAAGGTAATGGCCGTATAGAAAAAACAAAAGAAGATAATAAAACCGACATATATGAGGTTGTATATAATACTGCCCGGCGACATGGCTTGCGCCACGCCCTGGACCCAAGGGACATCGATAAAATTGGCGATCGTCGCCGGAAACATAATAATGGACGACGCAAAAATGGGAGGAATGACACCCGAGGTGTTCACCTTTAGCGGCAAATGCGTACTCTGCCCCCCATACATCTTCCGCCCGACAACCCGCTTGGCATATTGTACCGGAATTCTCCGCTGTCCCCGTTCCACAAATATGATGAAACCGACCACGGCCACCATACCCACCACCAGAACCAAAACCAAGAATACACTTATCTCGCCGGTCCTCATCAGGCGAAAGGTGTTACTCACTGCATTGGGCATCCGAGCGATGATACCGGCGAAAATGATCAGGGAAATACCATTACCGATCCCTCGTTCGGTGATTTGCTCTCCCAACCACATGATGAAAGCCGTACCGGCAGTGAGGGTGATCACGGTCATCATTCTAAACCCCCACCCCGGAAACGCAACAACCGTCGCCGCACCCGGAACGCTCATTCGCTCAAGCCCCACCGCAATGCCAAAGCCTTGAATGATACTCAAGATCACCGTGCCGTACCGCGTATATTGGGTAATTTTTTTGCGTCCGGCTTCTCCCTCCTTGGAAAGACGTTCCAACCGGGGAACGACCACCGTAAGCAATTGAAGAATGATAGAAGCGCTGATGTAGGGCATAATCCCCAGGGCAAAAACACTCAGGCGCTCCAATGCGCCGCCTGAGAACATGTCAAACATGCCCAACAAAGTTCCCTTGGCTCGTTCAAAAAACGTCGACAGTGCATCGCCATCTATTCCGGGCGTAGGCACGGCGCATCCCACGCGATAGACCATCAGCAAGGCAAACGTATAAAGCACCCGGCGCTTCAGTTCCGGAATCTTGAATATGTTTTGAAACCCCTTAGCCATTTTCAGATCAGCTCCACTTGTCCGCCAGCGCCTTCAATCCCCTTTTTGGCTGCTTCACTACACTTGTTGACCCTTACCACCAACGGATAGTCGATACTCCCCTGGCCCAACAACTTCACGCCATCCCACCGTCCGCTCGCGAGGCCCACATCGACCAAGGCCTTTTTGTCCACGACGCTGTCTTTTTCAAACACCTTGAGATCCCGAATATTGACCACCGCATACTCCTTACGGAACAAATTCTTAAACCCTCGCTTGGGTAACCGGCGCTGCAACGGCATCTGCCCGCCTTCGTACCCAGGCCGGATATTTCCGCCGGAACGGCTTTTCTGTCCTTTATGCCCTCGGCCGCAGGTCTTTCCCGATCCGCATCCCGTACCACGTCCAACGCGTCTGGGAGAACGGTGGGCCCCCGTGGAAGGGGAAAGCTCATTGAGTTTCATTTTTGTTCTCCTTGCACTTCCAATAGGTGAGACACTTTTCGAACCATTCCTCTCACACTTGGCGTGTCCCGCAAGACAACTGTGCCGTTACGCTTTTTCAATCCCAAACTGCGAATCGTTTTTCGATGCTGTTCAGGCCTTCCTGAAACACTTTTTCGTAATGTTATCTTCAGCATTTCCGTCATCGACTTTTTCCCTTACCGCCACCGTTGAACTCGGCTCAACGGGAGAGATCCCCCTGACAGTGGCTGTTCTAATCACCGGCATGAGCGGTTCATCGTCTGCTCTCCTGGTCCCCACGCCGTTGCCGAAGACAAAAACAAATCCGCCCCGCATCAAGAGACAATAAGATACCGTCAAAAAACCGCCTTTTCACCTGTTATTGGGACCCTGTGGCTAGGCCGTGGTCTTGGTCTGACCTATTAGATCTCATTCAACTGTTTTCCCCGCCATGCGGCGATCGTCTCTCGACTCCGCAGCTGTTTCAAGCCGTCAAACGTCGCCTTGACCAGATTGTGGGGGTTGTGGGACCTCATACATTTCGTCAGGATATTCTGAACCCCGGCGGCCTCCAAAACGGCCCGAACGGCACCCCCGGCAATCACGCCGGTCCCCGGGCCGGCAGGCTTGAGCAATACCTCTCCGGCACCGAATTTGCCCGTGACTTCATAGGGGATGGTCCGGTCGACCAAGGCCACATCCACCATGGTCTTCTTGGCATGTTCGACGCCTTTACGAATCGCCTCGGGAACCTCGTTGGCCTTTCCCAATCCATGTCCTACTTTTCCGTTTCCATCGCCAACAATGACAACCGCACTGAAACTAAAACGGCGACCCCCTTTGACCACCTTGGCCGTCCGACTAATGTGGACCACCTTATCGATCAATTGAATTTCTTGTGTCTCGTCTTCGATCAATCTATCCTCCCCCGTTAGAAATCAAGGCCCTGTTCCCGGGCGCCTGTCGCCACGGCACGAACCCGGCCGTGATACAAAAAACCGTTTCGATCAAAAACCACCTTGGACACGCCCTTGTCCATGGCCCGTTGGGCCACTACTTTTCCTACCAGTTTCGCAGCACCGACCTTTCCTTCCACCGGCAACTGTTGGCGAACTTCCTCGTGAAGCGTTGACGCTGAAACCAGAGTATGACCATTTGTATCCACGACGATCTGGGCGTACATGTGTCGGCCGCTCCTAAAAACCGTTAGCCGGGGCCGCGCTTCCGTTCCGAAGATGTTCTTGCGAACCCGCCTTTTTCGTTTCAACCGTGCTTCTGTCTTCTTGTTTAGTGATCCCATATTTCTGTCCTTGGTTCCTGTCCCTCGGAAATTAGCCTGACGGGCAGGAGGTGAGGTCTTAACGATCAGCCTACGTCAATCGGAATCAGGGCAACCGGCAACGCGTTATTTGGCGCCCGCTTTGCCGACTTTGCGTCGAATTCGCTCTTCGGCGTATTTAATTCCTTTTCCCTTATATGGCTCCGGTTTCCTAAATCCCCGGATGGTCGCAGCAGTGGCGCCCAGTAATTCTTTGTCGATACCACCCAGGGTCAACTTGGTCTTTTCCACGGACGCCGTTATCCCCTCCGGCAACTTGTAAGTGACCGGCTGAGAATACCCGACGGCAAGCGTCAACACATCCCCTTGCAAGTCAACGCGATAGCCCACTCCCACAATTTCCAACACCCGCTGAAAGCCATCGGTCACCCCGGTCACCATGTTGGCAACCAGCGATCGGGTGAGCCCTTGCATGGCCACAACCTTTCGGTCATTACTGAACGGAACCACATGAATGGTCCCATCGGCCACATTGAGTTCCACATTCGGAGGTATGGGACGTGACAATTCTCCCCTGGGACCCTTTACAGCGACATTTCCTTTTTCAACGGAAACGGTTACACCATCCGGTATGGGAATCGGCTTCTTCCCTACTCGAGACATTGCTTTGTACTTCCTTTCTTTCCGGAGATCATCCGCCTACCATACGCTGCAAAGCAGCTCTCCACCCAGCTTTTGTTTCCGTGCCTCACGGTCGGCAAGAACGCCTTTGGACGTAGACAAAACAGCCACACCCATACCGTTCAACACGCTGGGTATCTCATCAGTCTTAACGTATACCCTGCGCCCGGGCTTGCTCAACCGCTTGAGCCCGGTAATGACCGGCAGGCTTCCATCGTAATATTTCAGGTAGATCCTCAACACCCCATGCGGCTGGTCCTTGAGTACCTTATAATTCTTGATATATCCTTCTTCCTTTAGAATCTTGGCAAGACTCACCTTCATTTTTGATGTAGGCACGTCGACCCGCGTGTGCTTGACCATGTGCCCATTTCTGATTCGAGTCAGCATATCCGCCAACGGATCACTTACTGGCATCACCTATCTCCTTCTCGGGTAACAACTAACGACACCGGGTAACCACCAATGGCGTCCAAACAGTCTGCCTTTGGGTGTCGGTCCCCGCACAAAACCTCTTTTATTCCGACCTTGGGCAAAGCAACCCCTACCAGCTTGACTTGATTACCCCGGGCAAATGTCCCTTCAACGCCAAGCTCCTAAAACATATGCGACAAATACCGAACTTCCGCAGAAAAGCTCTCGATCGACCACATAAAGGACACCTGGAATACGCTCGACTGGAAAATTTCGGTTTTCGTTTTGCCTTTATTCTCAGCGCTTTTCTGGCCACTGACTTCCTCCTTACCCTAGTCCTTGAAAGGCATTCCCATGAGTTTTAACAATTCTTTCCCCTCTTCATCCGTCTCCGCCGTGGTCACAACGGTTACATTCAGACCTTTTATCCGGTTGATCTTGTCATATTCGATTTCCGGAAATATGATCTGTTCTTTAATGCCGAGAGAGTAATTCCCACGACCATCGAAACATTTTCCGGAAACCCCACGAAAATCTCTTACCCGGGGCAGCGCCACGTTCACGAGTCGCGTGAACATGTCATACATCCGATTTCCCCGAAGCGTCACTGAACATCCGATGGGCATACCCGCCCTTAATTTAAACGAGGCAATCGACTTGCGCGCCCGTCTCACCACGGGTTTTTGACCCGCGATCAGGGTTAGCTCCTCAACGGCCGCGTCCAGAAGCTTAATGTCCTGTATGGCCGCACCCAGTCCCATGTTCAACACGATTTTGTTCAATTTTGGGACTTGCATCGGATTCTTGTAGCCGAACCGGTCCACCAATTTCGGCGCAATTTCTTGATTGTAATATGTTCTCAAGTTAGACATCGCCACCCTCGACCTTCCACCGAATTGACCCCCGTACATTCGGCGGATGGAAAACCCTTATCTATGAATGTTTATTTGTCGATTATTTCCCCGCATTTACCACACACCCGCACTCGTTTGCCGTCTTCGAGCTGTTGAATCTTGATTCGGATGGGATTGATACACTTGTCACATACAAGCATGAGGTTGGACAAATGGATCGAGGCTTCCTTCTCGACGATCCCCCCCTGTCGGGACTGGGCTCCGGGCTTGGTATGACGCTTGACAAAGTTCACGTTTTCCACAACCGCTCGCCCCCTGTCGGGAAGCACTTTCAGGACCTTGCCCATCTTACCCTTTTCTTTACCGGCGACAACCTTGACCTTGTCATCTTTTTTGATACGGCATCTCTTGCCTGCCATCGATATCTCCCCTCAAAAAAGCGCCCGCTTCCAGACTGCAAAGCCCCCGGCGCTTCTGTACGTCTCCCATTCGATCACGCTCGCTCCGAGCCAAGACGGCCCAAGCGATCTTATCCGTCCGATCAGAGTACTTCCGGCGCCAGCGAAATAATCTTCATAAATTTCCTTGCCCGAAGTTCCCGGGCCACAGGTCCAAATATGCGGGTACCGATGGGTTCGCGATTCTGGTTGATCAACACCGCGGAATTGTCGTCAAACCGAATGTAGGAGCCGTCGGGACGGCGCAGTTCCTTTTTACTCCGCACCACAACCGCACGCATAATGTCCCCTTTTTTTACCTTGGCGTGGGGAATGGCCTCTTTTACCGTAACGACAATGATATCACCGATTCTTGCATACCGACGCTTCGAACCGCCCAAAACCCGAACACAATAGAGCTTTTTCGCGCCGGAATTATCTGCAACCTGTAACTTGCTCTCCGCCTGTATCATCGGCCCCTATTCCCTTTATACCGCCTTCTCTAAAATCTGTGTGACCCGCCACCGCTTGGTCTTACTTGTGGGCCGGGTCTCCGACAACGTCACTTTATCCCCGATACCGCACTGGTTGTCTTCGTCATGAGCCACGCACTTAGACCGGCGCCTCATGTATTTTTTATAGACCTCGTGCCGGACCATCCGATCGATGGCCACCACGACCGTTTTGTTCATCTTATTGCTGACGACCCTACCCGTTCGTTTCTTCCTTGATCCTCGATCTTTCATTCCTGATCCCAACCCTTATAAACCCACTCGACGGTCGGCGCGATGACTTGCCGACTCAAATAAATGAACCTTGAATACCGCTTCGTCCCAATACCCATCCAAAATAAGTGCGGCAACCCCCTGCATCAGCTCTCGCGATCCGACCGAACTTCAATTTCTCTAAGAACCGTCTTAATCCGAGCAATATCGCGCTTCACCTCTCCAAGCCGCATCGTATTCTCAAGCTGGCCGGTACCATGTTGAAATCGGAGGTTGAATTGCTCTTCTGTTACTTCACCCAATTTCTCCCGGAGTTCCTCCGCACTCAAATCTCTAATCTCACTGGCTTTCATGAAAACTCACCACCTCGTACAATGACCCGGGTCTTAAAGGGCAGCTTATGGGAAGCCAGCACCAAGGCCTCTCTCGCCAATTCGGGACTCACCCCCGACATTTCGTAAAGAATCAAGCCCGGCCTGATGACGGCCACCCATCCTTCCGGCGCACCCTTTCCTTTACCCATCCGGGTCTCAGCAGGCTTCTTTGTAAAAGGCTTGTCCGGGAACGCCCGAATCCAGATCTTGCCCCCCCGCTTTACATGGCGGGTCATGGCAATACGGGCGGCCTCGATCTGCTGCGCCGTCATCCGTCCACACTCAACAGCCTGCAGCCCAAACTCCCCAAAATTGAGAGAAGATCCCCGGTAGGCAACCCCTCTCATCCTGCCTTTTTGTTGTTTGCGATATTTGACTTTCTTCGGACTTAACATTTGTGATTTCCTTTAAGCAGCCATCGCCTGATCTTTCGACAGAATCTCCCCGTTGAATATCCATACCTTCACACCGATCGTCCCATAGGTTGTCTTGGCTTCGATAAAACCGTAATCGATGTCGGCCCTCAGCGTATGCAGCGGAATGCGTCCTTCCTTGTACCACTCCGTCCGGGCCATCTCCGCCCCGCCCAAACGACCGGAACAGCAGATCTTGATGCCTTTGGCGCCGAACCGCATGGCCGAAGAGACACTTCTTTTCATCGCTCGCCGAAAGGCCACCCGCCTGACGATCTGGAGGGCCACATTTTCGGCCACAAGCTGAGCATCCACCTCGGGCTTCCGGACTTCTTGGATATCAACCGCCACTTCCTGGGATAGTTTTTGTTCCAACTCCTTTTTCAAGACCTCGATTTCAGAACCTTTTTTTCCGATGATGATCCCGGGGCGGGCCGCATAAATTCGCAACCGCAGCCGTTTGGCCCACCTTTCAATCTCAATCTTAGAAATTCCCGCGTGATAGAGCTTCTTCTTGAGAAACGTGCGGATCAACTGGTCTGCCTCAACAAACGAGGCGTAATCCTTACCGGCAAACCAACGAGAATCCCAAGACTTAATGCCCCCTAGCCTAAAACCGATCGGGTTGACTTTTTGTCCCAAAGCAGCTCTCCTCCGTCTATTCTTTCTCTGCCAGCGTAACCGTAATGTGGCTGGTCCGTTTGAGGATCCTTGTGGCCCGCCCCATGGCTCGGGGCCTAAAGCGTTTCAAGCTCGGTCCTTCATTGACAAAAATGTTTGAAACCAACAGGCTGTCCACGTCAAGCTCCGGATCCTGATCCGCATTCGATACGGCAGAGCGAATAACCTTTGTTATTACCTTGGCCGAAGATTGCGGCATGAACTCCAACACGTTCAACGCATCTTCCACCGGCCTGCCCTTCACGACCTTTGCCACTTTCCGAACCTTTGTCGGGGATATCCGGATGTGTTTTGCTATCGCCTTCGCTTCCATATTTCAGCCCATCTTCTATTTTTTTGCTTTGACCCGGGTTTTCTTGACGCCTGCATGCCCATAAAAGGTTCGAGTGGGCGCAAACTCTCCCAACTTGTGCCCCACCATATCCTCTGAAACAAAGACCGGAACGAACTTCTTTCCATTGTGGACCGCCAAAGTCAAAGAAACCAACTCGGGCACAACCGTCGATCGTCTCGACCAAGTCTTGATTACCTTCCGACTCCTACTTTCCTGTGCTGCCAGGGCCCGTTGCAACAGCTTAGGCTCAATGTAGGGTCCCTTCTTAAGTGAACGTGGCATCGCTTTTCCCTTTTAATTGCCTGTTTCGCCTTCTCCCCGGAGTCCCTAGAGTCCATCCCGGGTATCGACAACCTGTACGCCAGCGTCGAGGCTTTACACACTATTATTATTCCCGACCTATGAGCGTCTTCGCACGATGTATCGATCGGTTACCTTGCGTTTCTTGCGCGTCCGAAATCCTTTCGTGGGCACCCCCCAGGGAGAACACGGATGCCGTCCACCGGAAGACCTTCCTTCCCCGCCCCCCATAGGGTGATCGACTGGGTTCATGGCTACCCCACGGACCCTGGGCGTACGTCCCAGCCAGCGTTTACGTCCCGCTTTTCCTAAAGAGATATTTTCGTGCCACTGGTTTCCGACCTGACCAATCGTTGCCTTGCACTCTGTCAAGATCATGTGGACTTCGCCGGAGGGTAATTTGACGTGGGCGTAACGCCCTTCTTTGGCCATCAGCTTGGCGAAACCGCCCGCACTTCTCACCAGCTGACCCCCGCGGCCCGGACGCAACTCTATGTTATGTATCTGCGTACCCGTTGGGATATTTCGAAGCGGCAGCACGTTACCCGGCCTAATGTCCGCCTTCTCGCCGGACACCAGCGTATCGCCCACATTCACCTTGTTAGGGGCGACGATATACCGCTTCTCGCCATCCACGTAGTGCAAGAGGGCAATGCGGGCCGACCGATTCGGATCGTATTCGATACTTGCCACCTTGGCGGGAACTTCCACCTTATCCCGCTTAAAATCAATCAATCGATACCGTTGCTTGTGACCTCCACCCCGGTGGCGGCAAGTAATACGGCCGTAGACATTTCGCCCCCCCTTCTTGAGAAGGGGTCTGATCAGACTCTTCTCCGGCTTTTTTGCCGTAAGGTTATCAAAGGTGTCATAGGTCTGGAACCTTCGGCCTGGTGACGTCGGCTTCGCTGCTCTAATGCTCATATCCTATTCCCGCCTGGTACAAGGTATCGCCTCGTTTCCTCTTGAATTCTATTCCGGTTACACACCCTCAAAAAACTCCACGTGCTCGCCTTCCGCCAAGGCCACGATGGCTTTCTTCCAGTCTCGGCGCTTACCCAGCGTCCGTCCGAAGCGCTTGACTTTCCCTTTCATCCGTATGGTCCGGACGCCGGTGACCTTAACGCCGAAGAGTTGTTCCACCGCTCGGCGTATTTCAACCTTATTGGCATTCTTGGCCACCTCAAAGATGAGCTGATTGCTCTTTTCCTTTTCGAGAGTACTCTTTTCCGTAATTAACGGACGTTTAAGGATCTCATGGGATGTCATGATGTTAGCCTTTCATGGATCTGATTCACCGATGACTCTACCAGAACCAAATGTTTATGTTTCAACACATCATAAACGTTCAACCCCTCAGAGCGGATCACTTTGACGGTGGGGATATTTCTCGAAGAGAGTTCCACATTTTCCACCTTTTGATCCATTACCACCAGCGCATTGTCCACTTTCAAGGCTTTCAAAACATCTACAAACGCTTTGGTCTTGGGCGCAGCAAAATCGAGGGCATCCACCACGGTGAGCGCCTTTTCCTTGAGCTTGACGGAAAGGGCCATGCGCAACGCCAGCTTACGCACCTTTTTCGATACGTTGTAACTATAATCCCGGGCACTGGGTCCGAAGATGACACCGCCGCCACGCCACAGCGGGGAATTTCTGGTCCCCGCCCTGGACCGACCGGTCCCCTTCTGGCGATACGGCTTTTGCCCACCGCCACGCACATCGGCACGCCCCTTGGTCCCCACCGTGCCGGATCGGCGCTTGGCCAACTGCATGTTCACCACTTCGTGCAACACATGCCCTTTGACCGGAACGTCAAACACCTGATCCATCAGGTCTATCTCTGAGACCTTCGTGCCACCCATGTCGTACACATCCGCCACTGCCATAACTTGTTTCCGTCCTGTTTATTTGACAGATTTTTTGAAAACGCCTTCTATGAGGGATATCGCCTTTTGGAGAAGAGCAGTTGAAACGCCCGGCGACGGCCAAGAAACCATCATTGCCCTTTCGGTGCAATCCGGGGTTTTCGAACCCCAACCAATCCTGCTTTACTTCCAGGAACCGCCCCCTTGACAATCAATACATTCTGCTCCGGACGTATATCGACAACTTCCAAATTTCGAACCGTTATCCGATCTCCGCCATAACGCCCGGGAAATTTCCGCCCCTTCAGAACCTTAGACGGCGTGGCCGATGCCCCGACAGAGCCCGGCGCACGATGGAACATAGACCCATGCGTATCTCTACCCCCATGAAATCCCCATCGCTTGATGACACCGGAAAAACCCCGACCCTTGGACGTGCCGCATATATCTACCCGCTCACCCACTTGAAACACACCATCAATAGTCAATGCCTCTCCCAACTTATATTCCGTGGGATCCTCTACGGGAATTTCTCTCAAAAACCGATATCCTTGCCCGCCGCTCTTTTGAATATGGCCTTGTATCGGCTTGTTCAGACGGGACATTTTTTTTTCCAGAAAACCAACTTGCAAGGCATCATAACCATCGGTTTTGGAGGTCTTGATTTGCGTGACCACACATGGCCCCACCTCGAGCACTGTGGCAGGTATCTGATTACCGCTCGGTGCGAACAGGGTCGTCATCCCCAGCTTTCTTCCCAAGAGTTCCTTATACATGGCCCTTATTCCTCGATCCTATCACTGGAAAATACGGCTGGACAAAGGCTAGTCCAGCTTGATCTCCACATCCACCCCTGCCGAGAGATCGAGCTTCATCAACGCGTCGACTGTTTGTTGCGTCGGCTCCAATATATCCACAAGCCGCTTATGCGTCCTAATCTCAAATTGCTCCCGCGATTTCTTGTCCTTGTGCGGAGAACGAAGCACACAACACTTATTGATTACCGTCGGCAACGGAATCGGCCCGACGATTTTGGCCCCCGTACGTCTTGCCGTATCCACGATGTCAGTGGTCGATTGATCCAGAAGCTTGTGATCAAAAGCCTTCATCCGGATCCGTATCTTTTGATTCATAACTTGTGACCCCTACTCGATTATTTCGCTGATGACGCCGGCACCTACCGTACGACCCCCTTCACG
>CAYTTQ010000029.1:0-30203 GCA_964440795.1 uncultured Desulfobacterales bacterium | reverse complement strand
CGGGCGGAAGCCGAGATGGCAAAATGTGAAGTTATTTTTGCGCGAGCCCTTAGGTGTGCAAATGCTTCACGGATCCTCAAATCACGCATACCCTGGTGCAACCGACCTGTTAAATAAGGAATTCTGAAAAACGGAGAATCGGAGAATTCCGCGTTCGTTTCGGGGTCCGAAGGCGAATTTCAGGTTAACTATTCGGCGCTGGACATGAAACAGGCGGTTTGGCGGAGAATGGAGAATGCCGCCGGGGATGTGAGAAAAAAACACAACCTTATGAAATCACTGCTCTAATAACAACGGGTTATCAAAGATCAGACTGCCGCCGATGGACCGGCTGCTCAACCAGGAAAATCGACGGTGAGATTTTTTGATACCCAATTCGTTACCCATTTTATTCGACTTTACCCAATTGCCAATCGGCGGTTTTTTGCCACCGGGCGTTCTGATGATGGAAAGAGCGTAATTGATGTATGGCCAGGGGTCGTGTTTGCCCTCATGCCAGCCCTGGGAGCTTTGCTCCAGGGTTTCGTAATACCGTTCCTTGTTCTGTTCGATGAGGCGCTCCAGGCTGATATACCGTCCGACCTCAAACCCCAGACGATAACACTGCAGGAGCAGAAGCAGCCTTGAAACACGACCGTTGCCATCACGAAATGGGTGGATACACAGAAAATCCAGGTTAAAGGCAGCTAACAGGACAAGCGGCGGGACTTTATGACCCTTGATGGCATCGTTATAAAACTCGACCAGATCCTTCATGCAACTCGGCGTGTCCTTGGCCGGAACGGTTCTGAAGCGGACCCTCGATCGGCCATCCGGAAACTTTTCGATAATGTCGCCGTCTTTTTCTTTGTATTTTCCGGCATCCCAGATCTCCCCGCGGGTCATACGATGGAATTGTAAAATGGTTTCTTCAGACACAGGAATTTTTGCACCTTGATCATGAATCCAGGTTAGAGCTTGCCGGTACCCCCTGACTTCCTCCTCATCACGGTCCCGCAGAAGGGGCTGGCCGAAGACGATGGTAGCGATACGAGATTGATCGACCTCCACGCCCTCAATCCGGTTGGACGACACGGCGCTTTCAATAAGGGCGTGTTCCCGCAGAGCCTTGAGGCGTTGCGGCGATTGGCGGGTGAACAATTCCTGTTTGCCCCGCGCCTCGCCAAGGTCCGCCAGGTACCAGGATGTGGCGACTGGCACGGATTCGAACTTACGAGAAAAAAGCTGCATGGTCATCATGGCTTTTTCCCTCCGTATGGAGAATTGTCCGCCCTAACCGTCATTGCATTATCCTCAATCATCCGACCCCCGATGGACGGTGGCACCCTCGTCGACCCAATCCTTTTCCGTGTAGGACATCCCCTTTCGCCCCGCCACCTTGCGTGTCGGTCCGGCCCGGTAAAGACCGCAGCTTTTCGGGCCGTAGCAAAACGTCTCGAACGGGTACCGTTTCTTGAACGGATTCCAGCGGTCGATGATCATCTCCACCGGCAAGGCGACCCATTCAACGGGCTTACTCAGGTCGATGTCATCGTGTGCTGCCTTGTGTTGCCTGCGGCGTCGGGAGGATTTCTTGGTTTCGACAGGGTAAGGATCGAGGTCGAGCCACCTGCGGCAGGCGGCGATGTAGCGTGCCCCTGCCGATGTTTGCGGCAACACGACATCGGAGGCCGAAATCACGTATCCCGACCCGTCTTCACGACGGCATGCCGTACGCCCCCCTGCCCGCGCGTTGCGCGCAGGGGGGCGCACAGGCAGGCCGGTCAGCTTCAGTTTCCCTTGCCGGGTCATCTTGGCGCAAAAGTTATCCAATTGTGCTTTGGCCAGCTTCGACGGCTTTACCAGGCCGTTTTCCCACCGGTTCACGGTGGCAAAGCTGATACCGAGCGCACGGGCCAGGTCTTCCTGGCTCAGGGACAACTGCCTTCGGATTTCCTTCACCAATTCGGATAGGTTCTGTTCGTCTATTGCCATCACTTTTTCCTTTGCACGCAGCCTGCCTGCCGCGCTCCGCCCGGCGCAGACAGGCCGGTGTTCACCGCCTCTTTCCCTGATAAATACAAACTGATGGTGGCGCTGCAACTGCTTCATGACCCCCCTGGCCCGCTATGTTGTCCCCCATTTCCAAGCAAAATCTCTAACAAACTCGACCAAAACCGGCAGCACAATGACGTTTTCGGCTTGACTGGGGGAGAATATTTGGTATTATTGATGTTTTATTGATCCCCAGTAGCTCAGTTGGCAGAGCAGATGGCTGTTAACCATCGGGTCCGCGGTTCGAGTCCGTGCTGGGGAGCCAAACAAGAGCACCCGACCAGTAATGGTCGGGTTTCTTTTTATATCAATCAGTTATACTGTCTTTACGTCCACCTTATAAAATCTGCCAGTTCATCCACCTGCGAACCTTTTTCTGGTTATTCACTTTCTATGGTTTTCATTAACTCATTCGCAATATTGAAACTTTCAATGCGCATGATACTTTCTTGGGCACTGCCATAACTCAACAGATTGATACTGCCGTACCACACAACCTTTTGATCCATAATGGCAAACTTCTGGTGGATATCTGATTTGAATATAACGTTAAGTCCGTCGTCGATTAAAAGATCCAAGGCCTTTTGCATAGCAGGGTGATCCTTCTCCGGAAAATCCTTTTTCGGACGAGTTACGACAGTGACATGGATATGTTTACTGGTTGCGACGCTCAGATTCCGTACCATTTGTTGCGTGCGTCTTTTCCTTACAAACGGGCTTACGATGATGATCTCCTTTGTAGCGGCAACAATATCCTGATTGAAAACAGGCAAAAAATTATCCTTATCGAAGATGATATCCGGAGGCGCGTCCGCTGCCACTTCACCTTTGGCTTTATATCCCATCGAAGCGTATCCGTTTAGCCGCTTCTGATACATTTTTTCCAGCATCTTTATCTGGATATCCACATAGTCATAAATTCTCACTTCTTTTTTTGTTTCAAATAGCCGGTGGAGTCTGCCGGCATATTGCTGAAGCGTTCCTTTCCATGATATGGGCATAGCCAGAAACAAGGTGTCGAGACGGGGCTCGTCAAAGCCTTCACCAATAAAATGACCGGTTGCCACCAATACAATAGGTTTTTCGAAGGGAATATCGTTTATACGTTCAAAGGCCTTCTGCGTTGACTTTCTACCCATACCGCCTGTCAAACTTATCACATTCGGAATATGTTCATTTAACTTTTTTGCGAGATTCTCGACATGGGCTGTTCTGAGGGTTAAGACAATACAATTTCTGCCCTGATAATGGTTTTTCAACACATCCTCGATGATCTGCTGATCCCTGAAATCATTTTCCATGATCTCGGTATATAATGCCTGAATGGTCAGGTCTTCAGGGGCAATGTCTAAGGGTATTCTCAAGGGAGTGAATCGGGGGATTATATAGTGGTCAAAGGGCCTGTCTTCCGCTTGTTTTTTGGGATTGTCCCGATATCGGATGGGGCCGCATTGCATGAACAGAATCGGGTGATGTCCATCCTTTCGTGCCGGGGTGGCGGTCAGCCCATAAACATATTTCGCCGGGGTGGTTTTCAGAATTTGTTCATAGGTAAATGCCGACGCATGGTGACACTCATCGGCAATAATCAGGCCGTAATTTTTTACGCAATCCTTGACCTCTCTTTGTCTGCTTAACGATTGCATTACCGCAATATCGATGATACCGCTTGAGGTATCCTTGCCTGCACCGATTTGCCCAATAACATGTTTGATCTTTTTGCGACCCCTTTTCTTGGCAGCGATGATCGGTTGCTCCGGTACGCTTTCGTTGACTTCGAGAAATTCCGACAGTCTTTCCTTCCACTGCGATAGCAGGCTGATCTTGTCCACCAGAATCAGCGTGTTTATTTTTTTCTCTGCTATCAGTTTGATCGCCACAATGGTTTTGCCAAAAGCGGTCGTCCCTGAAAGTATGCCGGTGTTATGCCGGAGCAAGTGGCCGAGGGCCAGGGCTTGTTCGTCCCGGAGATGACCTTTGAATTCCACATTTATTGGTTTGCCATTAAATGTCTTGTCGATCATTTCGATTGCTATTCCGAGTTTGTCGAGTTCATTGAGCAGGTCAGCCTCGCACCCCCTGGGCAAACACAGATAATCTCGTGTTTCATCCGCACAGGAAATAACCCTTGGATGGTCATGTGTTGGCAAACGCATGGCTTGTTGCCTGTAAAACATCGGGTTTTTAAAAGACGCGAGACGCTTTATTCGATTCAAAGCCCTTTGAGAGATACCCGCCTTAGGAAGAAACAGCATGTTTGCCTTAACGATGGTGAGTTGATCCGGAAAATCGTTTTTAACCAGAATGGCTCGGGGTTTATGCGTTTCCCAGGGTTTCTCCTCTTCTTCATCAGTTTTTAAATCCCCCAACTCATTTCCGGGGGAAATAGTGGGAATAAGATGTTCAATGTGGCTTTCCGATATCTTTTGAATTCCGGAAAGAAATGCCCACTGGTCTTGATACGATTGAAAATCACCATCAATGAATTCGCTATTGGCATTTTCCCTTGCTTCTTTTTGCAATGGCAGTGCGATCAGATTCCCCAAACCGCCCTTGGGCATGGTATCCTGGCTGGGGAACAACCGATCATAGGATTTGAATTTGATTTCATGCCTTTTGCTCATGGCGGAGGTTAAAATGGCCGTAGCGAATTTACGCGCCAGGACGGCGGCAACAGGATGTTCAAAGAAAAACCAGGCATGGCAGCCCTTACCGGAACGTGAGCGTTCAACGGCTATGGGGATCACGAACTCATTGCACACATCCCGCACGACCGTGATATCCTTTTCCCAATTATCCTTATCAAAATCCACGGCCAGAAAACGGCATGTTTCATCCGGCAGCATGGGATAAATGCCGATAACAGTGTTGCCTCTCAAATGATTCTCAATAACTATTTCTTTCAGTTCGGCATATGCTTTGTTATTACATTTTGAGCAGAAAATTTTGGGCTTTCCGCATATCCCTGGTTGCCATTCATTCAGACAGACCGGAGCATAACCCGATTTCCCATTATTTTTGTTTTCCCATCGTTTCGCATAAACATCTTCTCGGCCTTTAAAAAGCGACATGAACAGACGAATTTTGGAAAGAGAATCCGATGTGCAATCCACACCTGCGAAAAAGCTCTTTTGAGCCGAGTCATCGTCAGGTATTTTTCTTCCGGTGTTTTTTGCTGAGGCAGTTTTGGGGATAGGCCCGGATTCCGGCAGCCCCAGTTGGGCTTTCAACTGGTTGTTTTCTTGTGTTAGTCGGTCTACCTGTTCCAAAAGGGCGTTATGTTTTTCGAGTAATTTCTGATAATCCATACAGATATCATCTAATTCAGACAAAAAGCTTTCATTTGTGAACAAGGGATTACAATATGTCTGATCTGAATTTAAGAAATCAAGGGGAATCTTTAAATGCCTTGCACTTACCTTCATTAAATGAGTCATTTTCAACTTTTGCTGAAAATCTCAATAACAGTGAAACCAGTTTTTTGCCCTCCGCCCCCGTCCCCGACCTTTCTTTTCCCCTTGACAATTGAACAAATGTTCTATAGCCTAAAATATAGAACGTTTGTTCACCTCATTTTCAGGGGGTCTGATGAAAAATCTATCCGCCAAGCAATCGGCATTATTCACGTTTCTCGTTGATTTTGCAGAAGAATATGGCTTTCCGCCGACGATTCGGGAGTTGTGTGATCACTTTGGATTCAAGTCCCTCAACACAGCTCACTTTCATTTACGAGCCCTGGAAAAGAAGGGCTACATTCACGTTCATCCGGGCAAAGGGCGGGGAATTACCCTGGCCGACGCCCATCGACTCCGGGGAAGAAAAATACCCGTTGTGGGCCGTATCGCGGCGGGCACTCCCATTTTGGCCCTTGAAAACATCGAAGATTCCCTGGGAATGGATAAAGACTTTTTCGGTAAGGCGGAAACCTTTGCCGTACAAGTCAAAGGAGACTCGATGGTGGGTGCCCACATTCAAGATAAAGATTATGTCATCATTAAAATCCAGGACCAGGCCCAAAACGGAGATATCGTCGCCGCCCTTATTGATGACGAGGTGACCTTGAAATATTTTTATCAGGAACAAGACAAACTTAGGCTGGAATCCGCCAATCCCAAATACGCACCCCTGATCTTCAAAAAGGAAGACTCCCGATCTTTTAGAATTCTTGGAATAATGGCCGGACTAGTAAGAAAAGGGCACAGGGCATAAGGCGCAAGGCTTAGGGCTCGCGCCGTATGCCTTACATCGATAAACCATGTTTACCCATCTCCACGTACATAGCGCCTTCTCTTTTCTGTACGGCACGTTTACCCCCGAGGCCCTGGTTCAACAGGCAAAGGAGAGGGGATATGATGCAATCGCGTTAACGGATAAAAACGGCCTCTACGGCGCGGTCCGATTTTACAAAGCCGCCAGATCCCAGGCCATCAAACCGATTCTCGGCTCGGAAATCACCATCAGAGGCGGAACCGCACTGATATTGCTGGCCGAATCCTTCGAGGGATATAAAAATCTCTGTCGCATTTTATCTGAAGCCTATTTCACAGCCCATTCAAAAGGTATTCGAGGCAAACCGGCCTGTACACTGGAAACACTTGCCCGATTTTCCCAAGGACTCATCTGCCTAACCGGAGGCAGAGACGGAAGATTACACGAACTCATTGCCACGGGAAACATGGACCAAGGGCGGTACTGGCTCGAACGACTCAAGCATATATTTGGCCCTGACTGCCTTTTTGTTGAAGTTCAAAACCACGGCCTCCCAAATGACCCGTCCCTTATGAGAACATCCGCCAGATTGGCCGGACACGTAGACGTCGCCCCGGTGGCCACCAATGGGGTGACCTTTTTAGATCCAGCGGACTTAGAAATCCATCAACGGCTCATCGCAATCCAACAAACCGTTCATCATCGGCGTATCCAAGGGGTCTCCAGCCCGCAATTTTATTTAAAAACAGAAAAGGAAATGCAAACCGCTATTCCTTATCGCACGGCCCTGGAAAATGCCGCGAAGATCGCCGATCGTTGCCGACTGGCACTGCCTATAAACCAGATGCATCCACCCGTTTATCCACTTCCCGAGGGAGACTCTGCTGATCATGTACTTGCAAGACACTGCTTCTCCGCTTTGGCGGCGACATATAAACCGGCTACGTATGACGCCATTACGGGCCTGGAACGAGAACTCAGCCTGATTCGCCGCAAAGGACTGGCCGGTTATTTTCTCTTAGTCAAGGATGTCGTCGATTTTGCCAAATCAAAGGGGATTCGCTGTACGGTACGAGGCTCCGCCGCCGGATCTCTGGTGACCTATTTGCTCTTGGCAGGTGTGGATCCATTGGAACATGATCTGTTGTTTGAACGGTTTCTCAACGAATGCCGTTCAGACATGCCGGATGTGGATCTTGATTTCGATGCCCTAAAAAGGGACGACGTCCTCGACTATGTGATGGAAAAATATGCGGGCCAAGCCGCCATGGTAGCGACTATTCCCACCTTCAGGGCCCGGGGGGCCGTTCGCAAACTCGGCCGGACCTTTGGATATTCCTATGAGACAATCGATCGGTTGACCTCGTTTTTGCCCTATTATCTGAAAAGTTCCCAAATCAGGGAAGCCGCTCATTGCCTTCCCGAACTCAAAGATACTCCCCTTAAAGGGGAATCGGAACTCCTGGGAATCGCTTCCAGGATTTCCGGCCTGCCCTATCAGCTCTCCGTCCATCTGGGCGGTGTGGTCATCGCCCCCGGGAATTTGACCGCTTGGGCGCCCGTAGAGATATCTCGCAAAGGGTTTCCGGTCGTACAATATGACAAGGATGATCTGGAAGCACTCGGGTTGGTAAAGCTGGACCTTTTGGGTCTGCGGATGCATACGGCCATCCAGAAAACCAACGATCTGCTTGAAGAGCGAGGCGTTTTTTTAAACCTTGACGACGTGCCCCTGGATGACGAGAAGACGTTTCGCCTGCTAAGAACCACGGAAACGGTGGGGGTCTTTCAGGTGGAATCCCCCGGACAACGTCAGTTGCTGGGAAGGCTCCAGCCCAAAAAGTTTTCAGATATTATCGCCGAGATTTCTCTTTTCAGGCCGGGCCCCATGAAGGGCGACATGGTCACCCCCTATGTACAAAGACGAAATCGCCGGGAGCCGGTATGCTATCCCCATCCGGACCTCGCTTCCATCCTTCACGAAACCTACGGCATCGTGCTTTTCCAGGAACAAGTCTTAAAGGTCGCCCATCATATCGCCGGTTTCCGTCTGGCCGAAGCCGACCGATTGCGGCGGGCAATGACCAAAAATCGATCGGCCATAGAGATGGAAAGGCTCAAAGGGTCTTTTATCCGAGGAGCGACAAATCAAGGCTATACGAAAAAAACGGCGGAGGAAATCTTTGCCTTGATCGCCGGTTTCGCCGGTTACGGGTTCTGCAAGGCTCACGCGGCTTCCTTTGCCCACATCACCTACCAGAGTGCCTTTCTTAAGGCCCATTATCCGTTTGAATTCTATCTGGGGCTTCTCAATGCCGGACATGTGGGGTCTTATCCCAAAAGTGTGATATTAAATGAAGCAAAAAGAAACGGGATCGAGATACACCCTCCTCACATCAATGCCAGCCATAAGGGCTACACGACGGAAAACAGGGGAATCCGCATCGGATTTTGCGCCATCAACGGACTTGGATCGAATTTCTGTAAGCGAATCTTAAGAGAACGAGGCAATAATGGACCTTTCCTCAGCATCAAGACTTTCTGCCTCCGGGTCAACTTGCCTCAGGAGATCATTCTAAGGCTCTCTATCGCCGGGGCCTTTCGGGGACTCCCCTTAAACGAAAGGCGGCGGGCCCATGGATAAACGAGGACTTGATCTGTTTTTAAAGGAATCGAGGGCGATGCAGGCCCCTACCTCTATTCATGCCCTGGCCCCTTTCCGAGAAGATCTCCAAAGACGTCAATTTATTCAAAGCAGCGGCATAAAATGGAAATCCCACGGAGACAAAATAAGGACCGCCGGATACGTCATCATCGTTCATACGCCGCCCACCAAAAGCGGCAGACGGGTCATGTTCTTAACACTGGAAGACGAAGAGGGACTCTTTGATCTGACCGTGTTTGAAGATGTCCATGCCCGGTATGCTCAAAAGATACTGGGCAGTAGCATTCTCCTGGTCGAGGGGATCGTACACCGTTTCGGCTTAAGGGGTGTTTCCATCGTCGCCCGTCGGTTTTGGATTCTCAGAGAATTTTATGAAAGATGGGGGAAACCGACGCCCGCACATCAGCACCCGGCGAGACCTATCCAACAACCGACATTTTTCAGTACAGGCCCTACTGGATCCAAGACATAACCGCCGTTGCCAAGATCAATGAAAAGATTCCAAAAAATCTGAATGTCTGATTGGAAGCGCTCTCGAGATACCAGCGGGTCAATTCCTCATAGAGACCCTTGGGATTAAAAAAGACAAAGCCCCCCTTAGCCACGGCAATAACCCCAAGCAGCCTGACAAACCATATATTCCGCGTTTGGGCGGCCGCCACAATGAGCAAAATCCCCACCAAAGCGGGTACCACGGCCAGAAACCGCCGATCCACTGCTTTCAGTATCTTGGCGGAAACACGCCTAGTCTCCGGCGTATAAAGGATGAAACAGGCCCCCGCGATAATCCACAATAACGTGATGGCATAAAGAAACTCTGTCATACGACACCTCCGGATACACCTTCTATTGATTTACCCCGGTCTATTGGTAAAAACTGCATTCTGTGCGAGATTCGATTGCGACGACCGGAATGACGCACACTCGCTTCGCCCGAAGGCCCCCGAAACAGACACTAATTACAAACGGGAATCAATATATATAGCATTTCGCCGGCCGAGGCAAGTTAACAATCGCTCTTCGGTGGATTCCCCCTGCCCGGGCACCCGATGCTAGCAGGAACGCCATTTTCGCTTGAAATTATGAAACTCTCTGGTATACAAGCACGCAATCGTGCTGAGTCGAAATGGAGGCTTATGAAAGTTCTGGTTTATGGATCCGGGGGGCGAGATCATTGTCTGGCGGACACCTACGGCGACAGCCAGCATGTGGACAAGGTCTTTTTCTGCCCCGGTAACCCCGGTGTAGCCTACACCCCGAAGGGGAGTAGTGACAGAAAATTGATCGAACGCATCAACCTAAGGGATTTTGACAAAGTCGCTGATTTCTGTGTGGAACAAAAGGTGGATCTCGTGGATGTGGGTTCCGAAAATCCCCTTGGTGAAGGCCTTATCGATCTTTTAAACGCCAGAAACATTCGTACGGTGGGACCGAAACAGGCATATGCCAGACTGGAAAGTGACCGGGCATTCACCGATGATTTGCTGAGACGCATCGGGGTATCCAAACCGGAATACAGGGTTTTTGACGATCCGGAATCAGCCAAAACCTATGTAAAAAATATCGGTTACCAGGTCGTCGTCAAGGCCAACGGCCTGGCCGCCGGCAAAGGGGCCATCGTATGCGAGGACACCTCCGACGCCATGGACGCCATAGACAAGATTATGGTCAAAAAGGTTTTCGGTACATCGGGAGATCGTATCGTCGTTGAAGAAAGAAAATACGGCACAGAGATCTCCTTTTTCGTCTATTTGGACGGCGCCCACACACTGCCGCTCAGAATGTTCGCCCAGGACTACAAGCCGGCCTTCGATCCCGAAGACCGAGAGGCTATAGAACGGTTTGGGGGAAATCTCAACACAGGCGGTACCGGATGTTATTGCCCCCACAAGCTGGTCAGCCCTTGGCTGGTCAACCGGATTATCAAAGAGATCGTAAATCCCACCGTCAACGAAATATACAATAGCCTGGGCTGGCAGTATAAAGGGGTCCTTTATTTCGGTCTGAACCTCGACCCTTACGATAATCTGGATGTTTTTGAGATTAATGTGAGGCACGGAGATCCGGAGTGGGAAGTCCTGGCGAGGAAGTTGAGTACAGATCTATTCGAGATTGGAACCGCTGTTTGGGAAGGGACCTTGGACGACGTAAAACAGGTATGGAATGACCAGTATTACGTGGACGTCATTGCCATGGAAGGCCGCTCAAAAGCTTCCAAGGGCTGGAATAAGGGATATCCCGCCCGGTATGGAAAGGGCCATCAGATCCGCGGATTGGACGACATCGAGCGCGGCATTGCCGTCTATTTCGCCGGCGTCGAGGCGGATGAAAAAAAGGGCCTGGTAACATTCGGCGGCAGGGTCCTTCACCTGGTGGCAGGGGATAAGACCCTGGAGGGCGCCAGGGAAAGGGCCTATAGAAACATTGAGCGACTGACCTTTGTTGACCACAACAATGACAACGCAAACTGCATCCGATATCGCCGGACCATCGGCGCCTAAACGATAGGAATGACGATGACGACAAACCAAAAACCGATAGTAGGTATCTTAATGGGAAGCGATTCCGACTGGGCGGTTATGAAAAATGCTGCTTCCGTGTTGGCCGACTTCGGGATTCCTTTCGAAGCAACAGTGGCTTCCGCTCACCGGAGTCCCGACAAAACGGCCGAATATGCGCAAACCGCCCGTTCCAGGGGAATCAAGGTCATCATTGCAGGAGCGGGGGCCGCGGCGCATTTGGCGGGCGCCCTTGTGGCGAAGACAACCCTGCCCGTCATCGGTGTGCCGTTGAACGCGTCTTCTCTTAACGGGCTCGACGCCCTACTTGCTACCGTACAGATGCCTTCGGGGGTACCTGTAGCAACCATGGCCATCGGTGCCGCAGGCGCTAAAAATGCCGCCATATTCGCGGCCCAGATCTTGGCTACGACCAATCCTGAACTGGAAGACAGGCTCGAGCGGTTTAAAAAAGAACTGGCCGACCAGGTCACCGAAAAGGCCAACGCTCTTCAAGAAAATCTGTAGCCCAGACATCTAGCTGTAAATACTTGGGTTCTTTTCCAACCTGAGACTATCTGGGCAGCTGTTTCCGCGGTTTTTCTCTTTTTATTCAATTTTCTTCTTGACCTCTTAAACACTTTGGGCTAGCTTGCCTTTCAAGGTCGGGGAGCCACCCTTCCGATAGTCATTTCTTTGGCGGGAAACAGCTTAGGAATATCTTAACCAACCAAAACATAAGGCTCCCCGACCTTCTCTTTTTTGCCCCCCCGGTGATTATGCAAACGGATATCCTCTGGCAAGTGAGCCACTCAACGCCCTAATATATTGTCCTTTAGTTTTGAGATGCCTGATAAACCTCGTATACTCTGTGTAGACCCTCAAATGCCTGACGATGACCTGCTATCCATCACGGCTGGGCAACTAGAGAAGGACGGGATTGTGGTTTTTCCCACCAGCACCTTTTACGGACTCGGGGCCTCCGCTTTCAAGCCAAATGCCCTCCGGCGCGTCTATACCGCAAAAAACAGACCGGCCGAAAACCCCCTCCTGGTGCTGATTGAGAACATGGAACAACTCTCGACGTTGGTCAAGGAGGTTCCCAAAGCCGCCGAGCCACTGATTCGCGCCTTCTGGCCCGGCCAAGTCACCATGGTCTTTGAAGCGGATCCCGGGCTCTCCACTCTTCTAACCGCTCACTCAGGGAAAATCGGTGTTCGGCTGGCGGCACATCCTGTTGCCGTTGCCTTACTTCGAAAATTCAGTGACCCGATTTGCGGCACATCTGCCAACCTGTCCGGAGCGACCGCTTGCACGGCCGTATCGGAACTCGACGAACGGTTGAAAAACGAAGTCGATATAATCCTTGATGCCGGACCGCTTGGTGGCGGATTTCCGTCCACTGTAGTCGACGTGACGGCCGAACCGGTTAAGATCGTTCGCGAAGGAATCATCACTGCCAAACAAATTCGGGCGTCGTCGTAAATTCTTCTGCAGTGCCCCGTTTGACGACTTGACCATGTTTAGAGGTGAACGAGATGAATATGGAGATAGAAGAACTTTCACGGGATCGACTTTTTCTTTTGCTTCAGAATTTCGCCAAGAACTGGCTGGCTCACGACGGCCTGTGGTTCCAAGCCGTAGAAAAGGCCCACGACCTGGATGAAGCCATGGCGCTCGATGCGGAAGCATGGCATCGCTTCTCTCCCATTGAAGCCAAGCGAATCAAGGCATTTCTCGCCCTGCCCGACAACGGAGGTCTGGAAGCCCTGGACATGGCCTTGCGCTTCCGGATGTACGCAGTGCTCAATAAGCAGCAGAGCGAATTTTGCGACGGGCGACTTCGTTTCTACATGAACGACTGTCGAGTACAAAGTGCTCGCAAACGAAAAGGGCTGCCTGATTTTCCCTGTAAAGAGGTCGGCAAGGTGGAATATAGTAGGTTTGCCGCAACTATCGACCCTCGGATAAAAACCAGCTGTATTGCATGCCCGCCGGATAACCATCCGGAAACATATTATTGCGGATGGGAATTCTGGTTGGAAACGTAAGCAGTGGCACTTCCGGGGTTTAGATACTCAGGTGCCGGAACTTGTCACGGGGACCCGTGGGAATGGTTACCTGAGTTACTCCGGTCGGGGTTTTGACTGAAACCCTGACCGGCTGACGTTCTTTGGCCTTACTGTAAGCTGCACAAAGTTCGGCAGCCGGCCTGACAAGACTTTCCGGGCCACTGCCGGGGATCAAAACGGCGGGGCCGGGCATGTCCGCCATACGAAGGGTCGTATCCCGGTCTGGATCCAGAAAACTGAGAATGGCTTCGTTGTCCGGTCGGGTACGGCCCACAATGGCCTTGTGGGATGGGCATACACGAAAGTGACGTCCGTACTTTAACAGTTCCAGATCCCGTTCTTCCGGAGTTTGAACATGTTGCAGAAGCTCCCGAAGCCGGCGGGAAAACCCGACGTCGGTGAGAAGGCACCCCCCGGCGGGCGCCGGATAGCGGGTGATTCCGAATGCCTTGGCCAGCCGTATCTGGTCTTTCCGGCCTCGACCGGATATATCCAACAGCCGATCCCGGTCTACCAAACCTTCGGTTTCCGCCCGGGTAGGCGGCAAGAGCTTGGCACTTAAGGGACGAAGGATATAGCCTTCATAACCGGAATTCTTTTCCACGTAACGAAGAGACGGCTTGGTTTGTGACATGGGACGTTGGCCCACTACTTCACCGGAAAAAAGGAAATGAACGTCTCGCTCACGCATCATGTCACCTGCCAACCGGAACATGAGCGCATGGCAGTCCAGGCAAGGGTTCATGTTGCCCCCGTAGCCACAATGGGGATTTCTGAGCATCTCCATGTAGCGGTGGGTAATCCGTTTTACGGTGAGGGGGATCCCCGCCATGTCCGCCGCCCGACGGGCCTTGCCCGAATCGAAAAAGGGAGTTTCAAAGTTTACCCACTCGACGTCTATGCCCTGGTCCTTGAGAATAAGAGCGGACAAAATACTGTCCAGGCCACCGGAGCTGATTCCTAAGGCCCGCACGACGGATGGACGGTCACGGCTTGGGTCAGCGTGGCTATCAAATAGAGAGGAACAGTCCATGGCCCAATCAAAGAAGACGAGTGAAATTCAAAAAATTCTGTCGATCTTACGGACTCACTACCCAAGTGTCAATAGCGCGCTTCGCTATGGAAATCCTCTGGAGATGCTGGTTTCTACAATTCTCTCCGCCCAGTGTACGGATATTCGGGTAAACGAGGTCACGCAAATCCTCTACAAGGAATTGAAGACCGCTAAAGACTTTGCAGACGTTCCCTTAGAAAGACTGGAGGAGCTGATCCGTCCGACCGGTTTTTACCACAACAAGGCGAAAAGCATAAAATCATGCTGCAGACGGATCGTTGAAGAACATGACGGCCGGGTTCCCGACACGATGGAAGCATTGGTAGAACTGCCCGGGGTGGGAAGAAAAACAGCGAATGTCGTGCTGGGCAATGCCTTCGGCATTCCCGGAATCGTCGTGGACACACACGTAAAACGCCTTTCTCAACGCATCGGCCTTACCCGGGAGAAGGATCCCGTAAAGATAGAATTTGACCTTATGAAACAAATCCCGAAGGCACGGTGGATCGACTTTTCGCATCAACTGATCTGGCATGGCCGTCGGGTTTGTACGGCGAGAAAGCCTCACTGTAAGGATTGCCCTTTACAGGCCCTGTGCGATTACCGGCGAGAAAACCAAAAAACCTGAAAAACGCCGTCAAAAAGCCCCCAGCTGGCAGCGAGCAATCTTAATCCCTAGGCTCTCGCACGCCCCGGCGACCTGGAGCTTATGATATCCCAACAAGTTGGCAATTCGCCACGCCTCCTCGCAGGGTAACCGGTTATCCCTAAGCCCACCCATTATCGCCGCCTCGAGGTTCGCTTTTACCACCGCCAACGGCTTGACGATGCCCTTTTTCGGAGCATACCCGAAAAGGCCCAACTGGCACTTAACCAGTCGTATATCCATCAGATCCGCAGTTTTCCCAACCTGCGAGGGGAACACCTTCAATTGCTTACAGCTCTCGAAGGCAATGGCACAAGGTAGGCTGTCTGTTATTCCTCGATCCAAAAACGCCCGGCGTACGGCTTCGTCGACCACTGCCTCGGAGCCGATATGCTTGGATGAATACCTGTCCATAGCTTTTGTCGTTACTTCGGTCACAAATACCGCTTTACCGCTTCAAATGGATTTAACACGCATGGACGGGACAGCGAGACAAAGCTCAAACTGACCGGGTATGTTTGTCATATTCATCTTGATACGATGCTTGTTCGTCAGGAAGTTTGCATAATGCAAGTACGTCTCGGTGGGTTTCACCCTGCCGGTGTCGGAAAAATAACGTCGAAGCACCTGACCATCAAAAATCATTTTGAGATCATCTTGTTTTTGAATATAGCTGTTATGGGCGATCTTGACCATTACATGGCCGTTTTTTTGTGCCGTTTCACACCGGATCGTCTTGTCGGTTACGGTTGCCAGACTCGCCTTCGACGTCAGCAGGAAAATGATAAACATCATTACCAGGTCATGGGCGTCCGGTTTTACCGCAGGTAGGTTCTCGGCCAAGGCCATAGATATAACCCCGGCTCCGGCATCGCCGTTGGATTGGACAATATCAATTGCCCGGGAAACGCACTCGTTTATGTCCGTCCGGTCAACCCGAAAAGTCCCTTGTCGCACGGCGACGTTTTCCCGCACCGGCTTCAACCGGTCACAAAGCTCGCGCACCAAGGCTTGAACTCGATCCCTGTCCGGTTCATATCGATCCGCTTTTTCCCCCGCCATGTCTACTTTAGAAAAGAGCAAATCGAGCTGGGCCACCAATCGGGCGAGGGGATCATATAACCCCTCAATAACATCACTTAAGACAAAGGCAGTGGCCGAAGACCCCAGTATCGATTCCAGGCGCCCGGAATCGCCGGAAATTTCACTGGCCTCCCAGTTGGCTCCAAATGAACTCATGGCCTCGATAATGACGACAAGAAAAGAAACCTTCTTGTCGGAATCTTGCGACGGGTTTACGGTAATCCGAAAATCCCCGGGCTGAATTAAATCTTGTCCGTTGTCGACACGTCCCCAATAAGTCACCGGGCGACCGGTTATAGGCCGGCCGGTGGTAACACACGACCGAAGTTGTTCCCACAACGTTTTGCCATTCATCTTCACTTGGGCCAGGCCGGTGGCTTTCTGAAACGGCATTCCCCTAAACCGAACATTCTCTTCTTGGCCCGGCTGCTCCGAAATCCGCCCTCGCACTTCATTGATGGTCAAGTCCGAGGAAAGGATAACCATTTTCCCGTTGATACATCGGCTAAACGTTCGAACCACCTGTTCCAACTGCCGGTTTTGCCACTCCATGCGGTAGGACTGGGTCACGTCCTTAAGATACACCTCGACGGTATCCGACCACGGGGGCTTTGGGGGCACGCTGATTTGGCAGTATGTGTCCATGTTCCCGCCGGACTGCAGTCGGAGCAAGCGCTTTACGGGCAAACTGTCTCCCGATTTTTTCAGTTTTTCAAAAAACCACTCAATACCTTCCTGATCCTCGGGATGGAAGAACTCGACCATGCGTTTGTCTTTCAAGTCCAACTCCGTACAGTTCAACAAAGCGAGCACCCGTTGATCGTATTGCAATATCTCCCCAGCCGGATTAAGCCAAACGCACGCGTCACTGAGTACGTTTCGGACGGCCGCTCTGTAATATTCCGCGTCTTTTTGCACCCGAGCGGCAGCATCTTTGACCACCGGGAAGGGCAGCGAAAGGTCAATGGGTTCTTCAAAACGAACGCCGATTTTAGTCCCATCTCTGAGGCGCTTATGCCACCGAATATTTCCTTTTACAGTCAGGGGCTCCTGTGAATGAAACAGAGGCAAAGAAAAACGACAGGTCTTATCCGTACCTACAGGGCGTTCACACTCCAAAGCCATGCCGTGGCTACTAAGATCGTGACAATTTAAATCAAATTTGGGAACATCGCCGGCTTCGTCACCTAAACCCTGACATCCCACCTGCAAAAACAGGGGAATACGCATTTCTTTTCGTCTCTCGACGGTCATTTTGGGCCTCCCTGATTTTAGCGTCGAACGATAACCATACTTATTGACACATATAACAAAAAATCAAGAGCATTTAAAGCAATAAAAATGCCAGGCGAATTTTCCATGGGTTGCAAAACAGTCTATCAGTTAACTGTTTGTAATAACTAATTAGATAGATAACGGCCACCGCCATACCCGTTTTCCGCCTTGTCGAACAAGCGGTATAATTTTTCCATATTGTAGAATTTATTTATCGCATCAAGTATCGCATCAAGGCATTAATACTTCAAATGCTCTTCATGCACCACAAGAAACGAGATAACAGGCTGAAGGCCAAATTCAGATGGATGCCATCGGATTTGTCTTTCAACCATTTGGACGGGAATATTCCTCGAACAAGGCGGAAAGAGTTTGAATAACTGGTATAATTGCTTGACAGGTCAAGTGAATCATGATATGGGTGCCAACTTGTTTCCGGATGTTATTTTTAATTTCGTTTTCGGCGTGTCACGAATAGTTTTCTGGAAAGCAGCTCTGATCGTCCTTGCCCCCAAGCAACGTGCCAGGAATCGCCGTGTGCTTGCGAATCATCAGTCTGAGTGAAAAGGGTTTTTCTTTAAAAAGGTTCCCGGACGGGGAAATCTCTCAAGAAGTACGCAGTTATTTTCTGTATGTATTTTTTTTCCACTTGGTGGCAAGTAAATACTTTCCCCAGCATGATATTCCCGGGAGTCGGGCTAACTAAAAAACGCACCTTATTGCCCAACTTATTGTAATTAGGTATATAATTTTGGGTTATTTTTTTCCGGGCAGACGTTGGCCTGCTTGGCACAGGGTTTGAACAACGAAGGATGCAAGAGGACGGGAACTGGCAAGAGGGTCGTATTTCAGTTAATAAAATCGCCTTTTGAGGACAACGGTAACTATGGTTAACGCACTTCTTGAAATGCAGCACCGCTTTAATCCGCTCCACGTTTACTGTCGCCTGGTAGATAAGGGTGTAAACAAAAGGGCCTCCCTTTCTATATGTAAGTATTATGAAATACTCGTTTATAGTTGGTTGGCATGGTGCACCGTCGCCGGAATATTTGTTTGCCGCTTGATTAAGTCCGCCGGTTAATCCGCCACATAGACTGCGTGCAGACCCCCTTTAGACAGTAGTCATTGATTCTTCCATCCCCGGATTTTGGTATACAGCTGGCTGGATTCACTATGTTGGGGGTCATGAATTACACAGGACGTTTCGATCGGCGGGATAATGGACAGATAACGCCCCAGGAAGAGCGGTTTGTCCGGCCTTGGCATCAATGCCCGGAAATGAGGCAAGCCGGGACACAAACAGGATGCCGTTTTTGGCCCGCCCGGCAAAGCCGTTGTCGTTAATTCCGGCTGAATCCAACCGGTAGCTTGCCGTTGAACAGGGCATCCACCTGAGCATACATACAGTAACACATCAGTCCCATTTGTTCGCCGATGGCTTCCGCACAAGAAGCGGCTTCCGCATCGGGCACACTCACGTCAATACACCTTGAAGTCTTGTCTTCTTCCACCTCTCCTTGGTATTGTTTGACGATGGATCGGATAATGTAAATGGACAAGACACGCAAACCATCCTTTTCACTCGAAAGCATCTCGGAGGCGGCATTATCTACAAATGTCATAGTCGCGACCTTTCTAAACAGGTTACAGTCCCAGGCTTTTTTGTTCTGATCGACAACTCGATTCCAGAACTAAAGGAGGAAAAGATACCCCTGAAGGCGGCTGCGGGTTTCATCTTGACATATAGACTACTTCAGGCTAATTTTTATTACAGTAATGAGTGTGTTGCTGAAGCAACACATGGAAAAAGTCATTAATTTTCTTGGGTCCAACCGTGCCACGAAGGTACACATCCCAATTACTCGGGATGATTTCGTGGCTTTTTTATTGGGCTGGACTTGCTGTGTGTAAGCGTCTTGCCACAGGAAGGAAAAGGCAATGCACATTTCGGAAGGCGTCCTGTCACCGGCCATCCTGGTTTCCGGAGCTGCACTCACCGTTGCAGGTACGGCCATCGGTCTCAAACGTATCGACGCGGAAGAGATTCCCTCTGTAGGTATACTTTCCGCGAAAGTTCGCGCTTTTCGTGCCGGCACCAACATGCATACGTACAGGACGTATGCCCATATGGTCGGCATGCTTCTCGTGCGAAGTGCGGACCGTGGGGAAAGAGTGCACCGAGCCATGATCTGCCGTGGCTTTTCCGGCCGATTTTACAGCTTAAAAACATTCACCTTTAAAGCCACCGATCTTTGGGTACTGCTCTTCAGCCTGGCCCTGGTCGCAACTTTGGGACTGCTAGAATGGACCACCATCCTATAGTTATAGAATTGGCGAACATATCTTTCGCCTATCCGGCTTGCCGACAGCCTGTAATCAACAACCTTGACCTAAGACTCCACCGGGGAGATCAACTGGGATTGATTGGTTCCAACGGAAGTGGTAAGACGACACTCTTCCATATCATTATGGGGCTTTTAAAGCCGACCACCGGAACCATTGAATTTATGGGCAACGCGGTTAGAACGGAAAAAGACTTTCAGGAAGTTCGGAAACACGTCGGTCTTCTGTTTCAAGATGCCGATGATCAGCTTTTTAGCCCCACGGTTCTGGAAGATGTCGCCTTCGGGCCGCTGAATTTGGGAAAGCCTCGAGACCAGGCCATGAGCATCGCTCAACGTACGCTGGACTCTTTAGGGCTTAATGGCTTTGAGGACCGAATTACTTACAAATTGTCCGGAGGGGAAAAACGGCTGGTATCTCTGGCCACCGTGTTGGCCATGGAGCCCGAAGTGCTCCTGCTCGATGAGCCGACCACCGGTCTGGACGAGACAACCGAAAAAAGGCTGGTCGAAATACTCAAAGATCTGGATATGACTCGATTACTCGTGTCCCACAACCTCGACTTTCTCGCCCAGACCACCCATCAAATTACCGCAATCGTGGATGGAAAGCTATCTTGGGACGACGCAATCATCCCCCATACCCACGTCCACACCCATAAGCACGGCAAGCATGCCCACCAGCACCGGTAGCTTTGTGTCGACGAAATGTCGTCAAGGGAAATTATTGTTTTCTGCCGGGCTCTCCTATTCCGGCACATAAATCGTGTAGCCACCCACGGCTTTCCCCTATAATCCCAAATCTGCTGGACAGCGATTGCCGAGCAAGATGTATTACAAGCACTAAGGGCTCGCGCAAAAATAACTTCATTTGGGGGCCGGGTTATGCAGCACGGTCATAATGAGCCACGCTAGCACGATTAGCGAGGGAACAAAAATAACCACAAATGAAATCACCTTCTGCTTAAAAGTCGTTTTTTCAAACTTCGTTTTTTTCTTCTTTGGAAGCCTCACCACCCCTCCTTATTTTGATCTTTCGGTAAGTATTGACTGTAATATTGTTTCATTAAGACCGATTGTCAAGAATATGTTTAGTCCTAAATCCACCGCTTGCCGAGTTTGCCGGAGATGCGCGGCGGGGGGCGGGGGGCACGCCGACGTACACGTCTACTTCAAGTGCTCACCACAAAAATGACCCACCGAAGATCGAAACAGCCACCACTGCGGTCGTCTTGATGGCGGCAAGGGAATTTGAAGCTGGCTGTCTGCATAGATAGTTTCATAAAATCTATTAACCCCGCCTTTTTTCGGTTTATTATCGAAATCTTGGTTGGTTGTGACGGCGGGCTGACCAGAGTCCTGGTCAGTAATCTATTGAAAAACGAGACCACCCTGGAGTACGTATAGTGGCGAAAGATACAAACCTTTAAGGTTATTGAAAAAACTGAATATTTTGTGATTCAGTCGGATTATGATATACATGAGTTATCTGGCTGGAGAAAGGTTGGGGGGCTCATTATCTATTTCGTCAATACCAACTCTATACTTGACTTAGAAACTTGTTAACCACAATGCAAAAATGCACAAAATTCCACAATAGAAAAAATAGGGCGTTGAAATGGCTGAAAATCCCACCTATGAAGAGTTAAAGCAACGAGTGTCTGAGTTGGAGCAACAAAACGAACTACTGCAAGCTGAGGCTACCAAATACAGAACTCTCTTCTATTCATTTCCACATGGTATCACCGTATCAGACTCCCATGGCGATATTGTCGAAGCCAATTCGATATCAGAGCAGCTTTTGGGCATTAGCAAAGACCAACATCAGAAAAGGGATATTGCCGGTCAGGAATGGCGAATTATCCGCAAAGACGGTACCGATATGCCGCCTGACGAATGGGCCAGTGTAATCGCCCTGAAAGAAAAGCGAATGGTTACTGGCTGTGAGATGGGACTCGTCAAAACAGATGGTCAAACAACCTGGATTAATGTCACCGCTGCGCCCCTTCAAATTGAAGGCTACGGAGTTGTTATAACCTATAACGACATCACTAAGAACATACAGGCAGAAGCCGAACTTCGGCAGAGCGAAGAGTTGTTATCCGAAATGGCACGTCAGGTTCCCGGCCTGCTTTACCAGTTCTATACGCGGCCTAATGGTGAGATGGGCATGTATTATGTTAGCGAAAGATCGGAACAAATCGTCGGTTTGCAACCTAACCTCGATGGTTTTTTCGATCGCTTTACGGAAATAATTGTTCCTGAGCACAGGGAAGATTTTATTAAGTCCATTGAGAAAGCGGTTAAAGAAAAAAGTCCGTGGCATTTCGAAGGTATGTTGAAAAAGCTAACAGGAGAGCAAATCTGGTTCTCCGGTCATTCAGTCCCATCGGTTCGAGAGGGGGAAGTCGTTTTCAACGGAATTGTTCAAGACATCACCGAGCGCAAGCAGGCCGAGGAGGCAATCCGAAAGTCGGAGCAGGAAAAGTCGCTTATCCTGAACAACGCTTCTGAGATCATCGCTTTCCACAACAAAGACCGCCGATTGATTTGGGCTAACCGGGCTTACCTTGATGGAATCACCCGCATTATCGGGTTGCCCGTGACGATTGACGACCTGAAGGGGAAGAAGTGTCATGAGGCATGGGGTCTGACGGGTGATTGCACTAATTGCCCGGTGTTGCTTGCAATAGAAACCGGTAAACCACAGGAAGGAGAGTTGACTCCCGAAAACCAGGAGCATTGGCCCGCCACACAGGGTTCATGGATGGTAAGGGCAGCCCCGGTGAGGGATTCCAGCGGGGCAGTTGTCGGCGTAATCGAAATTGCAAATGACATCACCGAGCGCAAGCAGGCCGAAAAGGAGCGGGAGAGACTCCAAACCCAGCTCACTCAGGCTCAGAAGATGGAATCAATTGGGACACTGGCAGGAGGCATTGCTCATGATTTCAACAATGCATTAACCCCCATCATGGTTCAAACGGAGCTCGCGAAGTTGACTATCCCTGCTGATAACCCTGTGCAAGAAGGCCTTGATGAAATAATCAAGGCTGGGCACAGGGCCAAAGATCTCGTCAAGCAAATTTTGACATACAGTCGACAATCCCAACAGCAGCGTGTTTCAATCGATTTAACCCCGATGATTAAGGAAAGCCTCAAGCTGTTACGGTCATCAATACCCACAACCATTGAGATAAGGCAAGACATAGAAACAGATCCGTGCACTGTACTGGCCGACCCGACCCAGATGGAGCAGATTGTCATGAACCTGTGCACCAATGCCAGCCAGGCAATGCAGGAAATGGGAAGTGTTCTGGAAGTCAGTCTAAAACCTGTTGAACTCGACGAGGATGAAGCTAAGAGTTATCCGAATATTCGGGCCGGTAGTTACGTAATGCTGACCGTGAGTGATACTGGAATTGGGATCGAAGCGGAGCTGATGGAAAAGATATTCGACCCTTTCTTTACGACTAAGCCGGTAAACGAGGGAACCGGGATGGGGCTTTCTGTGGTGCACGGCATTGTTCTAAGCCATCAAGGGGACATCACTGTACGCAGTGAGCCAGGGAAAGGCGCTACCTTTACGGTGCTTCTACCCCGGTTGGAGCAGGAGACTGAGACGGAATCGGAGACTATTGACGGCTCACTGCCCACAGGCAATGAGCGAGTCATGTTTGTGGATGATGAAGATCCTATGGTGAAGGCTGGTGAGCAAATGCTTAAACAGCTTGGCTATCAAGTAGAAGTAAAAACCAGTGCCGTTGAAGCCCTGGCCGCGTTTCTGGAGCAGCCTGACAGATATGACCTCGTTATGACGGATATGTCCATGCCCAACATGACAGGAGATAACTTGGCTAAGGCGATGATGAACGTGCGCCCCGATATTCCCGTGATTATTTGTACTGGGTTTAGTCATCAAATCGACGAGGAAAAGGCGCTGGCCATGGGAATACGAGCGTTTGTCATGAAGCCTTTTGCGATGAAGGGCATTGCCGAAACCGTTCGCAAGGTTTTGGATGTGGCCGTCAAAAACCGCTAAGGCATGTTGAGGTATTTTTTTAACAGTGTAAAGTCCTCACAATTAGCAGGTATAACTGCAATGAGGCGGAAACTGGGCTCGGGTGAAAATTGCAGTCCCTAATTCTACCGGCCCGAGCCACGGGTTTTTTATCTCTCGCTTGTACTTCAATCCAGTTCCTCTCTTCGAAAGCGCACTTGGAATAAAATGCTCGTAAACTTGTTCTTTTCAGCTCCAGCGTCGTGCCGCAAAATACTCCCCCAAAAAAGCCTTAACAATTTGATCGAAATGGAACGAAACCTTGAGAATTTTAAAGTGGGGCTACTTTTTCAAGTTCTTCTCTGATCACTTGGCGAATAAGAGTCTCGTCGATTGGCCTTTCGGTTTTCTGAAGATATTTTTTTAGAGCTTCATTGATCATTGTTTGATAACCGTATCCAGCCTTATCCGCACGAGACCGAAACTCGTCCAGAATATCCGTATCAAGATACATGGTGACGCGTTTCTTTCCTTTTTGAGAAATTACCCGGCCTCTTTTTCCATTTTTGAAACTATATTCCTTCTTCATATTGTCTCCTTTCGAAAGGAGTCGCCCTCCTGTACACACATAACGGAAACTGCCATTCCAATGTCGGTGACCAAGGTTTCATTCCGGCATCTATCCAATTACACGCCATTGGAAATTAGAGATCTTGTCGGCTTGTGGAGGCCAGTATACTTATACTTCGTTTCGGGTGAAGCCAACTTGACTTCACCCTTGTAAGAGAAATTAACCGTAGAGATTGTCTATCCATCTAAGGGTTCGCGAAAAAATAACTTCACAGAAAGGGCGCTCGGATTGGGTTCGGATTTGGCCGATCCAATTGAGCAAAATCGCGGGCATAGCAGCCTATGTCGCGATTTTGCGAGTGAGGCATCGGGCAAAGACGGGCGGAAGCCGGGATGGCAAAATGTGAAGTTATTTTTTCGCGAACCCTTAGCCTTTCAGTTCCAGTTGGCTGTGGAATGGATACATCTGCCAGCTTCCGAGGCGGATGGCACAACAACGAACGACGATTGCATCCATGGGGGCAAGATAACTGAACGAGAGGAGATTGTCAATAGTTAATAATTAAGATGCGACCCTACTAGCTCCATTGTCCCTCCTAACGGAAAGACTGCGCTTTGTAGCTTAAAAGCAGACGGTATGGCCGTAGCGGGAAGCTGCGCAGGTCATGGGGTGGGTTTTAGTGGCCGGATCGGTTTTCCGGCGTGACACCGGAACGAAGGTTGAAAACCGTCCGGGGGAAAAAGCTATGACACAATAACCTAAGTATTGCATAGCCGTAAAACCTAAATATAGTGCAACTTAATAACCTAAAACTTACTTGACACAATAACCTAAATATGATAGAACATAATAACCTGAAATAACCAGATACGTATACATAAATATAAAGGTCAGAAAAATGGCAAAACCACAAGACAAGCTTGCAGAGTCTCTCGCTGTTCTGAAAAAACTTCAGGATGAAGGCACTGTTGCAATTCATACAAAAAATATGACACGCACCCACCGGGAACGACTCCTCAGGAACGGGTTCATCAAAGAAGTGATGAAGGGATGGTATATTCCGGCCCGCCCTGAAGAACCAGCCGGAGAGAGCACAGCCTGGTATGCCTCGTTTTGGGGATTTTGTGCCGATTACCTAAAATCAAGGTTTGGTAATCAGTGGTGTCTATCGCCTGAACAATCATTGAGCATTCACAGCGGGAACTGGAACGTCCCCCCGCAACTACTTGTCCGAACCCCAAAAGGAGGCAATAAACCTATTTCTCTCCTGCATAAAACTTCCATACTGGACGCTCGTCTTAAATTGCCGGACAAGAATGATATTGAAACGAAAGAAAACCTGCAGATTATGACCCTGCCCGCTGCATTGATTTCATGCGCCCCCGGCTTTTATGCAAACAATGCTGTGGAAGCCAGGGCAGCGCTGTCCATGATTTCTGACGCTTCCGAGATTTTACACAAGCTCCTTGACGGTGGACATAGCACAATAGCTGGAAGGCTTGCAGGGGCATTCAGAAATATTGGGAAAAATCTTATTGCCGACAACATCATCGAGACAATGAAAGCTGCCGGATACAGCATTACAGAAAATGACCCTTTCGAGGAAAAACCGGCCATTATTTTTAGTGAGCGCGAGCTTTCTCCGTACGTCAACCGGATGCGGATGAATTGGGCAGAGATGCGCGGTGTTGTCCTCGAAAACTTTCCCCAGACACCTGAATTAAGCCGGAATACCGACGAATATCTCAAACGAGTCGATGATATCTATGTAACCGACGCCTATCATTCACTTTCCATAGAAGGATATCGCGTGAGTGAGGCGCTTATTGAACGGGTCCGCTCAGGGAACTGGGACCCGGAAACAAACCAAAAAGATAAAGATTACGCAGACGCTTTGGCTGCTCGTGGTTACTGGCAGGCTTTTCAGGCAGTAAAGAAAAGCCTGGCAAAAATTCTGAATGGTGACTCTTCCGGGGCAGTGGCAGGTAATGATCATGCTTTATGGTACCGAGAACTATTTGCCCCTAGTGTAAGTGCGGGCCTTATATCGGCATCTGATCTTGCCGGTTATCGCAACCAGCCTGTCTATATCCGAAAATCAATGCATGTACCGCCCCGCTACGAAGCTGTGCGCGATCTTATGCCTGCATTCTTCACTCTCTTAGAAGATGAAAAAGAGCCTGCTGTAAGGGCTGTTTTAGGCCATTTTTTCTTTGTCTATATACACCCTTATGTTGACGGAAATGGCCGTATGGGAAGATTTCTGATGAATGCCATGTTAGCCAGCGGCGGCTATCCATGGACAGTGATTCCGATTGAAACCCGGAATGATTATATGGCCGCCCTGGAAGAGGCGAGCGTAAGACGAAATATTGAACCGTTCTCCAGGTTTTTAGCTGAACTCGTTCAAAAAGGCACAAAGCAGTGATGGTTCTGACACAAAAAACCTGCACCATCGCAACGGTGCAGGAATTGATTAGATTCTGATGGCAGGTCAGCCTATTCGCCCCTTTCATCCTCAATAAAGCTGTTATTGACAGGAACGGCGTAAAATCCGCTATCAATGATTTGCTTTTGCGGGTCGGACCAAGCTAATCTGTTGAGATTATGGCAATACCGTCCCAATTATAAGTGTTTTTACGGCTTAGAAGGCCCATTTGGCCCCCAAAATGGGGGCTGTAAGATCCTGGGGGCTCCTTTAACTGATGCCCATCACTATCCGCCACAACTTTTCTCCCAATTGCTCTAATGCCCAACTTCTCTTTTACTCTTTCAACGAAGGACTTCGTGCCAACTGCCATGCTCTGTGACCACCTCGGTTCTCGACCCGAGTCTCCTTTTCTAAGATTTGCTTCAATCCAGCCTTTATACCTCTCCGTAAAAGACTCCGGGCTATTTACTCCCAGCAAGTCACAAAGTCGTGCCCTGCTAATCAGTGCCTATCTCTCCGGCGGGTTGACTATTTCCTTGTATCCGCAAAAAGCCCATTCCGAAGGATGGTCCACTCACACTGAAACGCTTAGAAGCCCTTTTTCTCTATCAAAAAAGGACTTCTAAGGCTATAATTCATGCAATTTTTTATGCTTTAGCGTTTATTTTCTGCCTCTTAGCTTGGTCCGACCCACATTATTAATAACTTGACAATTCGTTCATGTTTTATATATGTTCATTTAAAGTGAACAACGTTAGAAGGTGAACACCATGACAAAGAATAGAAAAGATGAACAAATCCTTCGACACGCCCTACAGGCATTTGAAAAGACAACGAACCTGACAGCAGAAGTCGAATTCCCCGAAGCCCCAGCGGTGCCTGACAGAGCTGCTGACGCCATGGTTCGTATCGCCGGGTGGGACATGGAGTGGCGTTTTATGGTCGAGGTCAAAAATAACGTAACCCCGGCCAATATGGGTGCCATCCTCAACCAACTCCAAACGTACCCGGAAAAAGGCCTCATAGCCACCACCTACATGACACCGCAAATGGCACAGAGACTGAAGGATATAGACATTCCATTCATAGATACTGTTGGCAATGCTTACATTAACGAACCCCCACTGTTTGTCTTCATAAAAGGCAACAAGCCAGCGGAACCAGTTCGTAGGGAACGCCCGGCCAGGGCATTTCAACCCACAGGGCTCCAACTTATTTTCGCGCTGTTGTGTAAACCGGGGCTTGAAAACACTCCTTATCGTCAGATTGCGAAAGTTGCGGACGTTGCTTTGGGTACAATTGGTTGGGTGATGTACGATTTAAAACGAATGAACTATTTGGTTGATATGGGGAAACGTGGTCGCCGACTGATCCGGAAGAAGGAATTGATCAACCGTTGGGCCGCAGCATACCCAGAGCAATTAAGACCCAGACTTCTGTTGGGACGCTATCGTGCCGACCGTCAAGACTGGTGGAAAGACGTCAGAATAGATGACTATAAGGGGCTCTGGGGGGGAGAGGTCGCAGCCGCACAGTTGATGAGCCGCCTGAAACCAGAGGTCACTACCATTTACACAAAACCGCCTCTCGGAAAGCTGCTACTCAAACACAAGCTCAAAAAGGACCCCACGGGAAATGTTGAAATTCTAAAAATCTTTTGGGATGTTAACAATAAAGTCACCCACGAAGACGCTTTCAACAAGAATTTGGTTCACCCGCTCCTGATATTTGCGGACTTGTTGGCTACCGGCAATCCACGCAATATCGAAATGGCAGAGATTCTTTATGACCGACATCTTACTCGACTTATCGGACAAGATTGAAGCAGTATGCGTGGAGCTTTTGGAGAACGTGGTAGACATTGCTACCAGGCTCAAAATAGCCTTCTTTGTGGTTGGCGCCACAGCACGCGATATGATTCTCATCCACGGCTACAACATTCAAACCATCCAGGCCACTTACGATATTGACTTGGGCGTGCAGGTTTCAGATTGGAACGAATATCAAAGCCTGACAAATGAACTAATGGCAAGTGGTCACTTTTCAAAGGGTGCAGAATACCAAAGGTTCTCTTATAAAGGGATTGCGGATGTCGATATTTTGCCGTTTGGCGCCATTTCCTTACCAAATGGCTCCTTATCGTGGCCTCCTGAAGACGAAGTCATAATGAACGTCCTTGGCTTCGAAGAATCATATCGCCATTCATTGAAAGTAAGATTGAGGAACGACCCGATTCTTGATATCCAATTCGCATCGCTCGCCGGCCTTGTGGTTATGAAGCTGTTGGCCTGGGATAATGATCGAGCTTCGCGCAGAAAAGATGCACAAGATTTATCATTAATCCTCCAAAAATATCTGGAAGCGGGAAATGAAGAACGGCTATACAGCGAAGAAGTGGATTTACTGGAACAGGAACATTTTGATTATATTTTCGCCGGATCTAGATTGCTGGGTCGAGACGTTGCCGCAATGCTCAGTCCTGAAAGTCAGAAAATAGTACTAGCAATCCTTGAGCGCGAAACTCGAGAGGGTGCGCAACTCAAGCTGGTTGAAGATATGGTTTTGGTGGATGCAACCCTTATCGGGGATTCAGAAGGCGAAGATTTTGAGAAGAAATTGCTTCTGCTGCATCAATTCAAACGGGGAATACTCGACAGAATGCGAACGACCTAGAGTCGAAGCCCATAATAAACGAACACTAAAAATATCCGGAATAAATCGGGACGCGATTTGTGACTTTTACCAGGTAGTCACCTGTTTCTTTTGGTGTCTTCGTTTTGAGAAGGGAAAAAAGGGCGGAGCTATTCATGGTGGAAACCGGATACTGATCCAAAATATGTTTCCGCACGGAGGTGGGTCCCCAGTTGTAGCCACATATGCATAGATACCGCTTCTTTGTTGGGTCCGATACGGTTGAAAAATGCCGAGTCCTCAAAAGATTCAAATAGGCTGCCCCCAGTTCTATATTGATACCCGGGGCGTAGAGATACTCGGGCCGGATCACCCAGTCATTTCCGTAGAGGTAGCGGTACGCCTCACGTCCGGCATGGCGAGGGATGACTTGCATGAGACCCACGGCACCGGCACGTGAAACCGCCATGGGATTGAAATAAGACTCCGTATGGATTATGGCCATGAGCAACTCCGGCCCCACGCCGAATCGCTTTGCGTTCTTTCTTACCAGAGGCACAAATCTTCTAGCCCGAATATCCAGGTGTTCCGGAACCATACTAATCTTTAGAGAATATTTGTGACGCCTCACTCCATCAGCTGTCTGAACAGCCCCTGGCCTTTCAGGCCCCAGAAAAAAATCGGTGCCATATCGC
>CAYTTQ010000028.1:0-30396 GCA_964440795.1 uncultured Desulfobacterales bacterium | reverse complement strand
ACCCCGGATCAAGCCCGGGGCAGGCTTTGATCCCCGCTGATCACGGGAAATGACGGAAAAGAGGAAAATCCGACTTTTACGACGTCATCAAGTGTCGAAAGTGCCCACATGGGTTGCTCTTTGTCTCAGGATGTGATCTGCGATGACCAGTGTGACCATCGCCTGACAAACGGGCACGATTCTCGGGATTGCCGAAATGTCATGGCGCCCTTTAATCGAAATCGTTCGGGGGGTCGAATGGATGTCTATCGTTTGCTGCTCGATTCGGACGGATGGGATCGGCTTTACCGCCGCCCGGACAACGATATCGTCTCCGTTTGAGATGCCCGCCAGGACGCCGCCCGATCGATTGGTGCAAAAGCCCTCGGGAGTGATCTCGTCATTGCATTGGCTTCCCGTCATGCGGGCGGCCTCTATTCCGACACCGATTTCCACCGCCTTTACGGCACCGATACTCATGATTGCTTTGGCAAGATCGGCGTCCAACTTATCAAAGACGGGCTCGCCCAATCCGGCCGGGCAGCCACTGACCCGTACCTCGACAATGCCCCCTGCGGAATCCCCCGCGGCCTTGATGGTTTCGATCTGTTCGGCCATCTTGGCCGCAGCGTCCATATCCGGTGCGAAGAAAGGGTTCCGGTCAATTGCTTGCCGGTCCCGCATGCCCACGGCGATACCCGCCAACTCTACCGTGTAGGCGGTAACGTCTATATGGTATTCATTGAGTACGGTCTGGGCAACAGCACCGGCGGCCACCCGCCCGACGGTTTCTCGAGCGGACGCCCGTCCGCCCCCCCGATAGTCGCGGATACCATATTTTTGCTGGTAAGTGATGTCTCCGTGTCCCGGTCTGAAAAGATCTTTGAGTTCCCCATATGCCCGGGTATCGGCGTCTTTGTTATGGACAATGAGAGATATGGGGGTTCCGGTGGTCCGGCCTTCAAATGTACCGGACAGTATTTCTACCCGGTCCGGTTCCCGTCTCTTAGTGCTGGTCGGAGCGCCGGTGGGTTTTCTTTTATCCAACGCGCCCTGAATGTGGGCTTCCGTAAGTGGAATTTGTGCGGGGCAACCGTCTATGACCGCCCCAACGGCCGTTCCATGCGATTCTCCCCAGGTGGTCACGGCAAAGACTTTGCCAAACCTATTCCCTGACATCGTTACTCCTCCGCGTTACTCTTCCACTGAAGGGCCGAGCCCTCGTTGGTTTGCAATCCCAGATTCTTTAGGTTGTTTACGATTCGGCCCGCGACATCGTCCGGGCTTAAATCGGTCGTATTGACCGAAAGCTGCGCCAATTTCCGATAAACGGGAGTCCGCTCCGTCAGGAGCGTTTGCAATTCTTCGTAATCGTTTCCGTCCGACAGAGGGGGGCGTTTCCCGGCACTGGCTTCGTCGGCAAAAATCCGTTGGAGCAATACCTCCGGGTCCGCTTCGAGCAGGACCAAGGCGCCTGTTTGTTTGAGCCTGGCCGCATTGTCTTCGTCCATTACCGCCCCCCCGCCGGTGGCGATGACCGACGATGTTTTTTCCGACAGCTCCTTGATGACGGCTTTTTCCAATTTTCGAAAGAAAGGCCAGCCCTGGTTTTCCACCATCTCGGCGATGGTCATTCGCCCTCTTTCCTCGACAAGCGGATCCGAGTCGAAAAACGGCCGAGCGAGTCTATCGGCAATCCTTTTGCCGACCACCGTCTTTCCCGTTCCTCGATATCCGATGAGTACGATGTTCATGTGGCCTCGTCCAGACGATCAATGGGTGGCATGATCTCTCTCATGCGGTAGTGTCGCCCTTTTCTATCCCTGAATCTTGCAAGAGTTGGAGGCTTTCAGCTGCAAGGCACTTAAAGGCGAAGCCATAGTCTGCTATTGCGAGCCTTTAATAACGCAGCAGATGGGAGCCTCCGGCTCGCCCTCCGGGTGGAAATTGATAAGCTAAAAAAAATGACATCATATTATATGCCTATACCATTTGGGTAAAATGAATATCGGCAAGAATCTGTATAAACATGCCTAAAATCTGTATTTGTAGAAACATTATCAACTTCCATGCAAGATTCAGGTTATCATTTTTCCCAGGGCCTCCAGGGCAATCAGATATCCTCGTTTTCCAAAACCGGCTACCCGGGCTGTGGCGATGTCCGCAATGGTGGAAACGTGTCGAAATCCTTCCCGCTTATAGATGTTTGACAAGTGCACTTCAATAACCGGGCAATCCAACAGCAAGAGGGCGTCTCTTATGGCCACGCTGGTGTGGGTGAAGGCGGCCGGATTGATAATCACCCCGTTACAGGTGTTCACGGCCTCATGGATCTTTTCCACCAGGGCCCCTTCGTAATTGGACTGAAAACAGACCACCGTTATGTCAAGCCGGGCGGCGTTGTGTCGAATATCTGCGTTGATCTCGTCCAGTGTGGCCGTACCGTAATGAGACGGCTCGCGGCGGCCGAGCATGTTCAAGTTCGGACCGTGAAGAACCAGGACTTTCGGTTTCGCTTGGCGCTCTTGCATGGAGGTCGCTCCGTTTGGTGCGGTTACGTGCGAGTGGCGTGCACACTCAGTGAGTCCAATATGTTCCAGAAATCGGGAAAGGACTTATTTACGCATGCCGGGTCCGTGATTGAAATCCCGGGGATTGAAAGACCGACCACGGCAAAGCTCATGGCGATGCGATGATCATTGAAACAGGCAATCTCTCCCCCCTGAGTGGGGGGGCCTTGGACGGTCATTTCGTCGTCTTTTTCTTCCACCGTCACGCCGATCCGGTTGAGTTCGCTTGCCAACGCGGCGATCCGATCGCATTCCTTGACTCTCAGGTGTCCGATGTTTTTCATGGAGGTTTTCCCGCGCCGAAAAGCCGAAACGGCCGCCAGCGCCGGGACCATGTCGGGAACGTCTCCCAGATCGAAACACATGTCTTCGTGTCTTGAAAGCGGCCCGGATATCTCCAGACCGTCTTCCGACAGCCTTACGGGGCACCCAAAAGCGCTCAGGATCTCTGTGAACCGCAAATCCCCCTGCAATGAATTCGGTCCGATATTGGCGATGCGTATGGTGCCTCCGCAGACGGCCGCCGCCGCCATGAAATAGGTGGCACTGGAGACATCGCCTTCCACACGGTAATCTCTGGGCGTATACGTTTGGGGTACCTCGATAGAAAACGACGTCTCCTCCGGTTGCTGTACGCGAACACCGAAGGCCGCCATGACGTCTATGGTTATCTGCACGTAGGGTTGAGAGGCAAGGGGGCCTTGGAGATGAATTATGACGTTCTTGGCAGCATAGGGCGCGGCCAAAAGGAGAGACGACAAGAACTGACTGCTTAGCCCCGCATCGAGCAATGCCCGGCCGCCGGGGATGCCGGCTCCTTCGACTTGAATGGGCGGACACCCGTTTCCCCGAAGACACTTCGCGTTTACGCCCAGCATGCGCAAAGCATCCATCAATGGCTGTATCGGCCTTTGCCGCATGCGAGCCGAACCGTCGATGATCACTGTGCCGTCACACAGTGCCGCCAAACCGGCGAGGAGGCGCAAGCCCGTACCATTGTTTCCCATCATGACCCGTTGGGACGGACAGGCGGGCTTGCCGTGGGTCCCGTCAACAGTGAGCGTGGCGCCGTCCTGTTTAATGCCGGCCCCGAGTCGACCGAGAGCGTCGATCAAGTATGCGGTGTCTTCGGAGACGAGGGCATCTCGAATAACGGAACGCCCTTGGGCCAGGGCGGCGGTGATCAATGCACGCTGCGTGTAACTTTTGGATCCGGGCACGCTCACCGTGGCGTTGATTTCGTCGACAGGTACTATGGTCTTCATGCCTCCGCCTCTGACACCCCTTTCGAGGAAGAAGACGTGTCACCGGACAGTTGTCGGTAAACCACGTCTTTCATCAGTTTCACCGGCGGGTCGATGCCCCGCCAGCGCTTGAACTGTTCAGCGCCCTGATAGACAAACATCTCGAGACCGGATGCCGTCTTGCAGCCCATGGCTCGTGCCTCTTTCAAAAGTTTGGTTGGAAACGGGTTATAGACGACGTCGACGATGCTTCCGAATCGTTTCAACGTCTCCCGGGCCACCGGCATTTCGTCGGTGTGCGGATGCATGCCGACCGGGGTGGTGTTTAAAAGGCAATCCGCTCGTACGGCTTCCAGTTGTCTCAACGGGACAAAGGAGGCCTCGAATTCGGCGGCCAGGGATCGTCCCTTTCCTTCAGACCGATTGACCACTATGACTTGGCCTCCCTGTCGGGTGATGCCGAAGACGGCGGCTCTGGCCGTCCCTCCGGCGCCCAGCACCGCAAACGTATGCCCTTGAATGGGCATCAACGTTTCGATGGTGTGAACCACGCCGAGCCAGTCCGTGTTGGTGCCCTCGATATGGTTGCCGGAAATCACCAGGGTGTTGACGGCCCCGACGGCTTCGGCGACGTCATCGACGGTGTCAAGCAGATCGAATACGGCCTCCTTGAAGGGATGGGTGACGCTGGCCCCTTTGATCTTGAGGTGCTTCAATCCGGAAAGTGCTCCCGGGAGGTCGTCTATTTCGAAAGGGACGTATACTGCGTTCGTCTGTAGATATCGAAATGCGGCATTGTGCATGAGGGGGCTCATGCTCTGGGCCACCGGATTGCCCAAGATGCAATAGACGCAAGCGGGGCGGTCTGCTTCGGAGTTACACCGTGGGAAGGCCGGGGTGTTCATTGTTTCAGTTCCTCAAGGGTTTCCCGGATGATATCTTCGGGCACCTCGGGCGTGACGAAGGGTCGGCCGAGCCGACCGATGAGAACCCAGTGAAGCCGCCGGTCGGCCACTTTCTTGTCATGGGCCATGTACCGAAGTATGTCTTGGGTGTCGGAATCCGGGGAAATGCTCGTGGGTAGTCGGTAGCGCCTGATCAGCGTGACGATTTTTTCATATGTGTTTCGATCCAGGTGGCCGAGTTTTTGTGACATCAGGGCCGCGGCTACCATCCCGGTGGCCACCGCCTCTCCGTGAGACAGGGTGTAGGCTGACAGGGCCTCCAGGGCGTGCCCGACGGTGTGACCGAAGTTGAGAATCCGCCGCAGATTGCCTTCCTTCTCGTCCGCTTCCACGATTTGGGCCTTAATCTTACAAGACCGAGCCACCAGGTGTTGCATCAGCTCGGTTTCCCGGGAGACAATATCCGCCGCCCGCGTCATCAACAGGTCAAACAGGCCTTCATCAGAGATAATGGCATACTTTATGACTTCAGACAAACCGTTTTGAAATTCCCTTTCGGGAAGGGTCTTAAGAAAAACCGGGTCAATAAGAACTGCTTTGGGATGGTGAAACGTGCCTACTAGGTTTTTGCCCTCCGGCGTATCCACCCCCGTTTTCCCCCCCAGGCTGCTGTCCACCTGAGCGATGAGACTGGTGGCGATCTGGATATAGTCGATGCCCCGCATAAAGATCGAAGCGATAAAGCCGGTGAGGTCTCCCACCACGCCGCCGCCCAGGGCGATGAGAAAGGACTGGCGGGTGGCGTTCAGGGCTATAAGGTTTCCTACCAGATTCGGGACGACGGCCATTGATTTGGATGCCTCTCCCGCAAGAATTTCAATCCGATCCACCGGCAGACCCGATCGGCTAAGCATCTGGGCCACCCGATCGCCGTAGAGGGGGGTGACCATGGAATCGGAAATCACGATATAGCGGTCCACATGGGAATACCCGTCGGTAAGGGTCTCCAGATGATCCAATACGTCGGGGGCGATGTAGACGGTATACGAATCATCTCGCGTCCTTTTTAGATTGATTGTAATTTGCTCCATCCTAAACGACTTGCTCCCTTCTGACGATATCGGCGATGGCTTCAATCTCTTTTTGGAGCTGGGCGAACTTTTCCGGCTTAAGCGATTGCGGGCCGTCCGACAATGCATGTTGCGGATCCGTGTGGACCTCGATCATGAGCCCATCGGCGCCGACGGCGACTGCGGCCTTGGCCAGAGGAAGCACGAAGCGCCACTGGCCTATGGCGTGGCTGGGATCCACAATGACCGGCAGGTGGGATTTGCTTTTCAGCACGGGCACGGCACTGATGTCCAGCGTGTTACGCATGGCCGTTTCAAATGTGCGAATACCCCTTTCGCAGAGCATGACGTTGTCGTTTCCCGACGCCATGATATATTCGGCCGACATCAATAATTCATCAAGCGTTGTCATCATCCCTCTCTTAAGTAAGACAGGGCGCTTTGACAGACCGACCGCTTTCAACAGAGCAAAGTTTTGTGTGTTTCGGGCCCCCACCTGAAGGACGTCCGCATACGTTTCCACCAGCCCGACATCCGAGGCGCTCATTACCTCCGTGACGATAGGAAGACCGGTTTCTTCCCGGGCCTTGGCCAGTATCTTGAGTCCGTCTTCCTCCAGTCCTTGAAAACTGTAAGGAGAGGTTCGTGGTTTGAAGGCACCCCCTCTGAGCATGGCCGCCCCCGCCTCTTTTACCGCGACCGCGGTTTGCATCAGTTGATTTTCGTTTTCCACGGCACACGGTCCGGCGATGACGATGCAGCTGGGGCCGCCCACTTGGACGTCACCCACCTGGATGACCGTATTTCCGTCCCGGGTTTCCCGACTTGCCAACTTATACGGCTGAAGGATAGGCATTACCTTTTCGACACCGGGCATATTTTCCGCCGCCATCAATCGTACCTTCTCTCGTTCGTCCCCGACCGCTCCGATAATGGTACGTTCCACCCCTTTGGAAACGTGGGGCCGGTAGCCGACGGACTTTATCCACTCGATCACATTGTCGAGCTTTTCCTCGTCAACCCCTTTCTTCATTACAATGATCATCTTCCAATCTCCTTTCTCGTAAAGTTATGCGCTCTTGTCTGTTTCTTGCCAACCATAAGGTCTGATCAAATCATAAAAAAAGTCACTCCGCCATCGACGTACAAAAAAAGGCTGCGGTGATATCGTCCCCCGCAGCCTCGTGTGGCAAAAAACAGCCGCGGCGGGTGTCGGTCCGTCCGCGGCTCTTAAGTTGTGAGATTTACCTATTCAGTGCACACGCCGTGGACAGACCGGGCATAATAATACCAGCAATAAAAGTAATAGAGCCCCGGTATGTCAGCGTGTTGTCTATTCATCGGCTTTCCCTAAACTTGAAGCCGAATGATCCCATAGAATCCATGTGGTGTCAAGCAAAAAGTCCCATCTAATTGACTCCGGGAACAAGACTTGCTAAAAGGATGCGTCTGCCTCTAGGACCTGTAAGATGTGGGAGGCGCAAACATGGTGAGAATCCGGTTATTCATATGAATACGCTTTTGAACGAAAAGCAGTGCTTGGTTCGTCGGTCCGTGCGGAGCTTCTGTGAGCGAGAAGTCTTCCCGATCGCCAAACAGATAGATCAAGAAGGCCGTTTTCCCTGGGAAGTGGTGGAAAAAATGGCGGACTTGGGCCTGTTCGGTATACAGGTTCCCCAGGATCTGGGCGGAGCGGGAATGGATTCGCTCAGTTATTTGGTGATTATAGAGGAGCTTTCCCGTGCTTGTGGAGGCCTTGGCCTGTGTGTGTCCGTCCATAACAGTGTCGCCCTCTATCCGTTGGTCAATTTCGGTTCTTCCGCCCAAAAAGATCGTTGGGTGGTATCCTTGGCCAAGGGCAAAAAGATCGGCGCCTTTTGTTTAACGGAGCCCAATGCCGGATCCGATGCCGCAGGCATCGAGGCGACGGCGGTTCGGGATGGCGATCATTACGTGGTCAATGCCAACAAGGTGTACGTGACCAATGGAGGGATCGCCGATGTGTGTCTCGTTTTCGTCCGAACGAATCCGGATGCCGGCAGCAAGGGGATCAGCGTCATTGTTGCCGAACGGGGGATGCCCGGATTCGTGGTGGGGGATTTAGAGGATCTGTGCGGCATGCGGTCCAATCCGGTCAGTTCGATTCGTCTGAACGATTGTCGGATTCCGGCGGAAAATCTGTTGGGCAAAGAAGGGATGGGACTGCGTATCGGACTGGTGGGCCTCGATTTGGGCAGGGTGGGTATCGCTGCGCAGTCGGTCGGTATTGCTCAGGCGGCTTTGGACGAGGCGATCAGATATGTGAAACAGCGTTACCAATTCGGCGTACCGATCGGCAAACACCAAATGGTGCAAACCATGGTGGCGGACATGGCCACACAGGTGGATGCCGCTCGACTGATGGTCTATCGCGCCGCCTTGCTCCGGGATCAGGGAAAGCCCTTTTCGCAAGCGGGGGCCATGGCCAAGTTATTCGCATCGGAGGTGTGCGGCCGGGTGACCGACCTGGCCGTTCAGGTCCATGGGGGATATGGGTATTCCAAATCATATCCGGTGGAGAGGTACTATCGCGATGCCCGGGTGACACGGATTTACGAGGGCACATCGGAGATTCATCGACTGGTTATCGCCAAGGGCGTGTTGGCCGATTGAGGTTCACGGTCCATGCGTTAAAACATCGAATTCAAGGAGGGTGACAAACCGACTATGGCGCTCCATATGGTTGTCTGTATAAAGGCGGTGGTGACCAAGATTCCCGTAAAGGGGTATGTTCGAACCGCCGGGTCACTCGAACTCAACCCGTTCGACCGGTCCGCTCTTGAAATGGCCCTGCGGCTCAAGCAAGTTCATGGGGGGCAAGTAACCGTTCTTACCATGGGACCCGAGGCGAGTGTTCCCGCGCTGTACGAGGCCCGTGCCATGGGTGCCGATCGAATCATTCTGGTCTCCGATAGTGCGCTGGCCGGATCGGATACGTTGGCGACGTCGAAGGCACTCTCTGGAGCGGTTGGAAAACTGATGCCCTTTGATCTGCTCTTCTTCGGTGTCCGATCCTTCGATAGTGATACCGGCCAGGTGGGACCCCAGACGGCGGTTTTGCTCGACCTGCCCTTGGTCACGGCAGTGCATGCCATCGATGTCCAAGGTGATCGGGTGTCCGTTGAACGTCGGGCGGACGGCTTTCTGGAGGCGTATGCGTTTTCGTCTCCCGGTGTGTTGACCATCGACCCGGCGTCGGTTCCGGCCAGGGATCCCAAGCTCGCTGAGCTGGAGTCTGCTTTTCAAAATCGCGAAGAACAGCGGTGGGCGTTGTCGGACCTGGAAGTGTCCGCCGACGCCGTCGGATGGCGGGGATCGGCGACAAAAGTCCCTGCGGTGAAACGGGTGGTCAAGGAAAGAAAATGTACTTTTCTAACCGGGTCCGTCGACGACCAGGCCGCCCGGCTCATAGAGCGCATCAGGACATCGGGGGTGATGGATTGATGGCGTCTACCCACCCAAAACATATATGGGTCTATATGGACCGAAGAACCGACCGGCTTTTGGATCTCGGACTGAATGTCTTACAGAAGGCCAAAGAACTGGCCCGGGGAGTGAGTTGGCCCGTCTCGGCGGTTGTCATCAATACCACCGATGTCGCGAACGACCCGGCCTTGCCGGGATATTCGGGCATGGTGCCGGTGGCGGATGCCGCCGCCGAGTGTGTGAACCATGGTGCCGGTCATGTCTTCGTGTTGGATGTTCCGGGCCTGACGGTTCCGCGGGCCGACTTTTGCGCCTTGGCGCTGGCCGAAGCGGTGAGGGAGCGGGAGCCGTCGCTGGTGCTTTTCGCCCTGAGCGATTCGGGGCGGGAGGTGGCCGCCCGGGCGGCGGTGTTGTGCAACGCAGGACTGATTGCCGACTGTGCGGATCTCCGAATAGATGAAGGCAATCTGGTGGCGCAATGTCCGTCATGGGGTGGTAAGGTGATGGCGGATATCGCCTTTTGTGATAATGCGCATACCGGTTTTGCCACCGTCCAGCCGCACATTGCTCAAGCGGAACGTGAGCCGGGCTCGCCGGGCCGGATAGAACATATTCCCTGCACCGCCGTTGATCTGTCCCGCGGCCCTCAACTCCTTTCCAGCGAACCGGATACGGCGGCGGACCGGAAATTGGAACAGGCCGACGTGGTGGTGGTCGGCGGAGCGGGGTTGGGAAGTACGGAGGGCTTTGGGCGGGTCAGGCAACTTGCCTCGGCCCTGGGCGGGGAGGTGGGTGCCACCCGTCCCCCGGTCCTTCAACATTGGGTGGACGAAGAACGGCTTATCGGTCAGACGGGAAAGACGGTTCGGCCCCGGGTGCTGATTTCTGTCGGCACGTCCGGGGCCATGCAGTATACCGCCGGAATCATGGAGTCCGAGCTGATCGTGGCCGTCAATCGGGATCCCCATGCCGCCATATTTCAGATCGCCGACATCGGTATCGTCGCCGACTGGAAAGCCTTTGTGCCCGTACTCACCGAAAGGGTGAGACAGGTCACCATGAGAGAACTTGCCGACGTGTGGCGGGATGAATCTTCAGAAGGGGTATCGGGGTTCGGCGGCCGAGTGAGAAAACTGCGAGAGGCCCAAGAATGGTCCGTAGAGGTTCTGGCGGAAAAAACAGGCCAGTCGCCGGAGTTTATCCTTCAGGTGGAAAATGACGATGTTACGCCCCCGGTGGCGTTTCTCCTGCGGTTGTCCCGGGCGTTGGATGTGGATCCGGGTGCGTTTTTGGATGACCGGGAAAAACGGACCATCCGAGACCGGCGGGCGGAAGCTTTCGTGAAGCGAACCGAGAACTATTCCTATGAAACGCTGACCCCGGAGGCGGAAAGCGAGCACCTGCGAGCCTTTATGATCACCATCGAATCGAAACAGGTGCACAAGCCGGTCGCCTATAAACACGAAGGGGAGGAATTTGTTTTCGTCATGGCCGGGGAACTCGAGTTGACCCTCGGCGGCAAGGCCCATTGCTTAAAGGCCGGGGAGTCCTTTCGTTTCAACTCGGACACACCGCACAAGTTGAAAAGCCTGTCGGATACCACGACCCGCTGTTTGGTCGTACTCTATACCCCGTGACCATGTTCGCCCGGGGTGATCGCCTGGAATGATCGCCTGGCGTTGGGAGAAGTCTATGTGGCCAGAGCCGGAGGAGTGGACGCCGCACGGCGTTTTTCTTCATATACCGACAAGAGGAACAGGGTGGCCAGTGGCTGGGTAAAGAGGAACCCGATGAACACGGAACTGCCGATAGCCGAAATAATCATAAACAAGATCACCACCACGGTATGTTCGGCCACATTGTCTCCGAAGGCCATGGCGGTACTTTCCTTGACGGCGTCCACAAGTCCGAGTCGGGCGTCCGTCATCAGGGGCAACATATAGATACAACAGAAAGCCACTGCGAACAAAACCAGGATTCCCGGTAACACCAAAAGAAAAAACCCCACCATGACCGCAACCAACACGACCAGTGCAAAGAACAACAGCGGCAGGAAAAGTCTCATCTCGGAGAACAAATCCTGAATTCGGGGTTCCCGCCCCGCTCGTATCGCTTGCAGCAACGATTGCATGTACCCCGCCGTAAGTACCGGGGCCAGGATACCCAGGGTGATGAAGGAAAGCGCGGACATCACCAGGGTCATCAACACAAGAGAGACGATATGCCGAAGGGTTAAATTCCAGGCGGTAAGGATGTGTTCTTTAAAATCCATATGATTGTCACCGGACGATAAGCAGGTGAAGCCCTCAATGGTCGCGGGCAGGCCATCCTGCCCCGTGCTGTAAAAAATGCCTCATATGGCTGGGGGAGGAGGATTCGAACCCCCGTTAATGGATCCAGAGTCCACTGTCCTACCACTGGACGATCCCCCAAGTGAAACCAGTGAGGCGCCGACTTCAACGCTTGATTATGCCACCAAGTCGGTTCGTTGTCAACGGATCAATAGACGACGAGGCCTGCATATCCGACCACCTGGGAGAAATCGCCGGTAACATCGCCCGAAGTGGCATATTGGATAAGTTCCCCCCGGCTTGCTCCCAGGGCCTTGGCGGCGGTAAGGGCTATCGTCGTGGGAATCACCCCACACATGGATATCCGGTGATTTGCCACGGTCTGGTAAAGGCCTTCCGGATCGAGTGCCAGGATCCGATCGATGGCCAGTTGATCTTTGGCTTTGGCGGTTTCCCCGGATACGTAATGGCTCATGTCCGTGCTGGAGACGATCAGCACCGGATCAGCCTGCTCTTGTATGACCTTTGCCAGGATCCGGCCGATGCTGTCACAAGTCTGGTAAGAAACTTGGGACAAACTGATGGGGACGATTCGTACGTCCGGTTGAACCATTTGAAGAAACGGGACCTGAACCTCCAGGGAGTGTTCCATGGCGTGGGCTTGGGGATCGTCCTCAGCCTGATCGCCCAAGGCGTCAAGGAGCTTTCCGGCCAGATCTTCGTCTACGGAAACCGTACCCAAGGGCATCTCCCAAGACCCCGCGGACTGTAAGGCCACGGATGACCCAAGGCCCCTGTGATTGGGCCCGAGGATGACGACCCGGTCGGGAGTGTAAATTTGTGAGAATACCGCACCGGCGACACCGCCGGAATAGACGTATCCCGCATGGGGACAAATGGCGGCGATTACCTTGCGGGGCTCAGACGCCGGGGTGAGAAAGGCGTTCAACTGTTTGCGAAGTTCCTCCGGGTTTCCCGGGTAGAACATGTTTGCTACGGCGGGAATACGAGACATGGTTCGCCTCCTTTCTAGGCCCAAGAGGGCCTATGGCTATGCGTTTGAAACGAGACATTTGCAATTGCACAGAGGAACCGCGATTTGCGACCCCCAATGCGGGGAAAGAATAACACAACGGAATGATTCGAACAAGGTGCCGAGCCGGTTAGGTCCCGCAAGCGGTGGATTTTGGGGGGGCCAAAGTGCTTGACAAAAGATTTCTTCTGACTATATTAAAGGGCTTCGGATTGCTTGGTTGTAGTCAAGTTGCAGCAAAGATATAGTCATAACGGCATGTTTCCGGCTCAAAATGACTACTTTTTTGTGTCTGAATAACTTGGATCTGAAGTCAAACCGGGCGGTTTGTAGTCTATGAAGAGTAAAGGAGACGGTTTATGGCACTACCAAAGGGAAAAATTTCTAAATCAAGAGGAAGAAAACGACGAACCCACCAAACACTGAGAGCCCCCCATCTGTCCACCTGTCCAGAGTGCAGCGAGCCAAAGCTTCCCCATCGTGCATGTCCAAGCTGCGGGTATTATAAGGGCCGCGTGGTGATCAAGGCCGAAGAGATATAGCTTTGTCGCCCGGCTTTGCACATAGAGACGTTGCATGTGAACCGGGGTAAACCAGACGAGCAGAGAGGAGTGTAGTTTTCATGGCGGTTGGTGAAACGAATAGCGGCGAATCGGCCCTTTACGGGCTCGATCTCGAATCGCGGAAGATGGTGCTGGATACCTTGCAGTTGGTGAGGGAGCGCCTGCTTCCCAAAGAAAAGATATTGGAACTGGATAAAGGGGAAACTTTTCCGGAGGAAATCATTCGGGAAATGATGGGGCCGGAAATCGGCTTGCACCTCTTGTTTATTCCCGAGGCATACGGCGGTATGGGAGGCGGCGCCAGGGACAGTTGCGCCCTTACCCGGGAAATGGCCAAGGTCTGTCTCGGGGTGGCCACTGCCTTTTTTGCCATTCAACTCGGGGCCGATCCCATCATGTTTTCCGGTACGGAAGAACAAAAGGAAAAATGGCTGGGAAAGATAGCCGAGGGAGAGTCCCTGGTCGCCTATGCGGTTACGGAGTCCGAAGCCGGCAGTAATCTGGCGGCCCTCAAGACCAAGGCGGAACCGGTGGAAGACGAATCCGGCCGGGTGGTCGCCTATGTCCTCAACGGCAGCAAGCAGTTTATCTCCAACGGGGGATATGCCGATTTTCTAACCGTTTTGGCCAATGCTCCGGAAGGCCCTACGTTCTTTATCGTAGAAAAGGACATGGCGGGGTTCGAGCCGGGTAAGGCCGAAGAAAAGCACGGCATTCGTGCCTCCAACACATCGGCCTTGACGTTCACCGATGTGCGGGTTCCGGCGGAAAACCTTCTGGGCGGTCGGCCGGGATTGGGATTGAAGCAGGCGAACAAGGTTTTTGGTCACACCCGCCTCGTTGTAGCGGCGCTGGGTATCGGGGCGGGAGAGGCCGCTCTGGACATCGCGCTGCAGTATGCCAAAGAACGGATCCAGTTTGGTACCCCCCTTTCCGAGAAACAGGGATACAACCACAAGCTGATCGTTTCCAATGCGGTGCGGCTGGAAGCTGCAGCGGCATATATGGAGGTACAAGCGGCGCGGTTGGACAGCGGCGAAGAGGACCTTCAAGTGGAAGGCTCTATTGCCAAGTACTTTGCGACCGAGGCGGGAAACCGGGCGGCCGAGGATGCCGTTCAGGCATTGGGCGGCTATGGCTATATCGCCGAATACGAGGTGGAAAAGATCAAGCGGGATGTGAAGATCACCTGTATTTACGAAGGAACCAGTGAGATCCAGCAGAGTATCATCGGCATGTTTCGGTGGCGGAGCAGCATGAAGTCCAAATGGCGATTTTATGAAGAGATGGCCGAAGCGATGGACCGCATCGCCGAGGAGGCACCGGCGGTCGGTGGAAAGACCTTTGCCAAGGCCGCCCGGGGTCTCAACGGGCTGATTCGGTATTGCCATGAGAATAAGCTGACCAAGCAGCAATATGTGATGTTCTGCCTGGCCGACATGATGACCTACGTAGAGATCGGGGTGGCTCTGGCGAAAAAGGCGGCGCAATTTGTCGGACAAGAATCGGCGAATGCCCGAAAAATGACGGCCATGTCCAGAATTTTTGCCGCGGACGTGGCCGAGTTGGTGACCCGTAACTGGATGCGAATCGTCCCGGGGGCGACGATCTCCGGCGCTCAAGAAGATCCGGTGGCGGCGGCGCCGATGGGAATCGAGGAATTGACGGAGAGTCACCGAGGGCTGATTCGGGATATGGACGAAGTGGCGGAAATTCTTTACGAAAGCGTGTAAGCCACAGGGAACGGTTACTAAAATAGATTCTTGAAGAGAGGTATTGTGGCGGAAGACAAGCGAGTGGTGGTCGTTACCGGGGGGTCCAGGGGTATCGGTCGCGTGGTGGCGGTCCGCCTGGCCGGACCGGGGACGGTGGTTTGTTACAACTATCATCGAAGTAATGATACGGTGGCCGAGGAGACGGGACGATTGATTGAACATGCCGGCGGCCGGGCCTGGGCCGACCGGGTGGACGTTTCCGCCAATGGTGAAGTCAAGGGGTTTTTCGATCGCATCGTGGACCGGTACGGGCGTGTGGATGTCTTGGTGAATAACGCCGGGGTGGCCATTGACGGCCTTTTGGTCCGGCTGAAGGAGGCGGACTGGGATCGGGTGATGTCCATTAACTTGAAAGGCGCCTTTAACTGCATGCAAGCGGTGGGCAAACAGATGATGAAGCAGCGTCAGGGGCGGATTATCAATATGAGTTCGGTGGTGGGCGTCATGGGTAACGCCGGGCAGGCGAGTTATTCGGCGTCCAAGGCGGGACTCATCGGGTTGACCAAGACCGCCGCCAGGGAGCTGGCGCCCCGGGGGATTACGGTGAACGCCATTGCCCCCGGCTTCATCGACACGGCCATGACGGAAGACCTCCCGGATAAGGCGAAACAGGCCATGTTAAGTCAAATACCGCTGGGCAGGATCGGTCTGCCCGAGGATGTGGCCGGTCTGGTGGCCTTCCTGGCTTCGTCTGAGGCCGGATATATCACCGGGCAGGTGATTCACGTCAACGGCGGGATGTACATGTAAGCCGGATCGACATCCGGCTGGTGATGTAGAGAACCGGACTGGGGAAGAACGGCGGCCGCGCGAGTCTCGTGTCCGCCGGATGGGTGAGCCCTAAAAGCGAAGGAGGTGATAGGCGTGGCTGTTGAGGAAAAAGTAAAAAAAGTAGTAGCGGAGAAACTCAGTGTCGAGCCGGAAGAAGTGGTGCCGGAGGCATCTTTTGTGGATGACCTGGGCGCCGATTCTTTGGATCTCGTAGAACTGATCATGGCGATGGAAGAGGCCTTTGACATCGAGATCTCGGACGAAGAAGCCGAGAAGTTACAAACGGTCAAAGATGCCGTCAATTATATAAAATCTCATTCATGACGGTTGGGGTAGGGCCGACCGCTACGTGCATGAGGCGGACTTTGCTCTATCCTGACTAAGATGTTAATCTATGATTGCCGAGCGTATTGCGCCGGCTTTGGGTTGCTTGGCCCCCAAGCGCTCGAGGCCGGCGACGCGAGGTACCTTTCAATCTTTCGACGTGGACGCGGATTATGAAAATCATTATTGGTTCCGATCATGCCGGGTTTCCCATGAAAGAGATGGTAAAGGGCTTTCTTCAGGAACGCGGTGCCGAGGTTGAAGATGCCGGACCGGTTGATAACGAATCGGTCGATTATCCCGATTTTGGGAAGAAGGTCGCCGCCAAGGTATCCGACGGTACCTTTGAGCGGGGTATACTGATTTGTGGTACGGGACTGGGGATGTCAATCGTCGCCAACCGGTTCAAGGGGGTGCGGGCGGCGCTGGTCAACGACCTTTTTTCTGCGATAATGAGTCGGCGGCACAACGACGCCAACGTGTTGGTGTTGGGCGGCAGACTCATCGGTGACGATCTCGCCTTGCAGCTGGTGGAAACGTGGCTGGAAACGCCGTTTGACGGAGGACGTCACCAGCAACGCATCGAAAAAATGGATACGGAATAGAGGGCATATGGATCAACTTGGATTTGACATTATAAAGCAGGCGGACCCGGAGATCGCCCGGGCCATTGAGCTGGAACTGGACCGGCAAACCCGTAAGCTGGAACTTATCGCTTCTGAAAACATTACCAGCCGAGCTGTTATGGCGACGCTGGCCAGTGTCATGACCAACAAATATGCCGAAGGGTATCCGGCACGGCGGTATTACGGTGGCTGTCAGTATGTCGACATCGCCGAGGAACTGGCCATTGAACGGGCTTGCAAGCTCTTTTCCGCTCCGTACGCTAATGTGCAGCCCCATGCGGGAACCCAGGCCAATATGGCGGCCTACTTTGCCCTCTTGAAACCCGGAGACACCATTCTGGGGATGGATCTGGCCCACGGGGGACATCTTTCCCACGGAAGTGCGGTCAGTTTTTCCGGGCGTTTTTTCAATTTTCATTCTTACGGGGTGGAAAAAGAAACGGGAGTGATCGATTATGACGAGGTACGGTCTATCGCCGAGAAATGCCGTCCCCAAATGATCGTGGCGGGAGCCAGTGCTTATGCGAGAGTGATCGATTTTGAGACCATGAGAAGCATCGCCGACGCGGTGGGCGCGTATCTCGTGGTTGACATGGCACATATCGCCGGTTTGGTGGCGGCTGGGGTACATCCCTCACCGGTTCCTCATGCGCACGTGGTTACCTCGACGACCCATAAGACCTTGCGGGGGCCGCGAGGGGGATTTATCCTGGCCCAGGAAGCGTACGGCAAGAAATTGAACAGCCAGATATTTCCCGGCATTCAGGGGGGGCCGCTGATGAACGCTATTGCCGCTAAGGCGGTTGCCTTTCGGCTGGCCATGTCGGAGCGTTTCACCCAAGATCAGCGTCAGACGGTGGCCAACGCCAAGGCACTCGCGGGCCATCTTCTGGACGGTGGGATGCATCTCGTTTCTGGCGGAACGGACAATCACTTGATATTGATAGATCTGTCCCGAGAGGAGATTACCGGAAAGGATGCGGAAAGGGCGCTGGAACAAGCGGGCATTACGGCGAATAAAAATGCGGTTCCCTTCGACCGACGGCCGCCTTCGGTGACCAGTGGGATCCGTTTGGGCACCCCTTCGGTAACGACCCGCGGAATGAAAGAGCCGGAAATGGCCACGATCGCCGGCCTGATACTCGACGTTTTTAAGCATCCCCAAGACGCAGCCGCTTTGGGCCGAGTGGGCGACGCGGTACAAGCATTGTGCGATCGATTCCCCCTTTATCCTTGTGACCGATAGATTGTCTCGAACGTATGCGTCCTTCCTGGGAAAGATATTTTATGGATATTGCCTGCTTGGTGGCCAAGCGGTCCACCTGTTGCCGCCGCCGGGTGGGGGCCATCGTGGTCAGAGACAAGCGCATCTTGGCCACCGGCTACAACGGCGCCCCGTCGGGCCTTCCCCATTGTGACGAAGTCGGATGCCTCCGTGAACAGCAGGGTGTTCCTTCCGGAGAGCGCCATGAGCTGTGTAGAGGACTTCATGCCGAGCAAAACGTTATCATCCAAGCTGCTTTTCACGGGGTTTGCATTAAGGGTGGGGCATTGTTTTGCACCAATATGCCCTGTTCGATTTGTTCAAAGATGTTGGTGAATGCGGGAATTCTTGATATCCGGTACCAGGACGGGTATGCAGACCCTATGGCTCAAGAAATCTTAAGCGCCGGGGGGGTTCGATTAACCAAAGTTGATGAGGCAAGACCATGAGATGTCCCTACTGTGGTGAACTGGAGAATAAGGTAATTGATTCCAGAATGGCCAAGGAAGGCAACACCGTGCGCCGGCGTCGGCAGTGCCTGGCATGTGACACGCGATTCACCACATACGAGCGGGTGGAGCGACTGCCGCTGGTGTTGATCAAGAAAGATAACCGTCGAGAGCCCTTCGACCGAGAAAAGATCCTGATGGGCATGCAGCGCGCGTGTGAAAAGCGCGATATCAGCATCCATACCTTGGAGCGTTTTATCGATGAGTTGGAGCGGGAGCTGCAGGAATTAGGGGAAAGAGAAGTCTCCTCGTCCATCGTAGGCGAACGGGTGATGAGGAAACTCCACGAACTCGACGATGTGGCCTATGTGCGGTTCGCCTCGGTTTATCGGGAATTCAAGGACATCAACGACTTTATGTCGGAGCTGAAAGACCTTTTCGTTCGCCGGCGGGCGGACGGGTCCAAGAAATTGGAGTCCTGAAGGTTGCTCAGCCGCACGGTTTGCTTACCACCAGCCTATCGGTAACGTGGTTTTTATCCCATCTGGATTTCCAATCCCTCCTATTGTGATCCGGAGACTCAACGTGACATGACGGATGAAACCTTCATGAAAATGGCGCTCGCTCTGGCCGAACAAGGGTGGGGCCGGACCGCTCCCAACCCGATGGTCGGAGCGGTGGTGGTTAAGGACGGGGTGGTGGTCGGCCGGGGATTTCACCGGAAAGTGGGTGGCCCGCACGCCGAAGTCAATGCCCTGGACGCCGCCGGACCGCAGGCCCGGGCGGCCACGCTCTACGTCACCCTTGAACCGTGCAATCATGCGGGGCGGACACCACCGTGCACGGAGGCGATTCTACGAAGCGGTGTAAACCGGGTGGTGGTTGCCATGACGGACCCCAACCCCCACGTTACCGGAGGCGGCATCGAGCGATTGAAGGGGCAGGGTATCGAGGTGGTCACGGGGGTGTGCGAAACCGAGAGCCGCAGACTCAATGAGGCCTTTGTGAAGCATATTACCACCGGGATACCCTTCGTCATGATGAAGACCGCCGGCACGCTGGACGGACGGATCGCCACCCGGACGGGCGATTCCAAATGGATAACCAATGTTCAATCCCGCTCTTTTGTTCACCGACTGCGACACCGCGCGGACGCCATTATGGTCGGGGTGGGAACGGTCAAGGCGGATGATCCCCGGTTGACGACCCGACTGGAAGACGGGGAAGGCGCCGACCCGCTGCGCATTGTTCTGGACACCCATCTGTCCATGCCGTCCCATGCGAAGTTGTTGCATCTTACTTCGGCTTCTGATACGCTGATCGTCGCCAATCCGCCGGTGGACGAAAAAAAACGGATGCGTCTCGAACAAGCAGGGGCAAAAGTTTTGATCATGGACGAACCCGGGGCCGGTATCGACCTAAAGGCGCTGTTGAAGGCCTTGGGGCGGATGAAAGTGACGAGTTTGCTCATTGAGGGGGGAAGTCGAGTCAACGGGTCCGCCCTGAGAAGCGGTATCGTCGACAAGGTGTATATGTTTTTCGCGCCCAAACTCTGTGGAGGGGATGATGGCGTACCGATTTGCAGCGGCACGGGTCCGGAACGGATGGACGAATCGACGCGGCTGGATCGGATATCGGTGCGGCGCTTCGACGACGATGTCATGATCGAAGGATATATCAAACAGGCGTGATGCGATTATGTTTACCGGTATCATAGAAGGGTTGGGTACGGTGGCCGCCGTGTCTCGCGGTGGTGCCGGGGTCCGTATGGCCCTTCGCAGCGCGTACGCACTGGATGACCTGGGCCTCGGGGACAGTGTTGCGGTGAACGGGGCGTGTCTGACCGTGGTGTCGTTCAAAGATCGGACGTTTCAGGTGGATGTTTCTCCCGAGACGCTGTCCAAAACCACTATGGGTCGAGTTCGCGTAGGGGATCGGGTGAATCTCGAGCGGGCCTTGCGGTTGGGGGATCGACTCGACGGCCACATGGTGTCCGGTCACATCGACGGCATGGGGAAAGTGGCGGCCCGACGGTCCACAGGTAATGTGATCATCTTTGTCTTTGAGGCCCCGCCGGTGCTTTGCCGATATATCGTGGAAAAGGGATCCGTGGCGGTGGACGGAATCAGCCTGACCGTCAATGGGTGTGCCGGTCAGACGTTTGAGGTGAGTGTCATTCCCCACACGGCCGAAGTGACCACCTTGGGATTGAGACGCGTCGGCGATTCCGTAAATATCGAGACCGACATCGTCGGCAAATATGTGGAGCGATTTACGCGCCAAGCCCGGGGCGGCCGGCGGGAGAGTGCCATTGACGAAGGCACGCTTGCCGAGGCGGGATTCTTTTAAAGGAGAAACAAGATGGGACTGATTGGGATCGAACAGGCAATCGAAGATATCAAACAGGGCAAGATGGTCATTTTGGTGGATGACGAAGATCGGGAGAACGAGGGTGACCTGACGCTGGCCGCGGAAAAGGTTACCCCGGAGGCCATCAACTTCATGGCCAAGTACGGCAGAGGGTTGGTCTGTCTTTCGCTGACTCCCGATAAGGTTGAAGCCTTGGACTTACCCGTCATGGTCAAGGATAATACCTCGCGCTTTGAGACGGCTTTCACCGTGTCTATAGAGGCCAGAGAAGGGGTCACCACCGGTATTTCGGCGGCGGACAGGGCGAAAACGATCGCAACGGCGGTGGCCGAGGACGCCAAGCCGCAAGACTTGGTGCAACCGGGTCATGTCTTTCCTCTCAGGGCTCGACGGGGCGGGACCATCGTGCGCAGTGGTCAGACCGAAGGGTCCGTCGATTTGGCCCGATTGGCAGGACTGAACCCGTCCGGGGTCATTTGCGAGATCATGAATGATGACGGTACCATGTCCCGAATGCCCGATCTGGAGAAGTTTTCCGAAAAACACAACATCGGCATTTGCACCGTGGCCGACCTTATTGAGTACCGGTTGCGGACGGAGTGTTTCGTCCACGCCGTGACGACGACGACGGTTCCTACCTGTATTGCCGGTGAATTTAAGACAACGATCTATGAAAATGACGTAGACGATTTGCTCCACATTGCTCTGGTCAAAGGGGAAATCGATCCGGATAACCCTGTTTTGGTTCGGGTACATTCGGAATGCCTGACCGGTGATGTGTTCGGTTCCATGCGGTGTGATTGTGGCGAGCAGCTGGAAACGGCCATGAAGCTGATGGAAGAAGAAGGCAGTGGGGTGTTGCTTTACATTCGCCAGGAAGGCCGGGGGATCGGGTTGTTGAACAAGATGAAGTCCTATGCGCTCCAGGATCAAGGCCATGATACGGTTGAGGCCAACGAGATGCTGGGATTCAAGTCAGACTTGAGGAATTACGGCATCGGGGCACAGATTTTGGTCGACTTGGGTGTGCGTAAGATGCGTTTGTTGACCAACAATCCCAAAAAGATTGTGGGTCTCCAAGGTTATGGCCTGACGGTGACGGAGCAGGTGCCTATCGAAATGAGGCCCAATCAATACAATGAGCGATATTTGGGGTGCAAGAAATCCAAGATGGGGCATCTGTTAAAACTGGACACGAAGCGTTAGGAGGATGTTATGCCGAACGTATATGAAGGCCGGATCTCCGGAGAGGGCAAGCGGATGGGAATCGTGGTGGGACGGTTCAACGATTTCATCAGCAATAAACTCCTGGAAGGGGCTCTGGATGCACTGGTTCGTCACGGCGTGAACGAAGCGGATATCGATATCGTCAAGGTGCCCGGTTCGTTTGAGATTCCACTCATGGCCAAGAAGATGAGTGAAAAAGGCCGTTATGATGCCGTGATTTGTCTGGGAGCGGTCATCAGGGGGTCCACCCCCCACTTCGAATACGTCAGTGCCGAGGTATCGAAGGGTGTGGCCCAGGTATCTCTGGACTCCGGCATCCCTGTCATATTTGGTGTGATTACCACGGATACGTTGGAGCAAGCCATAGAAAGGGCGGGAACCAAGTCGGGTAACAAGGGCTGGTCAGCCGCCGTGGCCGCCATGGAAATGGCAAACCTCGTGGCATCGGTGGCGTGAACCCTGCCGCTGGGTAGTTGGAACGAACGTCAGGACATTTCTAGAAACAGGTCTTTTCCATAGATGGGAAATCGGCGGCGGGCAAGAGAGCTTGCCATGCAAGTGCTCTTTCAAATGGATATTACCGGTGATCGCTCCAGTGAGGCCGTCGAACTGTTTTGTCGGCACTTCGAGGTCTCCCGGAAGGCCAAACCGTTTTTCGTTCATCTGGTGACGGGCGTGCTGGAGTGCCGGGATGAATTGGACCGATTGATCGAGCAATTTTCGGACAATTGGAAACTCTCCCGCATGTCGGGAATGGATCGGAACATCATGCGGGTTGCCGCCTATGAACTGATTTACTGCGAGGACATCCCCCCCAAGGTTTCCATCAATGAGGCCATCGATATCGGAAAAAAATACGGGACCCAACATTCAGCGGCCTTCATCAATGGGATCCTGGACGGTATCAATATTTTCCTGAGCAGGAAAAAGACTACCCCGCCCGTGACCGATTCTACGTCACCGTCCTCGGAGCCTTTCTCCGAGCCTGTTGAATAATCCCCTGCCTCAATCCGCCAGTGAAGCATGTACGCTGCTGTTTGCATATGCGGGCTTTCGACCCCGATACCGACGCCGCCCCCGAGTGTTGCTATGGTAAGGGAGTTGATGTTTATTTCAAGATCGGCGTCGGAATCGGAATCGGTATCGGGTCTCGGACACAAATGCCTATTACAGATTTTCGAACCCGAACTGCCTACTTGAGTTTCATGGATAACCCCGTTTCAGTTTTTTTGCGGTGGATTTCGGAGGTCGGTGTTCGTTGACTTCGACCGGCGTTTGTAATAACAGGAAGTCATTTCGGCTCCCTTGGCGAAGACTTTGGAGAAAGGAGACATGCCGTTATGGCCATTGAAGAGGCGGTGCGCCACCATCTGAACCTGGGAAAATCCGAGGGCCCCAAGAATGAGCTTCCCTATACACGTAATGTGAATGTGAACGTGAATTTTTTGACCATCGATGACCTCATCTGTCGGTTCATGTGGAAAAACGGTGTAAAGAAGATCGATCCAAAAAAATACGCGCAAACCGACCGGGAAAAATTCGGTCGTCGGGCCTTGAGAGGGAAGGTCTTTCTGGTAAGGGGGGGGATCGATTGTCCGGTCAACGGTGAAGGTCGGATTACCGGTATAGAACGCATCCGTCGGGCGGTTCCCACACTAAAAGAACTTGCCGGCTATGGGGCCCGGGTCATTGTCCTGGGACACCAGGGACGGGCGGGAAAAAGCAACTTCATTGAGCTTGAACAACATGCGGCGGCGATCCGGCGCCTGCTGAACAAAGAGAGCAAAAAACGGATTCCGGTAAAATATCTGGGGAACCTGTGCCAAGAAAAGGTATTGGCAAACAAGATACGGGCATTGGCGGACGGCGAGGTGTTGGTGCTCAACAATATTCGATTTCTTATTGATGAGGTGTTTATTCGTGACAAACCGGGCATGCGGCCCCACGAGGTGAACGAAGGCTCCCGATATGTTTCCGTCCTGGAGCCGTTGATCGACTTTTATGTCAATGATGCATTCAACACGTCCCATCGGAAGCACACCTCCATGATCGGATTTACCAACGTACTCAATCTGGTGGGTCGACATGCGGAAAACGAAATGCGGGAAAACAAAGCGGTGCTCCATACCATCCAATATCCGTTTGTGCCCGTTTTCGGAGGGGTAAAAGTTGGAGATTACATGGGGCTGATCAAGAACTCGGTTCTGTCGGACAAAGTTCCCTATATCCTACTGGGCGGGGCTCCGGGAATCATTGCAATGCACAGCCGAGAGATCCGGCCCGGGGAGCGGTATCACTTCGGCAAGACCACTGAGAATTTTTTGGAAAAAAACGTGAGCAAGGCCCTGGTAAAGTTTTTTGAAAGCCTCTACACGTACCCCGAGGCGAGAGAAAAGCTGATTGCCCCAAGCGATTTCCTGGTCAAACGGGGTTCCCAAATCATGAACCTGACATGTGAACAGATCCATGACCACCCGCAAAAGGATGACTTTCATCTCTGGAGTATCGGTGAAGAAACGACGGCACGGTTTGTATCTCATCTGCTGGGGGCGAAAACCATTTACAAGAAAGGGCCCGTGGGCAAGGCGGAAGAGGCGGGGTTTGAAGAATCCGAGCGGGCACTGCTCAACGCCATCATGAAGGCTCAGGCCAATGGGGCCTACACCATCACTTCCGGGGGGGACAGTACCGAGATCGCCATGCAACTGGGGTTTCAAAAGAATTCTCTCTTTTCCCGACTGAGCGATGCAGGCGGTGCCTTCGTTCATGTCTTGGAGGGCAGCCGCATCGCCTGGCCGATGCTTCAGCTCAATACCCACTGGAACCTCTTTTACGGCAAGCCTCTACGCTTCGGTCTACCCTTCAACTACACACTCAAGTTCCGTTATCGTCTGGAATTGACGGTTCCCCGGCAAGGTATACCGAAAGCACTGCACTATGAGTCGGCCCACTAAAGGCATAGCAGGCTATGTCGAGGTTTTGCGAGTGAGGTATCGGGCAAAGACGGGCGGAAGCCGAAATGGCAAAATGTGAAGTTTTTTTTTGCGCGAACCGTAAGCGGAGCGACGCCCACCGCCGCTCTACCGCTGCCCCCCTGGCTGGATCAGTCATACCACGTATTCCGGTCCATTCGTGTTGACTCCCCGTCGATGATTTGTTATAAGTATTAGAGCCCCTCAGCACGCCCGCCCACTCGATAAAGGAGAGTTCCCCGTGACGTACTGGAAATATCGCGAGCAGTTGAGCCGGCAAAACAAGCTACGCCGTTCGGTCTATGAAGCCCTCCGCGACGAATTGGATGCCTACCTGATTGAATATGCGCTCGTCGATTCTTACAAGCGGTTTGACAAAGCCGGGTTGCCCTATCCGTTCGTAGAGAAAAGGGAGCTGAAGCCCCGGGCTCGCATCCCCGATGTGGAACACGAACATCACAACCGGTTCTTGGTCTTCTTTGTGGAAGATGCCGTTCGGAACGTGCACAAGAAGTACATCCGGTATTTTGACGACAACAAGACCACCAAAGAAAACTTGATGCGATTTGGGTCCGTCCAGTTTACGAAGAAGTATTTCCGGAACATCAAGTTCTTCGAGTCCGTTCATTTCTCGGAGTTTCTCAAGGCGTTGCTGCCCGTCGATTACGCCTTGCTTATCCAACGCGATGCCAGTCTCAAGAGTAGAAACCGATATGCCTTATCGCACTTTCGTGTCCGCATCGATTGGCCCATTGCCGATGCGGCGGAGGACATGGCTCGGGATTTACGCTATATATCGAAAGATCTCTTCGAGAGAGGGGAACGGTATGCCGAGGAGATACAAAAGAAGTTCTTTGAGGCGTCGGGCTTGCCGGCCACTTCCGGCGGGCGTCGTACGGCCGCGGTGGTGGGGGCCCAGTTGCTTCGCCACACCTGTTGTATAACGACGACCTACGTGGCGAGTTCCGAATCGAGGGCGCTTTACCGGATTTCCGAACGCGGCATATCCAAGTATATTTTGCTCAAGCTTACCAAAAAGGAAATGGCGGACATCTCCGAGGCAAACAAGACAAGTCCGGAGACGTTCCTCCGTCACTATGCCGTGGCCGAAGAAGACGGCCAGGCCATCGTGATTTTTCAGGCTTCCTACGAGCGGACCAGTCACGGAAGGCCTCCGGAAGACGGCAAGCTCAGAGATCTGAATCCGGAGTTTTCCTGGATTACCGTCATCGGCCAGGATATCATTCCCAAGCCGGGCGAGTGGGCCCGCTCGCCGCTACCCTACAGCATCATCTATACGTAATCGCGCTCCCGGTGCTTTTTGGTTCGCTTACGTCTGTGGGTTTTCGATCGGCCGGACCTTGTCCCCGTCCTTGGCGTAGTGGCTTCCACAGTGGTGGCAAACCGCTCTCAAGGATTGGAAGCCGATCTTGGTGCCGCAGGCGCACATCCAGCCGCTGACTTTTCCGGGATTGCCCAGAAAGAGGGCGTAGTCGGGCACGTCCTTGGTGACCACGGTGCCCGCCCCCACAAAGGCGTACCGGCCGATGGTATGGCCGCATACGAGGGTGGCGTTCGCCCCCAGAGTCGCCCCCCTTTTTACCAGCGTTTGCCTGATTTCATGTTTCCGGGGGATATGACTTCGTGGGTTATAGACGTTGGTAAAGACCATGGAGGGGCCGCAAAAGACCTGGTCTTCCAGGGTCACGCCCTCATATACGGAAACGTTGTTTTGAATCTTTACGCCGTTTCCGACATGAACCCGCGGACCGACCACGACGTTTTGGCCGATATTGCAGTCCTCGCCGATGACGGCGTCGTCCATGACGTGAGAAAAGTGCCAGACACGGGTTCCCGATCCGATTTCGGCCGAAGCCGCGACGACGGCGCTTTCATGTATCGAAGCCCTGTGTTCGCCGTGGTCTACGGCCGGGTTGACGGGCGTGCCTTTTGCGGCCAGGGAGGTCTCACAGGCGTTCAAAACCTTTAAAACCTGCAAAGCAGACTCCCCGTCGGTTTTGGGCGGTGTTCCGGAAGCCACGGCATCCAGGAAATGACGGCACTCTTCCCGCAACGGTTCCAAGGGCGCTACGTCCACCGTGTCGGGAGACTGCTTTCTGGGCACCGGCATGCGATTGATCCATTCAATGCCTTCGTCGTAGAGACTCAGCTTTTGATCTTTTACGGTGTCATCGAAGACGGCCATCTTTTTATCTCCCACCACCACCAGTTTTTGTTCCTTGTAGGGATGAAGCCAACTGACGAAGATGTGGGCCTTGACGTCACTGGGAAAACCCAGGGTGCTGATGGTCACGTCGGCGATGTCATGGTGAAGATAGCAGCCCCCCAGGGCGGTCACACTCGTGGGCATTTCTTCCAACAGCATGAGCAGAACCGATATGTCGTGGGGAGCAAAACTCCAGAGTATATTTTCTTCCGTCCGCACCTTGCCCAGATTCAGCCGATTTGAATAGATGTAGTATATCCGGCCGAGTTCGCCCGAATCGATCAACTCTTTGAGCTTCAGTACCGCGGGATGGTACTCCAGGATGTGTCCGACCATCAACGTCTTGTCGGCCTTTTTGGCCAGGGCGATGAGTTCTTCGCCCTCCTTGACTTCGAGTGCCAGGGGTTTTTCCACGAAGACATGCTTTCCTGCCAGGAGCGCCTCTCTGGCCAAGGTGTAGTGCTTTTCCGCCGGGGTGGCGATGACGACGGCGTCGACGGAGGGATCCGAAAGGACTTCGGAGAAGGAGTAACAAAACCGGGCGCTGGGATATTGCTTTTCAAAGGTGCTTCGCAGCGAGTCGTCGGTGTCACAGATCAAATGCAACGCGCCGAGTTCGTCGAAATTACGGATTAAGTTCTTTCCCCAATATCCCGCACCCACACAGGCTATTTTTAAATTGTGTGGCATAGATGTCATGGTCCTTATGGCCTCCTAACCCTAACAGACCGGTAGCACCTCCGACGAAAAGCCTTTAAAGTAGGCGATGGCTTCAGCGATACCCGTGTTCAGGTCGACTTGCGGCGACCAGTTCAATTTCTCTTTGGCCAGGGTGATATCCGGCCGTCGTTGTATCGGATCGTCCTGGGGCAGGGGCATGTAGGTGATTTGAGACGCCGACCGGGTTTGTTGAATCACCAGTTCCGCAAGCGCCTTGATGGACGACTCGACCGGATTTCCCAGGTTTACCGGCCCCGTAAAGTCTTCACTGTTCATCATTCGGATCAGTCCGTCGATCAAGTCGGAAACATAGCAAAAGGAGCGGGTCTGGCTTCCGTCTCCATAGACGGTGATCGGTTCGTTCTTCAAGGCTTGGACAATGAAATTACTCACCACCCGTCCATCGCAGACCGCCATCCGGGGACCGTACGTGTTAAAGATCCGGACGATCTTGATGTCCACCCCGTTTTGGCGATAGTAATCCATCATCAGGGTTTCCGCCACCCGCTTGCCTTCGTCGTAGCAGCTGCGAAGCCCGATGGGATTCACATGACCCCAATAGGTTTCTCGTTGCGGATGCTCTTGTGGACTGCCGTATACCTCAGAGGTGGATGCCTGGAGTATCCTCGCCTTGACCCGTTTGGCGAGCCCCAGCATGTTGATAGCTCCCATGACATTGGTCTTGACGGTCTTGACCGCGTTGTACTGATAATGCACCGGGGATGCCGGGCAGGCGAGATTATAGATCTGATCGACCTCCAGAAATATCGGTTCCACGATGTCGTGTCGAATCAATTCGAAGTGGTGGTTATCCATCAGGTGGCGGATATTCTTTTTTCCGCCTGTAAAGAAATTGTCCAGGCACAAGACCTCCGCGCCTTGTTCGATCAATCGGTCACACAGATGGCTGCCCAAAAAGCCGGCCCCCCCGGTGACCAACACCCGCAATCCCTGCATTGTGTTTCTCCCTCTCGGTTACGTCTATACCTCTGCGTCCTCAGCGCCTCTGCGATGAACATGTGCTTGGACACCGGTGTATATGAATATAATTGTAATGCAAAAGTCTTGCCTTTTTGGACCCTTACTGCAAATTCGCTGATTGGGCCTTGCACAGATGGGTCAACAAGATGTCCATATCCTGCTCATGGGCGCTGATCCAGTAGACCCAGGCGCCGTTTTGAAAGACGCCATGTACCTGGCCCATACCGTGAAAGCGGATGACCGGGGTTTGGTTGACGACGGAGTGACCGTAGTTGCGGAAGGGGGATCGCTCGTTTCCCTTCATCTTGTCGATCATCACATCGATCTGTTCGGTGCCGGCTTCGACCGACGGGGCTTGAGACACCCATACGACCGCTTTGCCCTGCGTGCCCAAATAGTGGGCGATGAAGCCTTTCTTCATGGGAATGGCCGTTCCGTGCAGCTTGTTGATGGCCTGAAGTGCCTCCGTGCCCGTGATCATCTTCGTCATCGTCATGCCTTCCACTTCGGGGGCAAAAGGGGGTGTGGTGTCCGCCCTTGACGGCGTCAGGGCTGACAGGACGCATAATAGGCTGGCCAGGCAGTAAAGAAGGGGGTGTTTTCGAATTACCGAATCTCTTTTCATGTTTGTTTCCTATTCCCACATTGTCTGTGTACCTTGGCATCTCGCTTCTTTTGGAAAAACGATTGCATGAGTTCCCGACACGGCTCGACCAGAACGTTTCCCGTTACGTTTATGGCGTGGTTGAGCCGGGGATCCGAATGAAGGCTGTAACACGATCCCATCGCTCCCCACTTGGGGTCCCGGGCGCCGTAGACGAGCCGTTTCACCCGTGCATGGAGCAATGCCCCGGCGCACATGATGCAAGGCTCAACGGTGACATACATTGTGGTATCCAATAGGCGATAGTTGGCCAGGCGGGTTGCCGCCTTTCTGAGGGCCAGTATTTCCGCGTGGGCGGTTGGGTCCTGCAGGGTCCGGGTCTCATTGTGGCCGGCGGCCAGGACGGTCGCCTCCTTGACGAGAACCGCACCAATGGGGACTTCGTCTTTTTCCAAGGCCCTTCGTGCTTCCTGTATCGCCAGTTCCATAAACCCATGATCTGCTGCATGCTCGGACACAGCCATCTTTGCCCCCATCGGCGACCCATCAGCTTAACAAAATACCACAAACCCACTATAACCGATACACACAAAATGCGCCCTTAGTGGATAGAGCGCCGGACTACGAATCCGTAGGCCGCAAGTTCGAGTCTTGCTGGGCGCACCAGATTATTGATGGATTACAAGTGGTTAGGCGGGCCGGGCTTAACCCCTCGATGCTTTCTGGGGGCCGTCGGGAGCACGATGGGAGCACTCCTCGGAGCCTTTTGAAAAACATTTTGGGGTTGATTCGCTGCAGCCTGAGGCGATCAGGGACGAAATTTTTTGACTTGTAAACCTTTCAATATCTTATAATGCTTGTCATTCCCGGTTAAAATCGGAAGCCCGTGCGAAATCGCCGTAGCACCTATTAACGCATCCGCAAGTTGAATGGAGTGGCTTAAAAAATGCTGTTCCACAAAAAACA
>CAYTTQ010000027.1:0-31325 GCA_964440795.1 uncultured Desulfobacterales bacterium | reverse complement strand
CGCTGCAAGAAATTGCCGACGCCACCACGGCGAATGCAAGACGGTGTTTTGGGATATAGCGCTTGGGCAAGGTGAGAAAGTGTGCACACTTTCGCCGGCCAACCGATGTGTTACAAAATGGTAATGTGCCTCACGGTGACGGCATGAAAGGCAAAGCGGCTTCGTCCCCAGAAAAAAACTATTTTGTTCTTCAGCGTGCTCAGAACGTCCAGCCACGCTCATCTTTGCATCTTCTCGCTTTGTCACGTTCTCACCTGCTCACATTCTAAACACACAAACTGGCACACCCGTTGCTGTGTCAGTCTGTCGACAAACGTGATGGAACCGTAAAAAGTCGAATTTTAGATGGCTAAGCAAAAAGTTCAAGATCAAGGCGCCGCAAATCCCGAGGAATGAGGCGTACTTAGCGTACGTCGCAGTGACGAGGGATGCAGCGCAACGCAGATATTGGACTTTTTGCGACGCCATCAAACGTGACGTCCGGTTCATAGACAGGACGTCACGATTTGGTGTCTATAGGTACTAGGAAAATGATGGTCGGCTCGTTGGTCGGGCGGCAAATCGAAACTTGATTTGGGAATATAGGTCAATGGACGGGTTGTATCACCTGTATACGGTTCAAAAACCGGGCTTTGCCATTACGCTGAGACAGTACGTCTCTCCTGAATTCTTAGATGCGGGGATGGCGTTTCATTCCATGCTGTATCGGATGTGCCAGGACACCGGGCCGGACGTATGGCAACAGATGGCCCAGCATTTGGGCTGGCAGCGATGGGTGTCCTGTTTTCAGGATATCCGGGATTACGACAACTACTGGATTGCTCTGGAAAACTTGACCCGGGGGGACCTGTGGAGCCTGGCGGTTCCCGCAAACGAGATTCACTGGTGTAGCCTGGAGGCCCAATGCGAAAACTATTTGCCGGTGGAAAAATGGTTTTGTTCATATCCCGAAGTCATCCGAAGGCATGAGCAGACACCTCAGGCATTGATTGTTTTTCCCATAAAGCCGGCCTGGCTGGTAAGTGTAGAGCCGGCCAAGGAGGTATTCGAGCGGGCCGAACTATGGAATGAAAAACTCGAGGCTTCCACGTTTGACGAGGCCGTAGAAGATGAGCTGGATACCGCATTTTTCCCCCCGAAAAGCCACGCGGTAAGTGCGGCATGACAGGCCTTAGGGTTCGCCGTCAAATCCATTCACAGCTTGTTAGGGGTTGACAAGGGCGCTTGCGTAAACAATACTGACGCCGATGCCTGGGTGGCGGAACTGGTAGACGCAAGGGACTTAAAATCCCTCGGAGCATAGTCTCTGTACGGGTTCAATTCCCGTCCCAGGTACCAGAAATAATTGGCAAATCGTTCGTTTTTCCACAAAAATGACGCGCTAAGTAGTTTTTGCCTCAAATATGGTATTTCTACCGACACAACATATTATCTCAAGTTTCGCACCCCCTTTCAGGGTTGCAATGGTGTTCACAACATTGGCACTTTTTTTCTCAAGAGGAAATGATTTCAATGTGTCAGGTTGAATCTTCTTGACAAAAACGAATCTCGTGGTCACTCTATTTTTATAGCGAAAGCGTTGGTTTGCTTTCCCATAACTTGCAATTTCAGCAGGTTAAATGAAAGCATGCAACAACATTCAACCGAACCCTTGTATTCATCAGATAAAAAGATTCCTTTCCACCAATACAGGCTCAGATATTGCACTCACTTATTTACCCATTGATGTCGATGAGTTGTTTGTAGTGGGGCTGATGCACCAATGGACCTCAAGGAAAGGGGGCAGCTATGGCTAACGTAACCCCAAGCAAACTTGTTATACGATGTTATGGATACCGCATGCCTGCCGGTGAATATGTAGGGGTTTGTGTGGACTTGAACATTGCTGTTCAAGCTGAATCCCCACAGATGCTAAGAATAAAAATGTTTAAAGCTATTCGTAGCTACATTGAAACCGTCCTTGATACGCAAGATAGAGACTCCATTCCATACCTGCTTTCCCGAAAAGCCCCGATCAAAGACTGGGTGCTCTATTACCTTATTAAGCTTGTGTGCTTCATTCGTGAGTTCCCAAACAGCTTCTTCAGGTTTAAAGAGCACCTGCCATTCCAATTGAATCACAGTTAAGAGATGGGGAGCAAATACCCACCCCTTAACAGAAAGCAAGTAGAGGCCATCCTTAAAAACGCCGGCTTTAGCTCCAAAAGGCAACAGGGTACAAGTCATGCTCAGTGGGAAGGATATTTTGATGGGCAAAGACGGATTGTAACTGTTGACCACCTTAAAAGCAGAAAAGAAGTTTATGGCAAGAAGCTGCTTAGCAAAATGATCCAACAGTCCGGCATGAAAAAGAAGCAGTTCTATTCCTACCTTTGAATTCACTCTCTGTACGGGTTCAATTCCCGTCCCAGGTACCAAACCCGCCTACGTCACGGCGGTTCCTTCTTACGACTTGTAGGCCTCTTGTAGATCCGGAAACAGGGTCTTGATCTCTACGGATTTAATCTTGGCAAGGCAATCGTTTAGGGCGGCTTCGACACTGTCTCCAACCCCGAAGTATTCTTTATCGGTCTGTTGTACCACCAGGTTTGGCACTGCTATGAACTCCACCTTTGCGTTTTCACTGGCAATAATTTCATGGACGGAAATGTTGCACCAACCGTCGGGGCGGTCCAGTTTGTATTGATGAATCCTGCTCAACATGTCACTTTCATTCAAATCGTACATCAATAAACTCCTTTCCGGAATAAGGCAAGTCGATGCAAGCGAGCTTGCGGCGATTTGAGACTCCATTAACATTAGAGTCGCCGCAGACGCAAGGAAAAAGGCGATGCCGGAGCTGATCGTCTGGGTGGTTGTGGAAAACCCGACTCCTTGCCCGCGCAAGGGAATTTTTGGTGCGGAAAAGACGAATATGCGGTGTTTTTTCGCGGCGAATCGAGTGTTCATCTACCTTAGACAACATAATAAGATTCTTGACAATATGAGACGACTATAATAGGCTGTTTTAAGTATCTGGCTGAGTATTTCAAGGTTCTCCGTTGATCGTTACGGTTTTTTTGCTGTTGTGGTTCAACTTGAAGGAACGGCGATTGCCGTTTCCAGTGGATTTCTCCCAGTAGAATCTGTCCTGCTGTTTGACCCGCCGGTCGACAGCCTGTAAAGGATCATAGGGTGGCCAAGCGTTCTGCAGTCCCATCGCTGCTTCCTTACCTGCAAGGGGATCGAAGCAGTCTGTGTCTAAAGTTTTCCTTGGATACAACCATACAGGCCGCGCAGAAAGGAAATGCGAGGTTTCCGTTCCAGGTCCTGGATCGGTCGGACCCCCTGGCTCGGATCGTTGACGGGGAAATTATCACCGATGCGGGAAGCCGGATTGAACGCGTTTCCGTGCTTCTCCAGGACGATCGGTACCGCCTTATCCCAGATGCCCTGTGGCCGCATACCAACATAGATGTCGAGCATTGTTGGCAGAGGGCCTTTTCGTTTTCTAAGAGTAAGACCCGAGGGGACGGCCTTGCCACCTTTACACCGCAAATCGATGATCAAGGGGAGTTAACGCCCCTTCGATCGCTTTTCTTTTGCTCGGCCAAGCAGGTCTTCTTTCATCCGCCGTGTCCCGTTTGCGGTGCAGCGTTGGAGCAGTGTTATGAGGATGCCATGTTGGACGAGGCGGGTCTGGCCAGATACTCGCAATCCCTCGTACGGTACCTTTTTTGTCCCACCTGTAAGGAAATCGCCGGCGAAACGAGCTTCTATGTTTATTCGCACGAGGCCGGCAGTGTCCCATCGGTAAAGGATCGATGGGATCTGATCGCTGAGTTGGGAAACCTGCCGGAGGGTCGAGCCGAGGGTTTTCCATGTTCGGGCTGTGATTCCTATCAGCAATGTTATGGCCCCGAACAGCGTGTGATGAGCCGGATGGCCCCCGTTTGTTTCTATCCGTTCTATATGCTTATTTTTCCGGGTGCGTCCGTTAAAGCCGCGGACTTCCTGGCCCTGGTGTCGGGGGCCTCCTTTGAAGACCTGAATAGCCATCTTTCCGCATCGGGCTGCTCGAAACGCATGTCCCGTATCGAAGCGCTCCGCCCGGAACAGGGCAATCAGGTGTCGTTTCTCACCGCTGAAGGTCGGGAGCGATTTCTGGAGGTTCTCTATCTGAAACTTTGTTTTTTGGGGGATTTGTATGCATCCGTGTCGCCGGGGCTGGATCGGTTGGAATGGCCTGATCTCGGACTCTCTTTAGACCGTATGTGGGTTAGATTGGAAAACCAAAGTCGACTTTTGCCGTCTATTTGGCACTTCAAGGTTCAGCTGACGGGCCTGGGCGGACAAGCAACCGATCCGGGTGCGGTTCCCAAAGCGCCCCCCGCTTTTGGATACTATTTCATGGGCCTGTCATGGTTTTATGCGTTGCTGGTCAATAAACGCCAAGGGATGTCTCAGGTGCACGAGGCTGTGGCCCGGATCATCGAGGCTTCTCCCGGAGAGGCGGACGGTGGCACCGAGCAGCGTGATATCCGGGGAGACGATGTCTTCGCGCCGGAAAAGATTTTTTGGGATGGTGGACCCGCGCATGGTGCCGGCGTCGATGACGATAGTCTGTCGCTTTGGAAAGAATCTCTGGACCTGGGATTTGATCTGATTGGCGCCGCCATGAATCAACGTGCCTGGTCGGACCAAGTGTTTTGGGATACATGGAAAAGTTTGACGGAAAGGATTAAAAGCGGCCTCTTTGAACGAGTGGAAGGTGTAGAACCGGTGAGGCCGGCCGTTACCGAGGAAAAAGCGTCCGATGTTGAACGGTCTGAGGTCGTGGATGGCGAAGCCCTTTCGGAACTTGTACTAAACATTGCCGCCAAGTGGCGCGAAGCGTCCGTTGAGGGTGAGCAAGCGAAAAGCACGGTGCCGGGTTCTGCTCCCGGCGAAGACGTTGATTTGGCGGAAACCCTGGTTTTTACCGTACCGTCTGAAAAGGAAGAATCCTCCCGTGAAGCGGCCCGTGGGGAAGATGATGAACATGTCGAAACGGTCATTTTGTCCCGGGGAAGTTTTGGCGATGTTTCCCGTGAAGAAGGTTCGTCGGATGTGCGGCCGACGGAAACGGAGCCGGCGGAAACGGTCGTGTTGTCCGGAGGGCGTCCGGCGCAGCCCGAGCCTGAGATCACGGAAAGGGGTTCAGGCGGGGAGGAATGCCTTGCTGAGACCGTCATGATTTCGCCGTCAACCGGAAAAGGAGATCAGCCCGGAGACGTCCCCCCGTCGGAAGGCAACAGGGGGGTGGATACCGGCGGAGACAGACCGGCAAGTCCAAAAAGGCCGGCGCAAGAAGACGATGCCCTCGAGGAAACCGTGATCCTCAACCCAAAGAGGGATGATAAGAATGATAAGAAGGGTAGACGGTGACCTGTGACATCCGGTGCTTTTTAAAACCCCGGACGACAGGCCTTCAAATTGGAGAAATGGATGGATCAGTCCCTGTCCTATGACCGGCTGATTGAAGAGGTCCGGCATATCTATCGGCAGCATGGGCCGAGTGCGGAAGCGGAGATCGAGGTGTTTTTGGAACAATACCTCGAATCATTTTCCGTACAAGATCGAATAGCGATCGCGGAAGAACTGGCAAACCGTCTGGGCCGTGCCGGCGCGTCGGGCGCCGGCGATGGGAATGATGACGAAGTCTTGTCCAGAGTCTGTTCCTTGTTGTTGGGCAGAAAGGTGTCCCAGGTGGAGCTTTCGTCTTCAGAATTGCTCGAAAGGCTGGCCGAGTCGTTAAACACCATATTCGATTCGTTGAATCAGTTGATCGGCGTCATTAACACGACCTTGGCGAGCGGACAGCGGGGAGAAGAAACCATTCGGCACGTAATTGGCGGCCAATTGGAAGGTGCGGACCAGAAAGAGTCCCTTCAAACCTATTTGGGGCAGATACGTGAAGCCTTTTTGGTAACTCATCAGGCGTTCAAGAAGGCGGCATACGACCAGGTTGCGCAAATCTTATCCGAACTTAATCCGGAACAGATCTCCAGCGCCGGGTCGGGAGGGTTCAGGTTCGGGGCACTCCGAAAAGCGGATTTTTTCGAGACGTACGAACAGAAATATCGGCAAGTGAAGCAGTGGTTTGATTCCGGCCGTTTCATGGAAACGCTGCTGAGAGAGTTTGAAAAGAATTCTCAAAGATTGTCTAGTTAATAAGAATCGATCAATGAGGGAGGTCCAAGATGAGACGATTTAGTAAGTGGCTGGGTATTGCGGCCGTCGGGCTGTTGATGGTTTCATGTGCGTCTCAGCCTGTTTCTCCGCCATCGGAATGGCGATATGAAAAGGAAGCGGTTCATGTTCATTTGAAGGCGGATCCGCAATTGAATCTATACCAGGGCAACCCCCATACATTGTTGCTGTGTATATATCAGTTGACTGATCCGAACGCCTTCAATCAACTTTCCCAGGACGAAAACGGTCTATATAAACTGTTGGAGTGTGCAAACTTCGATGGCAGTGTGGCCAATTCCAAGCGGCTGATTGTGCATCCGGATCAGGAAATGACCACGAAGTTGGATCGAGCCGAGGGCGCGAAATACGTAGCCGTGGTAGCCGGGTACTATACGGTGGAACGGAAGGGAATGGTACGACTGTACGACATTCCGTGGTATGTAGAAAAATCGGGGTTTCTGGGACAAAACAAGGTCGCCAAACCAGGCGCGTTGGAGATTGACCTGATATTGGGATCACAACAAATTCAAGCCGTCGGGGAATAGTTTACCTATGGAAAAACCGCTCTTTTGGCACCAGGGTCTCTTTTTGCAACCGCAGCACTTCCAGTTGGGGGACCTTTATACACAATCTTTGCTCGAGCCGATCTATCGTTTTATCCAACCCTATTTTTGGGGTAGCGGAAACTGTGAGATACAGGATGCGTCACTGGGCACGGGGACGTTCAGTCTTACCAGGGGAGAATTTCTCTTTCCAGACCGCACATTTGTCCGGTTGCCGGAAAACGCTGTTATAGAGGCCCGGCCCTTCAACGAAGACTGGATTGAAGGGGGCAAACCGCTGACGGTCTTCGTGGGACTTAAGAAATGGAGCCCTGTCGGCGAAAATGTGACGGTTTTATCAAAGCTGGAAAACCTTGGGGACGTCACCACGCGATTTGCCACAGTTGCCGATCCTGAGGCCATAGCGGACTTACACGAAGGCGGAACCGAGGCCGAAGTCAAAAGACTCAGTCATGTGTTGAAGATCTTTTGGAGTACGGAGAAGGATCGGTTGGGAGATTATGTGTTGTTGCCGGTGGCACAGTTGGAGAGATCGGGTGAAGAGGTGGTTTTGAGTCAGAAATTTGTGCCGCCCTGTCTGGCGATCAATAATTCGGGATTTTTGCTGAATCTAGTCAAGGAGATTCGAGATCAACTCGCCGCTCGGGCCTACCAACTCGAATCGTACAAGCAAGATAGAGGGATTCATACAGCCGAGTTCGGATCCAGAGATATGGTCTATCTGTTGGCGCTACGATCTCTAAACCGGTACGTGCCGTTGCTGGTTCAGGCCAGTCAATCCCCCCAAGTGCACCCATGGCAGGTATACGGGCTTTTAAAACAGATTATCGGAGAGCTTTCCACCTTCTCGCAGGGAGTCAACGTCATGGGTGAGGCAGAGGATGGGTCTTCTCTGGTTCCCCCATATGATCATGAAGGGTTATGGCGATGCTTCTCGTCGGCGCAGGCCTTGATCATCCGGCTTTTGGACGAGATCACGGCCGGTCCCGAGTATGTCATGCAGCTGTTGTTTGACGGCACCTATTATGCCGCCGAGTTGAACCCGGCCATTTTTGAGGGACGAAACCGTTTCTATTTGCTTTTTGAAACAGAAGAAGATCCCAATACGGTGTTGGATGCGATGCAAAAAATCGCCAAGCTGGGGTCCAGGGAGTCCCTGCCGATCCTTATTGCCCGCGCCCTTCCCGGGGTTCGGGTGGAACATTTGCCCGCGCCTCCACAGGAATTGCCGCGAAGGGCTCGGAGTGTATATTTTCAAATCGACCACAATAGTGACCAGTGGGGTCAGGTCCAAAAGGCGAACAACATCGCCCTTTACTGGGACGCGGCCCCCGAAGATCTTAAGGTTGAACTGATGGTGGTGGGGAGATAATGTCGACCCCTGGTGGGCTTAGACGAAAACAGCCGGTTACCAACACATTGCTGATCGGCTATGGGAGAAATAAGTAATATGCGGCTAACGGATTGCTTTATCGATGTCATGGCGTATGTGGCCTATTTTTTAAAAAATGTGTCCGTTCAACAACCTTCTTTTGAGCAGGTAAAAGGAGATGTCCAACGCCTGATGACTGAATCGGAGCAGCGGTGCAGGCAAGGTGATATTTCTCCGGAAGATTACGATTTGGCTCGTTTTGCAGTCTGTGCCTGGATCGATGAGGCCATTTTGAGTTCGGGTTGGAACGCAAAGAACCGATGGCAGGCAGAGCAGTTGCAGCGATTGTATTATCAGACGACCGATGCCGGTGAGATCTTTTTTGATCGCTTAAATGAACTCGGGCCTCACCAACGGGATGTGAGAGAGGTCTACTATTTGTGTCTGGCCATGGGGTTCTCCGGCCGCTATTGCAACGAGGGGGACGATTTCTTGCTGGCACAGCTGCGCACATCAAACCTCAAGCTGCTCACCGGTAGCACGGTAAGTTTTGCCTCATTGGAAAAGACGGACTTGTTCCCGGAGGCCTATCCGGCGGACGAGGAAGTGGAGACAACCCGGGGGCGTAAGGGGTTTTCAGCATTTACGGCTGTTTGTTTAGGGGCTCCGGTGGTTCTATTCGTTCTGTTATTTATTATCTATCGGTTTATATTGGGGAACGTAGGCGAGACGATTTTGACGGGATAGCCGGGGTGGCGGTTTTTTTCAACAGTTGTTGAGATTCCAGGTTGAGTGAATGAATGCGCAAATTCAAGGGACATTAATAAGTGCTTACGGATCGGTGCCATAAATGAAACAGATCTTTGTGAAAATTCTTAAGGGCTTCTTGGTGGTCAGTGCCGTCTTGTTGGTCCTACTTCTGGTATTCGGGGTGGTGTTAAGTCTCGACTGGCCTTGGTGGGTCGGCTTCTTCGTATTGCTTGGCCTCGTAGGGATCGGGATTGGTCTGGTTTTACTAAAACGGATCTGGCAGAAACGGCGAGAGCAGGAATTTGTTCAAGAGGTAGTTGCCCAAGACGACGCCTATCTCAAGAAACTCGACGACAAGGAAAAAGAACGCTCCAGAGAGCTTCAAGAACGATGGAAAGAGGCCATCGACACGCTCAGGCAGTCTCATCTTAAAAAATACGGCAATCCGCTCTATGTTCTTCCTTGGTATGTCGTCATTGGAGAAAGCGGTTCCGGCAAGACAACGGCGATCAAGAGCGCACGGCTTTCGTCCCCCTTTGCCGAAGTGAATAGAATTTCCGGTGTTTCCGGGACTAGAAACTGTGACTGGTGGTTTTTCGAGCAAGCTGTTTTGCTCGATACGGCGGGTCGCTACGCCATTCCGGTGGATGAGGGTCAGGACAAAGAAGAATGGCAGCGTTTTCTGGGGCTTCTGGCAAAATTTCGCAAAAAGGAACCGCTCAACGGCTTGGTGGTTACCGTGGCGGCGGACAAGTTGTTGGGATCTTCCGGTGAGGTTTTGGAGGAAGACGGGCGAAACATCCGGCGTCGCATCGATGAACTGATGCGGGTTTTGGGGACAAAGTTTCCCATATATGTTCTGGTGAGTAAGTGCGACCTTGTTCAGGGGATGACCCAGTTCTGTGACCATCTGTCGGATAACGTCCTGGCCCAGGCTATGGGGGTGGTAAACAGGGATACCACCGGGGACGTGGTAACATTCGGCGACCGGTGTATTCGGACCGTTGGGGACCGCCTTAGGGACCTGCGGTTGCTCTTATTTCACGAGGCCGGTTCCCGAGGGTCGGCGTCAACCGTTGAACCGAGTCTATTCTTGTTTCCGGAGGAGTTCGAAAAACTGGACCCGGGCCTCAAGGCCTTTTTGCGGGGGGCGTTTCAAGAAAACCCGTACCAGGAAACGCCGCATTTACGGGGCGTATTTTTTAGCAGTGGGCGGCAGGAAGGCAGCCCCTATTCGCATTTTCTTAATGAATTGGGGTTGATACAACAGCGAGACGTGCTTCCCGGTACGAGCAAAGGGTTATTCCTCCACGATTTTTTTGCCGAACTGCTGCCTAAGGACAGGCGTTTGTTTGCCCCGACCCAAAGAGCCATCGAGTGGGGCAAATTGACCCGGAACCTCGGGCTGACGGCGTGGGTGGCCGTGGCCCTGGCCATATGCGGGTTACTGAGCTTTTCTTTTGTCAAAAATCTCAAGACCCTCAGGCATGTCAGCGGCCAATACACCGAAGCGCCGGTGTTCGAGGGTAATATCCTTTCAGATGTCGTGTTGATGAGTCATTTTCGAGACGTCATTGCAACGGTCGAGGCGGATAACGAGAGCTGGTGGATTCCCAGATTCGGACTCAACGAAAGCAAAGATGTCGAGCGAAGACTGAAGGAAAAATATTGTAAACAATTCAGAGAGAGTTTTCTGGTTCCCTTTGACGCGGCGATGCGGGAGCGTATGACAGGCTTCTCGGCCGTTACCTCCGATTTGGTCCTGGCTCAGCATGTGGCCCATCTTGCCCGTCGAATCAATCTGCTTCGAGGGGTCCTTGAAGGAAAGGAGCCTGGTGCCCTTGCCGCCATGCCTAGACCCTCTTACGCGCCTATCATGGTCATGGCGGACCGGGAAGTGATCCCGGAGATACGGAAAAAGTTTGCCGATCTTTATCTCTATTACCTCTTGTGGCGCCAGGATGAGGCTCAGCTTAACCGGGAGATGAATGAGCTGCAGGAATGGTTGAAACACGTGGTGACCTTGAAAGAGAGTCAGCTCAATTGGGTGGTGACGTGGGTTAACACCGAGAGCGGCTCTCATGCGGTCGAGTTGGGTGATTTTTGGAAGGGCGGAAGTGTTCCAGGCGAAGCGGACATGGGGGTGGCGGCGGCCTTCTCGGTGGCGGGGAAGGCCCAAGTGGATGCGTTTTTAGCAGAGGTGGAAGCGGCACTTACGGATCCTTTGGTCATTGCGAGTAAGAAGCTCGAGTTTCAGGGATGGTATCGTAAGACCTATGTGGGGGCCTGGCACGAGTTTCTCGGTGACTTCCCCCTTGGGGCGGAGCGACTCCAAACCAGGCAAGAAAGGCAACAGATCGCGGTGACCATGGGTACCGACAGCGGCCCGTATTTTTCACTCCTTGAGCGAATGACGACTGAATTGGCACCATGGAAGGACCATGCGGAAATTCCCGACTGGGTTGATCTGGTATATGCGTTTTCGGAAACAAAGGTCAGGGGTCGGCAACATGCGGCCATGCAGGACAAAAGTGGTCTCCTCAAAGTCACCAAAAAGGGCAAGCGGCTGGTGGACAAATTAGGACGGAAACTCAAGCAGGTGGACACGGACGACAGCTTGAAGTCCGAGCTTGTTGCTGCCAAAGCATACAACGAATACGAAGCGAGCTTGTCCGAAATTTCCTCGGCCAGTGCTTCCAGGGCGGCGTCTTATGAACTGGCCGCGGAAACGTATAAAGCCGATGCGGCCACCAGTGATGCACCTTTTCACATTGCCCACAGGGCTCTTGAGAAATTGCAGGCCTATTTGGGGGAAGGCAAATCAAAACAGGAGGCGTTTTGGCAATTGGTTGCCGGGCCTTTGGATTATTTGTGGCACTTTATGCGGATGGAGACGGCATGCTACCTGCAGGAAGTGTGGGAAAAAGAGGTCCTGGTCGAGTTGCAAGGGATATCCAACCAACAGACAATCAACGAATTGCTGTTGGGTGATAACGGATATGCGAAAAAGTTTGTGGAAGGTCCTGCCGGTCCTTTCGTCAACCGGAGTTTAAAAAAGGGATATTATGGAAAGCGCGTGCTGGGAGAGCCGATCCCGTTTGCCGATGTTTTCTTGACCTTCCTGACCAAAGGCGCCAGAAGCGCTAAACCCGCTCAAGGCAGTTATACCGTGACCATCCGTGGCTTGCCCACAGACACCAACAAGGATGCACAATTGAAGGTCCATGCCACGCGGCTTGAAATCCAGTGTGCCGATGAGACCAAGACCATGGTGAATTTAAATTACCCGGTGCGAAAGACGTTTGAATGGTCTCCTCGAAGCTGCGGCGATGTGTTGTTGGAGATTAAAGTGGGTAAAACGACCGTGACCAAGAAATACAAGGGATACCGGGGCTTCCCCGAGTTTTTGAAAGATTTTGCGACAGGGCAACACACCTTTTATCCGGGTGACTTCCCTGCTCAGAAGGCAGCCCTGCAACGCTTGAATCTCAAGTATATCAAAGTCAATTATCGGTTAAAGGGACATGAACCGGTGCTGAAATTGCTTGGAACGGCCCCTGGACGGGTGCCGCGGGGTATTGCTGAGTGTTGGGATCGTTAGGCTCATCCAAGAGATGGCAATGGGCAGCCGTTGGTAAACATCCATCCGCTGCCGATTACTTCTGGGTCGGCGGTAAATCGCCGCTCATAGAGGCGTTGTCGAGGTGGGTTGAAACGGGCTATCAGAGTCTCGGTTCACGGCGGGACGGGAGCACGAACAATTGCTCTTGGCGCTTTTGGGCGAAGGGAGCCAAAAAGGATGCCATTCTGTGTGGGTTGCTAAAAAGCAGCAGCGATAAAATAGGGCGTACATATCCGTTTCTTCTTATAGGCACCGGGCCTATCGACGGATTTGAGTCCCATTGGGATTTGGTGCCGTTTGCTTGTGAGAAGACATGGAGAGAAATGGAGTATCTGGCAGCGAAACGGTTGGCGGATTTTGCCGAGCTGGAAAAACAAATCGGTGCGTTTCGCCCGCCGGTCGGCGACTGGGGTGCGTTAAACACAGACAGGCAGGCCGCACGGGAGGTCGACTATTCCGGTGCGGATAGGGACGTTGCCGCGATCGGCCGAAAAGAGACGGTAATGATATCCTTGTCGGATACGGGGGGCGGGGATATCTATACCTTGGCAGGCCTGTGGCATCTGTGGTTGAAAGAGAACGGCGACCGTCCTCCCCATGCGGTGTTTATTGGGGGTGGTGAGGATAAGGCCGCACTGGCCGTGTTTCGGCGGGCGTTGACTCCGGATGACTTTGCCAAACTATGGACACAGAGCAACGAAGACACAGTCCTTTACTAAGGGATGGTAGCGGTGAATGTTGCGAAAGCATTGGATCCCAGACGAATAGACGGCTTTAGAATGAGTGGTTGGAATGGAAATATTATCTCTTGGAAAAGAACCCATTAGTGCGGATAGTCCGACGGGCTCGGACGTTCGGTACGAACCGGAGTTCGAACAACTTCAGGCGGAGATTGACAAAATGTCCACGCCTTCGGCTTCCGGGGGGATTGACTGGGCTACGGTAGATAAACTGGCGCAGCAGATTTTGGCGGAAAAAGCCAAAGACTTGCTGGTCGCGAGTTACCTCGCGGTGGCACAGATTCATATCAACAAGGTCGAGGGGCTTGCTACGGGTCTAACCATTTACCGGGATTTGCTGGCCCATTACTGGGAGGACCTCTATCCCACGAAAAAGCGGAAGAAGGGCCGGGTTGCAGCCATAGAATGGTGGATTGAAAAGAGTCAGAGCGCATTAGAGGGGATACAGCCACCCCCGTTTCCACCCGAGAAGGTTGAAGAATACCGTAAAATCGTTCAAGAGATCGACGAACTCTTGAAAGGGTGTCTCGATGATGCGCCGCTGGTGAGACCACTGGAAAGGTTCATAGATACGCTTCCCGTGAAATCTCAGCAGGTAGCCGAAGAAAAATCGGCGCCGGTTGCCGCTGAAGAACCGGCGCAGGATAAGGCGGCATCGGCCCAAACGCCTCCCGTGCAAGCGCAACAGCCGGCTGCTGTACAATCGGGAGAAATCGGATCCGAGGCTGATGCGGATAAGGCTGCACGAGAAGCTTTTAAAATGCTGCGTCGGGCGGCGGACTTTTTTCACACCAATGACTTGACAAACCCCAAAGGATACCGCTGGAGACGAATTGCAGGATGGTCCATGGTTGAGGCGATTCCACCCAATACGGATAAACAAACAGAGATCCCTCCCCCTGCGGACCGCGAAGGTTTCGAGCAAACCCTTACGGATTTAAAAGAAAAGGGAAACTGGGAGGCACTGATAAGGGCGACGGAGGAGCGATTCCAGGCTGCGTTGCTTTGGCTGGATCTTACACGCTATACCGCCGACGCACTGGAAAGTCTGGGAAAGGACTATTTCCGAGCCTGGGAAGCAGTGTGTCAAGAAACGGCCTACTTTGTCCAACGGGTCCCCGGAATAGAAAATCTTTCCTACGCTGATGGGAGCCCTTTTTCTGACCATGAAACACTCCAATGGCTTAAAGGAATTCGACTGGGCGGCGAAAGCGCTGAAGCTGCGCATGGGCCGGCAGGCCGAGCGAGCCAAAACGGAGAAAGTGACGCCATGGCGGAGACTCTGGCCAAGTTTCAATCCTTAGCCAAAAAACGGGGCAAATTGCCGGAGGCCGTTGATGCCCTTCAGCAAGAGATGCGAAACAGTTTTTCGAGACGGGAGCGGCTCCTGTGGCGTATGGGGTTGGTGGAAGCAATCATGAATGCAAAGAAGGGAGGGTTGGTAAGGCCCCACGTGGATGCCATCCTGGAAGACATTGATGCCTACCGATTGGAGGAATGGGATCCGGTTTTAGCGGTTAAGGGCTTGCGGGTCGCCTGGTTCGGATTAAATGCCTGTGGAGATAAAGCAGACGAGAGCGAATCGGCATCCGTGTTAAGCCGTATAGCAAGATTGGATCCGGCAGAGGGCATGCGCCTTGCAAAAAAGTAGAAGGCAAGTTCTTTGGGCCAATAAAACAAACATGAAACAATAAAACAAAGGAGGTAACTATGGCTAAAGAAGGGTCGGTTGCACCAAGAGAACGGGTCAACATCGTGTATCGTCCGGAGACCGGTGGCGCCCAGGAAGAGGTTGAGCTTCCCCTGAAGGTTTTGGTGATGGGGGATTTTACGGGAAAGCCGGATGACCGCACGGTGGAAGAAAGAGAGCCCGTAAACGTGGACAAGGACAATTTCAACGAAGTGCTGAAAGGCCAGGGCGTGGGCGTGGACGTGACGGTCCCCAACAAACTTTCCGGTGAACCGGATGAAGACATGAATGTCTCCCTCAAATTTGAATCGATGAAGGACTTTAGTCCTGAGGAGGTGGCTAAGAACACGCCGGAACTCAATCGACTCATGGAACTCAGGGAGGCACTGGGGTCGTTGAAAGGTCCGTTGAGTAACGTTCCCGATTTCAGAAAAAAGATTCAAGAGCTGGTCAAGGATGAGGCGGCACGCGAAAAAATTATGAAAGAGTTAGGTGTAGACGAAAAATAGAGGAGGTGATTTCATGGTAGAAGAACAAGAACAAACGGCGGCTCCGGCGGCGGAATCTACCGAAGAGGCCTCTTTGTTGGACGAGATTGTGAATGCTACCAAGCTGAAGCCGTCCGACGAGGCCTACGGAGTTACCAAAAAGGGGGTGGAGGCACTGATTGCCCAGTTGCTTGAACCTGGAAAAGAGGTGCCCAAGATCTCCAAGGCCGTCGTAGACGACATGATTGCCGAAATCGACAAGAAAATGAGTTTGCAATTGGATGCGATTCTTCATCATCCGGAAGTGCAAAAACTGGAATCGGCGTGGCGCTCCATGAAGTTTTTGGTGGACCGAACCGACTTCAGGGAAAACATCAAGCTGGAGATCATGAACGTGAGTAAGGACGATCTCTTGGACGACTTTGAAGATTCTCCGGAGGTTGTTAAGTCCGGACTATACAAGACAGCCTACACGGCGGAGTACGGTCAGTTCGGTGGGGAACCTTATGCGGCCATGGTCGGCAACTATGAATTCGGACCGGGCCCGCAGGACATCAAATTGTTGCAGTATGTCGCCAGTGTGTCTTCTATGGCGCATGCGCCCTTTATCGCTGCGGCAGGGCCCGCCATGTTTGGTGTCGAAGATTTTAACGGGCTGCCTCAGCTGAAAGATTTGAAGTCGATCTTCGAAGGTCCCCAATATACCAAATGGCAGTCCTTTCGGGAATCCGAGGACTCACGCTACGTTTCACTTACGGTGCCCCGATTCTTGTTGCGGTTGCCCTATGGACCGAATACGCAACCGGTGAAGGCTTTCAATTACCAGGAAGACGTTTCCGCCAATCACGGTGATTATCTCTGGGGAAATGCGGCGTTTACCTTTGCGTCCCGACTTACGGATAGTTTCGCCAAATATAGGTGGTGTGCCAATATCATCGGTCCTAAAGGAGGCGGTGCCGTAGAAGACCTGCCTTTGCATCAGTATGAGGCGATGGGGGCCGTTCAAACCAAGATCCCCACCGAGGTGCTGGTTTCCGAGAGAAGGGAATACGAGTTGGCGGAGGAGGGGTTTATCGGACTGACCATGCGGAAAGGAAGCGATAATGCCGCTTTTTTCTCTGCCAATTCCGTCCAGAAACCGAAGTTTTTCGGTATCAGCAAAGAAGGGAAAGAAGCGGAAACCAACTACAAGTTGGGTACCCAACTTCCCTATATGTTCGTGATCAATCGTATGGCCCATTATCTGAAGGTCATTCAACGGGAGAATATCGGTACGTGGAAGGAGAGAAGTGACCTGGAAAGAGAACTGAATCTCTGGATCAGGCAATATGTCGCCAATATGGAGAATCCGGCGCCTGAGGTGCGCAGTCGACGACCACTTCGGGAAGCCCAAGTGACCGTTGAAAATGTAGAAGGGGAACCGGGTTGGTATAAAGTCGGGTTAAAGGTCAGACCCCACTTCAAATACATGGGGGCTTTCTTCACACTGTCCCTGGTAGGGAAACTGGATAAAGAATAAATTAAAAGGAGGAATCTGAACCATGGCAATGACAGTGCATCTTTATTTGACGGCAAATGGGACCAAGATTGACGGAGACTCTTCTATTCTCTCCATGGACAGGGAGGATTCAATCGAGTGTTTGTCCTTTGAAGATTCGGTTCGAACAGCCCGGGAAGCGTCAAGCGGTGTGGCGAGCGGGGAGAGGACATATGAACCGATAAGGGTCGTAAAACGGATAGACAAGAGTTCTCCGCTTTTGGCAAAAGCCCTTTGCAACAACGAAGTCATTGAGGCAGAGTTTAAATTTTTCAGGCCCAGTCCGGCGGGAGATGGGACGACCGAACAGTTTTTTACGGTTGAGATCCAGGAGGGAAGAATCGCTTCGGTTGTCAGAGTCAGCCCGGACACCATCGACCCGGCATCCGCCAATGCCCCCCCGACGGAGGAGGTTACCTTCGTGTTCGGCTATATCCGCTGGTCTTACGAGCCGGACGGCATCGAACATGTCGATCATTGGTCGCAGCGGAGCTAGACTTTAGAGGGGAGACGGCGACAATTCAGGGATGACGTATATCCGCTGTCGCGGTGCGAGCGGAGCGATGAAAGCCGAGTCCGCCAACACTGGTTTCAGATGTAAAAGTGGATGGTGAATGCGAGAAGACCGATTGCTCAAACGTATAAAGGCGTGGCAGGATTCGCCGCAGCGGCGGGAAAAGGACGATCCACGGAAAATCCTTGAATCGGTTTTGAATCACCTTCAGCGGATACTCAACACCAGACAGGGAAATGTTCCTATCGGGCCGGAGTATGGTGTACCGGACTTTACGGACCTGGTTCAGATGTATCCCGACGGTGTCAGGGATTTTGAGAGATCGATCAAGCAAACGGTACAGAAATATGAACCTCGCCTAACCAGTGTGCGGGTCCGTTTTATTCCACCGGGAGAAGACGTCCTCTCACTTCGTTTTCAGATTAAGGGAAAGCTCAATGTAGACGGCGCCAAAGACTCCGTGAGTTTTGAAAGCACAGTGGGTTCGGACGGCCGGATTAGCGTGAAACGGTAAGGGTTCGCGCAGGAGGCATGGCAGATATTTAGCGTCTGGGGAGGTGAGGTTCACTCTGTTGTTTTGGCTGCCACGTTTTCGGGTAGCAGTTATCGCATGCGTATATCATCGGGTGGATATCTCACAGAACGTTTTCATTCCGAAAATCTAGACGGCACGATTGATTATGTTTAATCGTTATTTTCAAGACGAATTGGCGAACCTGAGAGACCTGGGGGCCGAATTTTGCGAAGCGCACCCTGCGATCGCCCCTATGTTGAGCGGTTCTACAACAGATCCTGACGTAGAACGCCTCTTGGAGGGCGTGGCGTTCCTGACGGCTCTGATGAGACAAAAGCTGGACGACGATTTCCCGGAAATCATTCATGAGCTGATCCGTCTCATATGGCCCCACTATTTGCGACCCATTCCGTCATCCACGGTGGTTGGGTTTCGCCCGAAGCCGACGCTCAAGCAGTCGGCTTCGGTGCCGGCGGGCACGCATCTCGATTCCGTGCCCGTTGAAGGCACGTCTTGTACATTCCGGACCTGTTGTGATGTGGAGCTTCATCCCGTTGAGTTGATGGAGGCCGGTTTAGTGGAAGCGGCGGGCAATCCGCCTGCCATTCGACTGGTTTTCGAACTACGAGGACTCAAGCTTGAAGATTGGTCTCCGACGACACTTCGGCTGTTCCTCGCGGGTGATTATAGAGAGGCCACGGATTTGTATCTTTTGCTGCGGCGTTATTTGCGGCAAGTAATAATTACGCCACTGGATGACGGGAGTCCGATTCGACTCTCCGCCGAAAACATCCAACCAGTGGGGTTTTCCGGTAACGAAGGGCTAATCCCTTATCCGACCCGATCTTTTCCAGGCTATCGGATTCTTCAAGAATATTTCGTGTTTCCGGAAAGATTTCTTTTCTTGGATCTTTTGGGCTGGGATCGATGGGTCGAGCGGGGTGGGGGAAATCGCTTTGAGGTTTTATTCGAACTCGATGAATTGCCTTTTAACCGTCCGAGGATAAAAAAGCAACATTTTGTATTATCGGCAACACCTGCAGTGAATATTTTCCCTCAGGATGCAGAGCCGATCCGGATTGATCACAAATCGACGGAATACCCGGTACGTTCAACCGGCGGGTCACCCGAACATTATCAGGTCTATTCGATACAACGTGTGGTGGGCTTCGTCCAGGGGACTGCAGAGCAACGCACCTTTGCGCCCTTTGATGTCTTTAGTCCGCGAGGGGAGGGAAGGCCCCGTTACCATTTGTCTGTAAGGCAATCACCGACCAGGAATGTCTCTGAGGTTTATCTGTCGGTGGCTTACCCTCCCGAAATGAAATTGGCGGCATCCGAGACCCTTTCCCTTCAGTTGGAGTGCACCAATGGTGCTTTGGCAGAGAATCTGCAAGCCGGAGACATTTCAGTACCCACGAGTGATTCACCCGAGTTTGCCGAATTTCGCAATGTCAGGGCTCCCTCAGCGGCGGTGCTGCCCCCCTTAGGGAAGAATTTGTTGTGGCGACTCCTTTCCCATTTGTCTTTAAATTATCAGTCTCTGGGGAAAGCTGAAAGCCTTAGGGCTATTTTGGAACTCTATATTTTTGAAGAAACTCGGGATCGGGCTCGAGTGCTTGCCAACCAGAAACGAATTTCAGGCATTGAAGACGTTAGCGTCTCGCCGACAAGCAAAATTGTTTCCGGGGTGATGATGCGGGGGCAAGATATCCTCATCCGCCTGCGGGAGGATCACTTTGCGGGTCCGGGAGACCTCTTTTTATTTGGCTCGGTGCTCGACAGTTTCTTGGGTTCTTATGCCTCGATGAACACATATACCCAACTGACTGTGGAAGAGGTGTCGAGAGGAGACCGATATCAGTGGCCGGCGAGAATCGGAGAACATCCGCTGATTTAAAGGCGCATTTGTTGAATGAAGGACATTCGTTTTCCTTTTTTCAAGTGATGCGTTTATTGCGGTTCCTTGTATCTTCAGGGGGTGAGTCCGGAATGTTGCCTGCCGAGGAGATGCATGGTGTCCGAATCCGGCCCGATCTATCCCTCGGCTTTCCTGCAGCGGACGTAAGCAAGGTTGAGGAACGGGCCGAAGGGGAAAAAGTGGATTTTCAGGTAACGGCCACCTTTATGGGGCTGTACGGTTCCTCTTCGCCACTACCCACCTTCTACACCGAAGACCTGATGGACGAGGCCGCTTCCGATGAATCGATTACCCGAGAGTTCTTGGATGTGTTCAATAATCGCCTCTTTTTACTCTTGTTCAAGGCGTGGAGCAAGTACAGGCAGTTCCTTCAAGTGGTTGAGGAACGCGATGAGAAGCACATCGAGAGACTCTTTTGCTTGTTGGGACTGGGTGAGAAAGCAGTCAGAGAAAATGTTCCGAATGCCGATGAATTGCTTCGCTATATCGGACTTTTCAGCCAGTTTCCCCGGTCGGCGTCGGGACTGAGATCGCTTGTTCAGGATGCCCTGGGTGATATTCCCGTCCATGTTCAGGCATGCCGCTTTAACATGGCCACGATCCCGGAAGATCAGCGTTCGTCCTTAGGTCTTAGAGGGTCCGAAATGGGCGTGAATTGTTATGTGGGCAAACAAATTCCGGACCGCATGGGCAAGTTTCGGCTTGAATTGGGGCCTTTGGCTGGAGAGACCTTTCAAGACCTCCTGCCCGGAGGAACTCGCTATAACAGATTAACGGCGCTGACCAGCCTATACGTAACGGACCCGCTGAAATATGACGTGGCGATTACGCTGCGGGAAAGAGAGGCGCGTTCCACATGTTTAGGCGGTTCAGCGTGGTCCCGTTTAGGTCTGGACACTTGGCTTTTTGGGGGGAAGGATGTCGGAGAGGTAAAAGCTGTTTTTTGTCCGGAGCAGACGTGAACCGATGCAACCAGCAAAATGAATATAAACCATCCAAGCTAGGAGATCAGCATGATTACAGTCGAAATCAAATCACTTTTGGGACGGTTGAATGCTTATTGTAAAAAGTGTCTGGAAGCGGCGGCGGGACTTTGTGTCTCCAGGACCCATTATGAGGTAACGGTAGAACATTTTTTGGCGAAAGTGCTCGAAGAACCTCAGGCAGACGCGCCCTTGATCTTGCGACAACTCGATATCGATCCCGGTCGAATTGAAAAGTCTATTGGGCGGACCGTCGAAGAATTCAAAACCGGAAATGCGGCCAAACCGGTGTTTTCCCCGTTGCTTATGGAGCTTTTTCAGGAGGCATGGTTGATCGGCTCGGTAGATCTGGAAGCCGGCCGGATTCGATCGGGCGCTTTGCTGATGGCGCTTGTCAACAGCCCCACACAGTTTGCTACGGGGTCCTATGTCGATCTCTTGTCCGACATCAGTCGAGAAGCCTTGGTATCGCAATTTTGGACGATTGAAAAAAAATCGATCGAACATCCTGCCCCGGGCGAGGAACCCGCAGCTGAAGCCGGTCCACCCGGCGAAGATACGGCGCTGGGACGCTTTTGCATTGATTTTACCGAGCGGGCGGCTGCCGGAGAGATTGATCCCGTCTTTGGGCGAGACGGGGAAATCAGACAAATGGTGGACATATTCGGCCGGCGGCGGAAGAACAATCCGATCGTGGTCGGAGAAGCCGGTGTGGGAAAGACGGCGGTCGTTGAAGGACTCGCTCTTCGGGTGGTTGAAGGCGATGTCCCCGAGTTGTTGCGGGATGTCTCTATCTTGGGGCTCGATATGGGCCTGCTTCAAGCGGGTGCCGGGATGAAAGGAGAGTTTGAAAATCGTCTCAAGTCCGTTATCAATGAGGTAAAAGCCTCTCCCAAGCCGATTATCCTGTTTATCGATGAGGCCCACACGTTGATCGGCGCCGGCGGCCAAGCGGGAGGCGGTGATGCAGCCAACCTGTTGAAACCCGCGCTGGCCAGGGGAGAATTAAGGACGGTTGCGGCGACCACGTGGTCGGAGTACAAAAAATATGTGGAGAAGGATCCGGCCCTGGCACGACGATTTCAGCTGGTCAAACTGGATGAACCCTCCGAAGAAACGGCCGTGTTGATCCTTCGGGGCTTAAAGGAGAAATATGAAGAGGCCCATGGCGTAGTTGTGCGGGACGATGCCATTGCCGCCGCTGCGGAACTGGCCGGCCGTTATATTTCCGGAAGACAATTGCCGGATAAGGCCGTAGACCTTCTTGACACCAGTGCTGCACGGGTAAAGATTCTGTTGACCGCAAAACCCGATGTCGTCGAGTATCGAGAGCGTCGTGTCCAAGCATTGGAGCGGGAAAAGGCGGCGTTGGAAAGGGACCGGGTTCACGGGTTCGACATCGACCCGGACAGATTGGAGGCGATCAGAGGTGAGTTGGAGTCATTGAACGATGAACTGGTCCGGCTTAAAGAAAAGTGGCTGAAGGAACAGGAACTGGGAACGAAGATCATTGAATTGAGAAAAGCGTTTTACGAGGTTCAAGGACAGGATGAAGAAAGGGAAACGCAACGAACTGCGGAGCTCAGAAGCGAGATCGATGCAGCGCTGAAGGAATTTCATGACATCCAAGGTGATTTGCCATTGATCCGCATCGAGGTGGATCCGGATATTGTCTCAAAAGTCGTTTCGGATTGGACAGGCATACCCCTTGGAAAAGTCATGCGGGACGAGGCAAGAACGGTCATGGGCCTGGAGGCAAGCCTGAAGGAGCGGATTAAGGGACAGGATCAAGCACTGGAGGCCATTACCCAGGTAATCAAGGCATCCAAGGCGGGGCTCAATGCGCCATCGGAACCCATGGGGGTGTTCCTTCTTGTTGGGCCCAGCGGTGTGGGCAAGACGGAAACGGGCCTGGCTGTGGCGGATCTTCTCTTCGGCGGTGAACGATTCATGGTGACCATCAACATGAGTGAGTTCCAGGAAAGACACACGGTGAGTCGATTGATCGGCTCTCCACCTGGGTATGTGGGCTATGGCGAAGGCGGAGTTCTATCGGAAGGCATTCGGCAACGACCATACTCCCTCGTTCTTTTGGATGAGGTGGAAAAGGCGCATCTGGAAGTGATGAACCTGTTCTATCAGGTGTTTGACAAAGGAACCCTTTCGGACGGTGAAGGACGGTTGATCGACTGCAAGAACACGGTCCTTTTTCTCACCAGTAATCTGGCTACGGACGTAATCACGGAAATGTGCGGTGACGGGGAACGGCCTTCGTATGAGACGCTGCTTTCAGCGATACGTCCGGTCCTGAGTAACCACTTTAAGCCGGCATTGTTGGCGCGCATGAATATTGTTCCTTTCTATACGCTCCCCCAAGATATCATGAAAGATATTGTTTGTCTGAAACTGGACAAACTTGTTGCGAGAGTCGCTCAAACTCACAAGATGAAACTTATTTACGATCCAAAAGTGGTGGAACAGATTGCCAACCGGTGTACGGAAGTGGAAACCGGGGCGAGAAACATCGATCACATCATGAGGGGCACAATCTTGCCACAGATGTCACAAGAAATCCTGACAAGAATGAGTGACGAAGCGATGCCGGCGGAAGTTCACCTGGGCATGGCTGAAGATGGGGGCTTTGAGATAGGATTCGGGTAAATGACTCCGCCGGGGGTCTCAACCGCTTGGGAGATGCACTTTAAAAATCCTGACGGGCGCTTTGCCCGAATGATGTAATTGGAGGATGGGAATGCCTGAACAACGGGAAGCAAGACCGGAGCGGTTTCGTTTCGAGATTCCGGAATCTAATGATTTGGAGTTTCGTGTGGCGAGTTTCTCGGCGGCCGAGGGAATATCAGCCCCCTTTCAGGTGGTCCTTGATTTGGGTAGTGAAGACGACGTAGGTTTTGATGAAGTAGTCGGGAAGATCGGCCTCCTGACGATTTTGAGCGAAGATACCGACCGTTTCTTTCACGGCATTGTGAGTGAGTTCAGCCAGGGCGGACGCTCGGGGCGCTTTAATCTTTACCGCCTGGTTCTTGTTCCGTCCATATGGCTCCTTTCTCTGGAACAAGATTGTCGGATTTTTCAAGACCAGACGATTCCCGAAATCGTTCAGCAGATTCTTGAGGAGCGACAAATTACAAGTGATCACTTCGCGTTTCGGCTGCAAAAGGACTACGAAGCCAGGCCGTATTGTGTTCAGTACCGCGAATCGGATCTAAATTTCATCTCGCGGCTTTTGGAAGAGGAGGGGATCTTCTATTTCTTCGAGCATGAAGAAGACAAGCACCTGTTGGTTTTCGGTGACGGTACGGTCAACTACCAGCCGATCGAGGGGGAGACGGAGATTGAATTTCATCCGGCGGACGCCAGGGTGCCCGACCGGGAGTTTGTCAATTCGTTCTCACTGTCACGCCGGATTCGGCCGGGGAAATTCGCCCACACCGATTATAATTTTGAGCAACCCTCGGTAGATCTCATGTCGGAAGAAGAAGCGGATAGCTTTCAGAACCTTGAGGTCTACGACTACCCGGGCGAATACAAGGTTCAGAATACAGGACAGGCCCTTGCGCGGATTCGCCTTCAGGAGGCGTCCATGGCCATGGACAAGGGCACAGGGAAAGGCGGCTGCGCCCGCTTCGTACCCGGATTTACCTTCAGTTTAACCGATCACGAAATGGACGGGTTCAACCAGGAATACCTGCTGATTGACCTTAGGCATTTGGGATCCCAACCTCAAGTGCTGGAAGAACAAAGTAGGGCGGGGCGTATCTTCTACTCAAACGAATTCACGGCGATTCCGTCGTCCGTGGTCTTCCGCCCGCAACGAGATACGCCCAAACCGGCTGTGGAAGGTGTTCAAACGGCGATTGTAACCGGCCCTGAGGAAGAAGAGATATATACGGATGAGTTCGGCCGGGTGAAGGTGCAGTTTCACTGGGATCGGCTGGGAGGCCGAAACGAGAACAGTTCCTGCTGGATTCGGGTGGCAAGCACATTCGCCGGAGGCAACTACGGTGCTATTTTTACGCCTCGAATCGGGCAGGAGGTCTTGGTTAATTTTATCGAAGGCGATCCCGACCGTCCCATTATCACGGGAAGGGTGTACAACGCCGACAATATGCCCCCCTATTCCCTCCCCGATGAAAAGACAAAGAGCACGATCAAGACCAACAGTTCCGTTGGTGGCGAAGGGTTCAACGAGATCCGCTTCGAGGACAAGAAAGGGCAAGAGGAAATTTTCGTTCATGGAGAAAAAAACCAGGATGTTCGGATAAAGAATGACAGAAAAGAATGGATTGGAAGAGATCGACATCTTGTCGCTTCCAGGGATAAGGTCGAGCGGGTAGAGCGGGATAAGCATGTTAAGGTCAACCAGGACCTGATAGAAGAGATCGCCAGGGATTGCAATATCAAGGTTGGAGGAAAAGAGGCCCTAGAAGTAGCTGGATCTAGATCATTGACGGTGAACGGCGACGTGATCGAAGTCTTCAAAGGCAGCCACAGTGGTCAGGTAAGTGGTGATTTCTATGTCAAAGGAATGAACTTGGTTCTGGAGGGAATAAGCGGCCTGTCGATTAAAGTAGGGGGTAACTTCATTACTATCAATCCCGGGGGTATTTTTATCAAGGGGACGTTAGTCAATATCAATAGCGGTGGCTCTGCATTGTCAGGCACGGCGGGAAATGCCGTTTCTCCAGGCGGCCCTCTAGCGGCTGCAATCGCCGGGACGGCGGTCGCTGGAATAGGTGCTACCTATGATGCCCCTTCCCATGTTGAGTCTACGTCGGAGGATGAGGAAGACGAAGAAACGACCTGGATTGAGCTCGAATTAGTTGATGAAGATGATAATCCCGTTTCGGGAGAAAGATATCGGGTCACCCTTCCCGATGGGGAAACGATTGCTACTGGTACAACAGATTCGGATGGAATGGCCAGAGTTACCGGAATCGATCCTGGGGAATGTAAGATTAATTTCCCTGACCTGGACAAGGATGCATGGGAGAAGGCGTGATGCCGAAGCAGCACAAAGTAAAACAGGGTGAGTGCTTATCAAGTATTGCCGAAAGGTACGGATTGTTCCCGGAGACGATAGCCAACGATTCGGGCAACAGTGAACTAAAAAATGAGCGAAAAGACCTTAATGTCTTGTTCGCTGGAGACGTTCTCGTAATACCTGATAAGACAGATAAAGAGGAGTCGTGTGCGACCGAACAGAGACACCGATTTCGGAAAAAGGGAACACCTGTAGCACTTCGTTTGCAATTACTTGATGAAGATGACAGTCCTAGAGCGAACATTAATTATACGCTTCACATTGACGGTCAAACCTACGAAGGAACCACCGACGGTGACGGGAAACTGGAACATAGAATTCCTTCAGGTGCCAAAGATGGCGTATTGATGACGGAGGATGACCTGATACCCATCTCACTGGGAGAATTGAATCCAATAGATACCTGCAGTGGCGTTAAACAACGATTGTTGAATTTAGGGTATGAATGTGGTGAAATCAACGAGGAGTTGGATTCTTCCACCGAGATGGCCCTTAAGGAGTTCCAGAAAAAATACGGCCTTGAAGAGAATGGACAGATAAACGCGCCCACTAAAGATAAGTTAATAGAAATTCACGGTTCCTAATAACCGAAAGGGATTTGTTTATGGCTGAGGGTGGACATGCGGTCGCACGACGGGCTGAAGGTGCGGACGGTCACGCTGCAATAAGACGACGGGTTGTCGAAATCTTTTTTCAGAAATATCCGGGAATGCGAGCCGAGAGTGGGATTCGAGGGCTGGATTACCAAATCACGATTGATGGGGGCCCTACACGAAACGGCACTACGGGTAACGACGGCAAAATCAGACTCCGCATGGCGCCCGGCACGGTTGCGACGTTGAGAATTCTCGGGTCGGAATACCGGATAAGCTTGTCCGGACCTCTCCATCCTGTTGCAGAAATGCGAGGTGTCCAACAGCGCTTGAACATGTTGGGATTGTATGCAGGGCCACTGCACGGGGATAACCGGCGTGCAGACACATTTCACAACCCGAATGAAGAAACGGAGCGAGGTATTCTTGATTTTCAAGCGGACAACGACCTTTTTCCCGACGCCATGTGTGGACGGCGGTCCTTACGGACGCTTAATCGACTCATTCGTGATAACGGAGGTGAATAGAAGAGGTGACAATCGGAAAGCGTGTCCGAAAGTGGACCAGGATTGTACCGGTTTGTTTTTCAAGAGCACCGGACTCGAACAACGCCAATGTGGACTCCGGTCCACCCGATGCCAATGCCCCCGATCCTGACGATCGCGGCTTTGTGCCATTTCGTCACGGGAGTGCCCTCCTGCCGGTAGGCCTGGACGAGTCCCTTGCAGAGGAGGACATACCTGAGACCCGTGTTCGTTTAAACAGACGCGATATCGAAAATGCCGCAGACCTTTATGTGACGACCTCGGATGACGGCCGATTTGAAATAATCTCACCGGCCGCGGGAACCAAATTGCCGAATAATGCAAAAATGATTATCAAGTTTAAGGCAAAGTCGGTGGGAAACGGCTTTCTGGAAGTGAGATTTGGCGCAGCGGACGGCCCGATCATTCATCGGTTGCGCATGGTCGTAAGTGGACTGCGAGATGTACGCGTCGCCGCTCATGTGCCGACAATTAACGGGGCGACTGTCAACGACTCCCATGGTGCTCCGGTCCCGGCGCAGTCGAACCGTACAGATGCTGACATTCGAGATTTAATCAGCCAAGCCAATAGTATTTATTTTCCATATGGAATCAGATTTAGGCTGGATGCCGCCATTAATCGTGCCGGCGCCTTGAATTTCGCCAATCGGGGCATGGTCAACGACATGACCAATGAGTTTGAACAGACGACGGCGCTTAACCGGGTTAACGGAGCGGTGAACATGTATTTCGTCCCTCAGATAGGCAGTGCCGCAGAAGTTGATCAGGTGGGAGGGTCGGCTTCGAGTGCGCGAACAAGTCGTAACACGTTTGGGTCGCTTATTGCGGATATGACCGGAGGCGGTCAAACAATTGCTCACGAGCTTGGCCATGTTTTGAATCTTGTGAACGATCCTAGAAGCGTATTCATCCATGTAAATACCGTGGATGATCCTGCCAGTCCAGGGACTGGTCGGGATGTCCGTGACGATATGGTGTCACGCCGCAGACTGATGTGGGCTTATACGAATTTGCTACCGGATGCGAATATGCCTTATCGTGATAACGTTGGTTACGGCGCCGGACAACCTGGTGCAATGCTTGCGGTGAAGCAACTAGACCAAGATAGGACTGACTGGGAAATGCAAGAAGTCCAGAGGACTGCAGGGAGGCTGGCGGCACCCGCGGGACCATGAAAAAAGATTCAAGCATTTTCGGGTTAGTGGTTTTTGGAATTCTTTTGTCCGTGATTTATTCCGGTTGTGGAGGCGCTGAACCGACAAGAGGCTCTCGGCAAGAAAATCTTGGAGAGGATATGGTAATGGTTACTGTTGCAGACTTAAAAAGATTATTGGCAGAGGGAAATTGGGCGGCAGCCGATCATGCTACTGCACTTGGAGAATCCGCGTTTCCAGCACTTGAGGAGGCGATGAACATGCCCGACTATCACTCGCGGCAGATTGCAGTGGTGTGCGCGGGACGTATAGGTGGTGAGGCCGCAGGGCATATCCTTGGGCGAGGGCTGAGTGATGTAAATGTGAATGTGCGGTTAGCTGCCGCCGGCCAGTTGTCAATGCATCCACCGGAAACAGTCAAGGATACACTACTGGATGCCCTTTCTGAAGGCGGAGAAACCGATATCCAGGAAATGCTCGCGCTTGGTGCGGGATATTTGCCCGGAGAACGGACGGTGGGGATACTGAAATCCTTAACATCTGAAAGTGGCCCGGTCTCCAAAAGCTCAACAATGGCCCTTGCTAAGCTGGGAGATACCGATGCCAAGCGGCAGATCATCGAAAATCTCTCAGCCGAAGAGGCGGGCGTACGGTATGAAACCCTCGCGGCATTGCGTTATATTAATGACGTCGAACTAGCGGAACATGCGCGGAATCTACTCTCGGACAAAGCCAATGCAAAGCTGGTGGGTCCCCAGCGGAGGCGACTGTACCGTCGCGTTTGTGATCAGGCTGTCGATACACTTGTTTATCTGCTTAAAATTGCTTTGCCGTTTGAAACGGGTCCAGAAAAGATTTATTCAGACGAAGAGTTGGCCAAGGTTCGGGCAGGCTCCCGATAGTTCGTAGAGACCTTTGCACAGGCTTTGTGAGCGGAGGGTTTTGCGCCTTTTGGGGTACCCATTTGGTCCCGAGGGGTTTTTCTATCCTCCGATGATAACGGTCATGCATCCTTTCATTATTTTATTGGGAGGTCCCACAGCTTCCAGGACCGTGTCTCCCATTCGGCAAGCGGGGGCGTTGTTGATCATGACTGTCGCACTGCCGTCGATGACGACGCCGGGGCCGTGGGGGGGGACAGGAAGAGGGGTTGAACAGATATGCTTGTCTGCACCGCTGGCTGCGGCGGCGGCACTGACGGCGCTACCCATGGCTGCGGCAGCGGCGGATTTGGTTGCCTCCTCGGCGGCTTTGGCGGCGGGGGCTCCGGGGGTGCCCTGCGCAGCTGCGGAGGCTGTTTCAGCGGCTTTAATAGTGGCGTCGGAAGCCTCTTTTGCCCCCTTTAACGCGGAAGCAGCGGCACCGGGAACACCGCGCCAGGCAGGCATAAAACCGATGAACACATCTACACTGCCTGGCCCGGGTCCCAAAACCGGTGGGGTGTGTGGTGGTGAAACAGAATCGGTTATCCTGGCTGCAGGTCCTGTAGGCATAAAACCTCTCTTTAAACTGATTTCTTGAGGTGTTCCTCGCTACTAAATTATAACAAATATAGTACGGATGAATTATTTGTGTCAAGCGAAACAAAATTTCAAAGAAATATCAATTAAGGAGGTCTTGTCATGGCAAACCCTGGGCACGCACTGGCGGCATCGAATGCGGCGGACATCGCCGTACTGCGAGGTGAAATTGCAATGATGAGAAGTCACAATGAAGTCAACTGGAGCCGACTCGAGGCAGGAATCAGGGAATTGTTGGAGCTTCTCCAGCGAAAGAATGTGATTACTGAAGACGAGAAGAATGTCTTGGAAACCCAGTTCGTCTTCATCCAGCCCGGTGGTGTTTGGTAGTATGGGGCTATCTCGTTAGTGACCTCGTTGGATAGAACACACGACTGTAAAAATCAACTTTGCTTTGATCCTGGCGTTTGTCACCTGGTGCAGCGCAACAGGTTTCCTTACAAAGAATGAACTTCGTCTTCACCCTCAGCGCGGGACGTACGGGAACCGCCTTCCTGGCCGCTCTCTTTGCTGAAAACCTCCGGTATGCAGAGGTCCATCACGAACGTCTGGCATTCGATTCGTTTGGGGTGGACACTCCGGACCTGTCTGATCTTGTCCTGTATAATAATCGGGGCAATGTCGGGAAGGTTCAACGGTTCTGGGACAGGAAGTTTGCACGTATTCTCAGTGCCAGGGTGCCCGTCTACGTAGAGACGTCACATGTTTTGATGAAGGCCGGTTTGGTGGAAAACGCAGTTCGGCTTTGTGCAGGCCACGACGTGCATTTCATACGTCTTCACCGGGCGTTGATTCCCACGTTGCTGAGTTATGCCTCCCGGGGGGATTTCCTGAACAAGAGCAGTCAATGGCTGTGGTACCTGGATGACGATTATTCAAGGACGTTTCTCAAGCCGGATCCGTTTCGACGCTTCGGACTGCCCGGGTTGCGGCTCTGGTATCTAATGGAGATTGAATTCCGGGCCACCTATTTCAGGATGCGTTACGAAAATCGATCGGGGGTCCACTTCCACGCCGTCGACATCGAAGACCTGAACGATCCGGTGAAGGCGGGTGAGTTTATCTCAAAGGTTACCGATGAGGATGTTGCCGGATCCGTCAGGGTTCCCGAGAAGATAAATATTACTCAAGAAAAAGTGCCTCCTGAACCCGCCGCGTTGGAGCAACTGAAAGCGTTGGTCACGGGAACGCGGGGTCTGGATGCGGTTGCTACGGCCCGGGAATATATCCGCGAAGGGATCGATCCGTTTGCCCCCGAGGAACCTGCGGAAGATCTCTGGAGTAATTAGAGCGATCGTTTCTTTCGCTTTTTTGTCGCCTCGGCCTCCCTTTCGCAACGGCGGGCGGCCTTTTCTTCTCCCTTCAGACGATACATGTCGGCAAGTCTTCTAAGTATCACCGGCAAGGATGTCGACGCGGTCCAGTAGAGATCGGATGAGCCGGGAACGCATCGGGTGGCCACGGTGAGCCAGTGGAGGGCTTCGTCCGGATTGTTGTTTTCAGATGCCAGGTCGGCCAAGGCGAGGTATGTGTGCACGGACCGC
>CAYTTQ010000026.1:22756-31448 GCA_964440795.1 uncultured Desulfobacterales bacterium | reverse complement strand
CGCGGCAAGCACACACGGTCGGACACAAATAAAAAAAGAATAATTTGACAGCATTCATAGGATTAAAAGGATCCTTTTTTGGGTTTCATCCGAGTTGTCAGTTGTCGGTTAGCTTTTAGCTGTGGGCTCATCTGCGCCGTTTCACCTTGAACCCTGAACCTTTGAACCCAGAACCTCTTCTTTTACTCACTTTCTCGCTTTTGACGCATCACCTCATACATGACGATAGCCCCGGCAACGGCGGCATTCAAAGAATCCACTTCTCCCGCCTGGGGAATCGATACCAAGAAATCGCAAGTCTTGGACACCAACGGACGGATGCCTTTCTCTTCACCACCGACCACCAAGACCAGCGGAAGGAACAGATCCGCTTCGTCTATGGCCAACCCGGCACGAGCGGTAGCGCCTACAATCCAGTATCCCTGCTTCTTGAACGCTTGAAGAGCGGAAACCATGTTGGACACCCGCACAAAACGCATCTGCTCCATGGCGCCAGCGGATGCCTTAGACGTGGCAGCCGATAAAGGGGCACACCGCACCTTGGGGAGAATCACGGCGGGAACGCCCATTGCCTTGGCCGATCGAATTAGAGACCCCAGATTTTGGGGATCCACAATGCCATCCAGGGCCAGCACCACGGGTGTCGTTCGGTCACATTCCCGGTGAGCCAAGAACGTCGCCATATCCGTCGTAGGTAACCCCCCGACCTGGGCGGCCACCCCCTGGTGGACCACATCCTTTAGCTCGGCCTTAAAGGCTCCGCCTTTTACGTGCTCAACCGGCACCCCCCGCCGGGCCGCCAGCGATGACAATCGTTTCCAACCCCGGTCTTTTCGGCGGTCGGAAATATAGACCTTGTCCACGCGCCGGCGCTGGGCAACCAGGGCTTCATAAACGGGATGCACACCGAAAAGGAGTTCACCCATGGATCCCGGTTTCGTTCAAGACGCCCAAAAACTCAGACACCGCCCGTTCCACATCGTCGTTCACCAGAACGTGCGTATACCGGTTCATTTGCTTCATTTCTTCTCGGGCATTTTCCAGGCGTATGTCGATGGCCTCCCGCGTCTCCGTCCGCCTGGAAACAAGCCGCTCCTGAAGCGCGTCCATCGTCGGGGGGCTCACAAAGATTGAGATCGCATCCGTATACCTGGACAACAGACTCTGGGCACCTTGCGTATCCACATCTAAAACCACGTCGGTGCCATTTCTTCTCCGGGCCTCGATAAACCGTGCGCAAGTCCCATAATAATGGCCATGCACTTTGGCCCATTCCGCCAACTCTCCCGTGCGAATTTTTTCTCGAAATGCCTCCTGGCTCACGAAATGATAGTCGACCCCGTTACGCTCTTGTCCCCGCCTCGGCCGTGTGGTAACGGAAACCGCATAGGCCAGATCCGGCCTCCGGGCCAAAACCCGGCTGATGAGTGTCGACTTCCCGGCACCGGAAGGCCCGGAAACAACGATGAGACGTCCTGTTTTACCATCCTTATTACCGGAAGCAGTCATTCATCATAATCCCAACCGACACGGACCATTCTACTTGTTGGCCTTCCTACTATCCTCCCGAAATTCAAACCCTGTAACAAAGCGTTGGGAGATAGTTTCCGCCTGGATAGCCGACAGGATCACATGGTTGCTGTCCGTAATGACAATAGACCGCGTGCGGCGGCCCTGGGTGGCGTCAATCAACCGGTGTCCCTCTTTGGCGTCTTCTTTGAGCCGTTTCATCGGTGCTGAACCGGGGGTCACGATGGCCACCACTCGCTCGGCGGCTACGGTATTACCGAATCCAATGTTTAATAAGGTCCGATCCATATCACAGCCCCCATCCTATGTGCCCGGCTAAGTTCGTCGGAAGGATCATTCGATGTTTTGCACCTGTTCTCTGATCTTTTCCAATTCGCTCTTTATCCCGACCACTTTCTGCGAAAGGTTCGCATCTCCCGCTTTCGATCCGATCGTGTTGACTTCCCGGTTTAATTCCTGCAAGAGAAAGTCAAGGGTCCGCCCCACCGACCCACCCGTGTCAATCATCGTTCGAAATTGCGCCAGATGACTTTCCGTCCGCACGATTTCTTCCGTAATGTCACTCTTGTCCGCCATAAACGCCGCCTCCTGGGCCAATCGATTGGCGTCCAGCTCAACCCGCCCCTCGGTGAGCCGATCGATCCGGTCCGCCAGTTTATCTCGATAGTCTACAAACACAGACGGGGCCAATTCTTTGAGTGCCCACATCTCCTTTTCCACCAGAGCCAATCGGTGCTGGAAATCTTCGTAGATGCGCTTCCCCTCCCGAACCCGCATGGTCTCGATTTGCTCCAACCCCTCACGAATGCACGAAGAAAGGACTTCCTGCGCCTTTTGTAGGTCCGGTTCAGGCTCCGAGGGGACCACGATCTTGTCCATCCCGAGTACCGTATCCAACCGCACTCCCTCGTCCGTACCCAAGGCCTCATCCAGTTGACACAGGGCGGTGTAGTAGGACTTGGCCAAGGGGAAATTGACCCTGACGTGAGGGGTGACCGACAAGTCGGCCTGCTGCTTTACCGTCACCTCCACCCGGCCTCTTGAGATCTGAGCACCAATCATTTTTTTGACCATGTCTTCAAGGGATAACAACTCGGCCGGCATGCGGACCACGATCTCACAATACCGCTTATTTACACCACGCATCTCGACAGTGTATGTGTACCCATTGACTCTTTGTTCCGCCCTGCCGAAGGCGGTCATGCTCTTAATCATATGTCTCCTGTCTCAAAACCTCTTTAGTTCAAAGAGGTACCGATTTCTAGCCGATTTTAAAAAACTTTGGATCTCCTCACCGGCGTAATCCGGATAGGTCCACTCCAGACTGCAAAACCGGCCGTCCCGGTAGATTAGAGTGAGATCCGCATAGATGCCGTCCCTCAGAAAAATTCGATGGGCATAGTTTTTTCCCGTAGCGAGCACAAATCGCTCCGGTAACAGATATCCGGGATCCACGTTCACCATTCGTTTCCCCGCGCGTGAAAACCGGCTTTCAATCCGATTTGTAAACAACTTGACATCCGCCAAGGCGTCCTGGCCGATCAGTTCCTGAAAACAGACCAACCGTCGAAAAAGCGGCGATCCCATTTCCGCCGCATAATAGTCCGTTTTGTCAAAAGGAAGCCAGACGCTCACCATGTCGATCGGGCCCAGGGTTTCCAGCATCGGAGCGAGCACATCACCAAGAATGGCCCTGTCGGACATAAATGCACCGACGATCAATTTGGCAGGTTGAGGTACGTGGGGACTGCTCATAGATATCCGCATGGGAGGTCGATTCGAATCTGAAATGCCGAAACGGCGAGTTCGGTGGCTTACACGCTAGGACCGCCCCACACTGGTATAACTGAAACCATTGGCCCGCACCCTTTCCGGTTCATAGACGTTTCTCAAATCAATGACAACGGGTTGCTTCACCAACTCCTTTACCGTCTTCCAATCGATATTCCGAAACGGATTCCACTCGGTGGCCAGAACCAGCCCGTCCACGCCCATGGCGGCGGCGTACAAGTCCTTTTTGAAATCGATATTATCCAAATATACCTTCGCATGGTCCATTCCGGCGGGATCGTACGCCTGCACGTCAGCCCCTTGATCCTGCAAGGACTTGATAATCGGTATCACAGGGGACTCACGCATGTCGTCGGTATTCGGCTTGAACGTCAATCCGAGAAACCCGAGTCTTTTGCCTTCGACGGAACCGTGGAGGGCGGAAACAATCTTGGCCACCATTTCTTTGGGACGTGCTTCGTTGACGGCGATCACGGCATTCACAATCTTGAAATCGTATCCATGGGCGTGCGCAATTTGACTGATGGCCCGGGTATCCTTCGGAAAACACGATCCCCCGTATCCCGGGCCGGCATGAAGGAACTTGGGGCCGATGCGCTTGTCCAACCCCATCCCTTTGGCCACCGTATGCACATTGGCCCCGACACGATCACAGATACTGGCCATTTCATTGATAAACGATATCTTGGTCGCCAAAAAGGCATTGGATGCGTATTTGATCATCTCCGCCGTGGCAATATCGGTGATCACAAACGGCGTTTCGATCAAGTACAAGGGATTATAGAGGTCCTTGAGAATGGCCACGGCGTGCTCGCTCTGCGCACCGATAACCACCCGATTCGGACGCATAAAGTCTTCTATCGCCGAGCCTTCTCTCAAAAATTCCGGATTGGAGGCAACATCGAAGCTACACGGGCCGGGCAGATTCTCACGGATAATCCGCTCTATCAACCGACCCGTGCCCACCGGAACGGTGCTTTTGGTCACAATCACCTTATATCCGTTCATCGTTCTGCCCAGGGACGCGGCAACCTCTTCCACGTATGTCAGGTTCGCCCGCCCCTCATCATCCGGCGGCGTACCGACGGCGATAAACACCACCAGCGCCTGCTTGACCCCCTCCTCAATATCCGTGGTAAAAGTGATTCGCCCGTGGCTTGCATTCTTGTGAATAAGCTCGGTCAGCCCCGGCTCGAAAATGGGGATCTTTCCGTCCTTAAGCATGTTGATCTTTGACTCGTCATTATCGACACAGCTGACGCGGAGTCCGAATTCAGAGAAACAGGCTGCCGTAACCAGCCCCACATACCCGACTCCAACTATGCAAATATTCATAAAAAACCCCTTATGGCAAAAAGTCGATCATAGACATTAGCCCCCTTTCCCCGGTTTGTCAATATCAAGTAGGGCCACAGACGGGCTCGGGATCGCCCCAAATCCTTGTCTTACGATCGCGTTTTGTGGTAAACGATCGGGTTAAAGGGTTCAGAGGTTCCGGGTTCAGAGGTTCCGGGTTCCGGGTTCCGGGTTGCTGGTTAGTGATCGAATCCACTCAAGCGGGGTTCAAAAAGCGGAGAACAGAGACATGAAGATTGCCTTGGCACAGACCAATCCGACGATCGGGGCTTTTGCCGAAAACGTGGACAAGATGCGGACCATGGTCGACCGGGCGAAGGATGAACAGTGTGACTTAATCGTCTTTTCGGAACTGATTATTTCCGGATATCCCCCCATGGATCTCTTGGACCGAGCCGACTTTGTGGATGAAAACATCCGACACCTACATGAGGTAATCGGTAACATCAATGATATCGCCGTCATTTGCGGGTTTGTCGATAAAAACCCAAGCGATGGAGAAAACGCCCTACATAACTCGGCCGTCCTTTTTGAAAACGGTCGCATCTTGTATCAGGTTCACAAACGCCTCCTGCCTAATTACGATGTGTTCGATGAACACCGGTATTTCAAACCCGGGCAGGCCATCGGCCCCTTTGAATACCGGGGACACAAACTCGGGCTGACCATCTGCGAAGACGTCTGGAACGACGAAGACCTGTACCCCAAAGACGTTTTTGCTCGCAGACGGTATCCCGTGGATCCGGTGGCGGAGGTTGTCGAGCGGGGTGCGGATCTCATCATCAACATATCCTCGTCTCCTTACTGGATGGGAAAAGGACCGGCCAAACATGACATGTTGAGTCAATTGGCCAAAAAGCACGCCGTCCCGTTGCTCTATGTCAATCAAACCGGTGGCAACGACAGTCTCTTGTTTGACGGGGTGAGTATGGCCTTCAATTCGGCAGGCGAAATGGTAGCCCGCGCCCGGGATTTCGAAGAAGATCTGATCTTTTTCCACACAGACAGTCAAAAAGGAACCATTCACGCCGTCAGTGATTCAGTTACCGCCACCGTCCTCAAGGCCTTGATCATGGGCACCCGGGATTATGTCCAAAAATGCGGGTTTTCAAAGGTCCTGATCGGTTTGAGCGGCGGTATTGACTCCGCCCTTACGGCCGCCGTCGCCGTAAAGGCCTTGGGTAAGAAGAATGTGACCGGGGTGTTTATGCCGTCACCGTTTACCTCCGCTCAAACCGGGCACGATACTGAAACACTGGCCACCAATCTGGACATTGAACTCCTCCGAATCCCGATAAACAAGATGTTCGAGGCGTCTCTCGGCGAGATGGTCCCCCTGCTGGGAGACATCAAGACGACCGTTACCGGACAAAACATTCAAGCGCGCCTGCGGGGGGTCATCCTGATGGCCCTTTCCAATAGCCGGGGGGCATTGGTTCTTGCTACCGGGAACAAGTCCGAACTCGCCGTGGGGTATTGTACCCTTTACGGCGATATGGTCGGTGCATTGGCTGTAATCGCCGACGTGCCCAAGACCCTGGTTTACGAACTGGCCCAAGAAATTAACGCCATGGGCACGATCATCCCTCAGCCCATTTTGGATAAGGAACCCTCGGCGGAATTAATTCCCGGTCAAGCCGACTCGGACGACCTGCCGCCGTATCCTGTGCTGGACAAGATATCTCAGGCCTACATCGAAAAGAATCTGGATCCCGACACCATCGCGTCCATGGGCCCGGCCCCCGCAGTGGTTTTAGAGACCATTGCCCGGATCGATCGCAACGAGTACAAAAGATACCAATCCCCCCCCACACTTAAGGTTACGACCAAATCATTCGGGTATGGACGACGCTATCCCATCGCCCGAAAATACGCATGGCAACAGCACCCATCCTAAACCCACCGCCAAAAGAACTGAAAGATGTTATAATAAAAACTCGGCAAGCGGTGGATTTAGGAAGATCCAAATAGCTTGACCCCGGATGAGGTTTAAATTTATACTTATGCGGTCATTTGCAAAGCCCAAGTCCGGGATTTGGTCGGCCAAAACTGATGGCGTCGTAAAAATAAAGAACACATAGCTTCAGTCTTTTGATAGAACGGAGGGGGGAAGAAAGCAAAATGCCCGTTTACGAGTTTTATTGTGAGGACTGCAATACCATTTTCAATTTTTTTTCCAAAACCGTAAACACGTCCAAGCGGCCCCGTTGTCCAAAATGCAAAAAGAAATCCCTCAAACGACAAATGTCGGCCTTCGCCGGTATCTCTGGAGAACGAGAGGAAGGAGATTCAGACGACCTTCCCATAGACGAATCAAAAATGGAAAAGGCCATGAACTTGTTGGCCAGGGAAGCCGACGGGATCAATGAAGACGATCCCCGCCAAGCCGCCCAGCTGATGCGAAAGTTTACGGATGCGACGGGCGCTTCCTTGGGACCGAGCATGGAAGAAGCCCTTCGACGCATGGAAGCCGGCGAGGACCCCGAGCAAGTGGAGGCGGAAATGGGCGATTTGATCGAGCAGGAGGAACCCTTTATTTTTGAAGGCAAAAAAGGGGCGAAAGCCAGAAAGGCCAAACCGCACCGTGATGAAACCCTGTACGACCTTTGACGACAACGAAGTTTATCCGTTGAGAAAGTAGCGGCACCCAATGGAACAAGTCATTTTACAGGCCTCCGACATCAGCCGGATCTTAAACCGGATGACCCACGAACTCTTGGAAACACACAGGGGAGCAAAGAATCTTGTCCTCATCGGCATCTGGACAGGGGGGGTTTTTCTGGCGGATCGAATTGCGGAACGGATCCGAAAAGTCGACGGAACGGAAATCCCCCGGGGAGACCTCGATATCACCCTCTATCGAGACGATTGGACCCGCATCGGGCACCAACCGGTTGTACAGCAAACCCAAATCCCGTTCTCGCTGGATCAAAAACAGGTCGTCCTGGTGGACGACGTCCTATTTACCGGGCGCACCGTTCGGGCCGCCATGGATGCGCTCATCGACTTCGGCCGGCCGGACCGTATCGAATTGGCCGTCCTTGTGGACCGAGGACACCGAGAATTGCCCATCCAGGCCAACTATGTGGGGAAATACATCGAAACGATCCACAACATGATGATTAACGTATACCTCCAGGAACATGCCGGCAGAGACGAGGTCGGCATTTCCATAGGATAGAAGAAAACCTGCCTCCCCGCCTTTTCGGCGTGATCCGGAAAACGGGCTCAGCTGGGACTCCCACTTTTTGTTATTGACAAACGATTTTTTTTTATGTAATAGTCAACGGCTAAAGCTTGTAAATTCGATGCTGGGTTATACACAACAAGTTTTAAAACATTAGCAAAAAGGAGGGAGTTACGTATGGGAACCGTTGAATTTGGAGGAAAAACGTTTACTGTGGACGAAGATGGGTTTATCGATGCCTTCGAGAACTATTGCCCCGAATGGGTACAACATGTTAAGAGCGTCGAGGGCATTGAGGAACTGACGGATGAGCATCACAAGCTGATCGAGGTTCTACGCGATTACTACGAAAAGAACGGCATCGCGCCAATGGTGCGAGTGCTTTCCAAGGTTACCGGGTTCAAACTGAAACACATCTATGAGCTTTTCCCGTCAGGACCGGGGAAAGGCGCTTGCAAGATGGCGGGGCTTCCGAAACCGACCGGATGTGTGTAATCAATACCGGCGGAAACGGTTGTTTGCCGTATGAGATTGATTTAAAAAGGGCTTTACACTGTAAAGCCCTTTTTTTTCAGGAAATTGGCAAGGGATCTTCTTTTGCGAATTTGACGGCCCTCGACAGAGAAAGCTCCACGTAAAGGTCTTTTGACTCTCAAATTTCCTTGACATTGGTCTGCCGGTGGTGTTAGAGGAAAATTATTGACGGGTTTTTGTAAGAAACACACAGTGTTGGTTTAGGGATTGGAACAATTGCGAAGTATAATCGATGCCATCAAGGTCTAAAGACCCTGATGGCTTTTTTTGTTCGCCGGATCCATATCCCTTGCT
>CAYTTQ010000026.1:0-22656 GCA_964440795.1 uncultured Desulfobacterales bacterium | reverse complement strand
CTAGGCCCCAACGGAACGCGGGGTCCGAAAGGCTGAAACGCCCGGATTTAAGAACAATACTCGAAAGGAGGGTTGGGAGATGGCTGAAGGCACGGTAAAGTGGTTTAACGAAAAAAAGGGCTACGGCTTTATCAACATGGATGAAGGACAAGACGTCTTTGTCCACTATAGCTCTATACTCGGAACAGGATTTAAGACCTTATACGAAGGCCAACGCGTCCGCTTTGACGTGGAACAGGGCGACAAGGGACCCCAGGCGGTTCAAGTCGAGACGACCTAGTTCCCATCCACAACGATAAGACCAACAACCCTGTCATCCCTCGATGGCGGGGTTGTTGGTTTTTTGATGCCTTTCAAGGCCGGGGTAAATGGCAAAGCGCACAAAAAATCCTCGCCAAACCGGATGCCGGCGGTGTGGCACCTGCTGTTTGAAGGGTGGCCCCGCCCTTCATATAGAGGATCAGTCCTTGGTGACGGCGGAAATAATCGACAAGCGGCATCTTTATACCTTGAGGAAAGGGGAGGTCGTTCGGAACATCGACGACACGCTGGCACCCCTCAACCATGAAATCATCAAAATCAAAGGGGTTGGGGAAGACATCCGAGACATCCGAGACATCCGGGCCTGCCGGTTTTACGATAGCAGCGAAAAGGCATGCCGGATATATTCCCATAGACCGGTGGAATGTCGGGCACTGAAATGCTGGGATCCCGACCCTTTGCGGCAGGCAATGACCTTGCCTTACTTGCAAAGGACCCTCTTTCTGGAACCCGGAGAAGACATCCAAAAGGTCATCGTCGCCCATGAAGGCCGGTGTGCCTATGAAACGATGGCCAATGCGGTGGAGGCCCTAAACGGGCCGGCGGCAACCGGAGCGGCGGAGCAGATTCTGGACCTGCTTCACTATGACCATCTGGTGCGAACGTTTGTCCCGGAAAAGCTCAAGCTGAGCCCGGAAACCATGGATTTTTTCTTTGGCCGGCCAATGACCACGACCATACACATGTACGGCTTGGAAGTTAGACAAGAGGGAGATGACTTCAGGCTGGTACCGGCAAAAAGGTAAGGCTATTTATCTTTCAATTTCCGACGAAGTTTCCTTTTGTATAGTTCACGTTTTAGTTTGCTCAAGTGATCGATGAAGAGCTTTCCGTTCAGGTGATCGATTTCGTGCTGTAGAACCACCGCGGCCAGTCCTTCTTCTCTTATCGTAATCGGATTTCCTTCTCTATCCAGACCTTTTACCGTGATCGTGTGGGCTCTCTTCACCTCCGCAGCATAATCAACAACACTCAGACACCCCTCTTCGGTAACCAGGTCCCCCTCACTTTCCACAATCTCGGGATTGATCACCACCATGAGGTTTCTCGGCTGATCTTTGGGAGACACATCAAACACGAATACCTGACAGGGTTCGCCCACCTGGTTGCTTGCCAACCCGATGCCGGGTGCACTGTACATCGTGTCGGCCATGTCGTCGATCAGTGCTTGCAATTTGCCGTCGATATTCGCAACCGGTTCGGCGGGACTTCGCAAAACCGGGTCCGGATAGGTGATGACGCGTCTCTGCCCCATGAACTATCACACCCGTCACATACTAAAACGCCTCCACCGAGACGTCGTGGATCATTTTATCCTCAGAACCAAAATGGCGTTTTCCAAGTTGGTCCGCACGCCACCCTTCAAATATATATCCGCTTCTGCGGCGGTTGACAAGATTTTCCTAAATCCCCCGCTTGCCGAGGTTGCCGGAGATGCGCGGCGGGGGCACGCCGACGTACAGGTCTACTTCAAGTGCCCACCAATAAAGCAGATCCGGTGAAATCGGCAAGTCATAGGAAAGAACACCACCGGCTTATTCACCGATAATTTTGATCAGGGCCCGCTTCTTTCTGCGACCATCGAACTCCCCATAGAAGATTTGTTCCCACGTTCCGAAATCCAGGTTGCCGTCCGTTACGGCTACGACGACTTCCCGCCCCATGACTTGCCGTTTCATATGGGCGTCTGCGTTGTCCTCTCCCACATTATGTCGGTACTGAGATACGGGTTCGTGAGGTGCCAATCGCTCCAGCCATTCATCATAATCGGCGTGCAAGCCTGACTCGTCATCGTTAATAAACACCGATGCCGTAATGTGCATGGCATTGCACAAAAGAAGACCTTCTTTGATACCACTTTCCTTCAAGGCATCCACCACCTTCGGGGTGATATTGATAAATGCCCGCCGCGTGGGAACATCAAACCATAGTTCTTTTCGATAGCTTTTCATGATTAACCTCCCGTCTATTTTTTAATTTGACAATAGTGATCAAATCGTAAAAAATCAACTTTGACGGCGTCGTAAAAAGCCTTTTCCGCCTTCATCAACCTTGCGGCAGCAGGAGAAAAATCCATGTCTTCACCCATACCAACCATCTACTGTGAAAACATAGAGGTCCCCCTAAGGACCGGACCCGATATCAGAGATATCACAAAAGATCTGGCGACAATTGTTCAAAAATCGAAAATAGAAAAAGGCACACTGCACGCCACGGTGATTGGATCGACGGGATCGATTACCACCATCGAGTATGAACCGGGGGTCGTGGAAGACCTCAAAAGGGCGATTCGGCAGCTTGCACCTCCTGAGGCCGATTACGCCCACGAAATGGCGTGGCACGACGGCAACGGGCACAGCCATGTCCAAGCGGCGTTGTTGGGCCCTTCTATCGTTCTACCGGTGAGAGCGTCCGCCCTGGCACTGGGAACGTGGCAACAGGTGGTCGTCATCAACCATGACAACAAACCCCGACAAAGGCCTGTAGCCGTCACTGTTTTGGGTATCTGACAATCTCTGTCCCCATCCCGCTTGCCTCATCTCGGGCAGTAAGCCGACACAACCCGCCGGCAAGGACAATGGAATGCGGTTATCTGCAAAGCTCTTTGGCAAAAACTTGAGTATTCTGGATAACCGCATAATGGGTTCCGCTGTGGGACCGAATCAACCCGGAAAAACGGCACATACTTTGCAACAACACCTCTCAAGTTTTGCACCCCCGATACGACTCGATCATCAGGAAATAAGACACCGGTGCCTAAAACCCACTCCTACAAAGCAGTCTATCCGTTAGCTCGATCCAAGGACGGTCAGCTCGATTCCGATGTGCTTTCCGTACTGGAAAAGGCGGGAGGGGTGAAAGCATGGAAGCAAGGTGGAACCGACCCACACGGCGAGTTATTCATTCTTTTCGCCGACAGCCTTTCGGAACGGGAAAAAGCAGCCTTGAGGGCGGCAAGCGATCTGGTTCTCACCGACCCCGACGACCTGACAGCCAAGCTGGCCGATCTGGAAAAAGAAAACCGACATTTACGCTCGTTGAGTCTAACCGACGAACTCACAGGACTCTACAATTACCGATTTTTCGCCCGACAACTCGACATAGAAATGGCCAGAACCATGCGCACCGGCCAAGCGTGCGCCCTCATCATGATCGATCTGGACGATTTCAAACAGATAAACGACACCCTCGGCCACGACAGGGGAAACACCTTTTTGATGCAGGTATCTCAGGCACTGGCAAAAAAACTTCGGCCCACGGATATTATGTGTCGCTACGGCGGAGACGAATTTGCGGTAATTATGCCAGCTACAGACCTGTCGGATGCCGTACGTATCGCGGAACGCCTGAATGCCGCGGTTTCTACTTTCTCCCCTGAATTGGAGAAACACTTCTCGGTAAGTATCGGCGTCGCCGAATACGAACCGGAACGGTCCGGCGAGTTCGACATGAACCAATTCGTCCGTTCGGCCGACAAAGCCTTGTACAGAGCAAAGGACAGAGGAAAGGACGGCATTTGCTATGAAGGTCGGCTACCCGACGTGGATACGATGACATCGGTCTCGTGTGACGAAAAGACGGCCTTACTGGGATCTCGAAACAATGAATAGTCACTTAGGCACCACAGGAACTTCTCTCACCGCCGTTGCCAGTGGAAAAGGCGGGGTCGGCAAAACATTTCTTACGGCCAATCTGGCATCCTGCTTTGTCAGTGCGGGAAAAAAAGTTCTGGTGGTTGATTGTGACCTCGGACTTGCCAACATGGACATTCTTCTCGGCGTCGCCCCCGATCTCACCCTTCAGGACGTCATCTTCGACGGGCGTGACATCAGGGATGTCATTGTTGCCACCGGGGCCGGCTTCGATCTCCTGCCCGCCAGCTCCGGCGTAAAAGAAATGGGTCAACTGATGTATGAAAAACTCCAAACCATCAAGGCAACCATCAATACCATTATCTCGGAATATGATGAAATATTGCTCGACACCGGCGCCGGCATCTCGGAAGTCGTACTCCAATTCAACCTCTTTGCCCCCAAGAACGTGATCGTCCTTAACAAAGAGCCTACCAGCATGACCGACGCCTATGCGGTCATCAAGGTCATGCACCAACGTTTTCAAGCAAAATCTTTCGGCATCGTCATCAACTCGGTGGCAGATGCAAACGAAGCGCACCGATTGTTTGAACACATGGACGGCGTCTGCAAGAATTTCTTGAGTCTGCCTTTGCATTACCTTGGCCACATCGTTAGGGATGACACAGTCCCCCGGTCCGTGGTAAATCAACGGGTCCTGGTGCTAGATGCACCGGAGTGCCCAGTCGGTCTTAATTGCCGAAGCATCGCTCAGGCCATCGGTGATTGGAAAAACTAGGGGTTCGCGCAAAAATAACTTCACAGAATGGGTGATAACGGCTTTCACAGGGGAGAGCTTGACGACGTATTTTCTTGACATTTGTGACCCTGCTGTTTAATAAGGTCGGAGACTAAACGAGGGGGCTCATCTACCAGGAAAAAAGAAATTGAAAGAGGCCATCTAACGCACCGTTTTTCACCGCCGACCGGCTCCTTTTGATGGCATATACGCCAAACGCCCTTTTGATCGCCCTAATCGAAGGGGCGTTTCTTTTTTTGCCTTCCATCAATCATTTGACCGGCGTACCGGGCGCCACAGGACGATCGATGGTAAGAAGACGAGAAGTGCCGTTTTCTTGCGCCGCCGCCAGCACCATCCCTTCGGAGCGTATACCCATCAGCTTGACCGGCTTCAGGTTGGTCAACACCACCACTTGTAAACCCGGCAAGTCTTCAACAACATAATCTCCGGCGATACCGGCAACTACCGTCAGTTCTTCGCCGACGTCTACTTTGAGCTTGAGCAGTTTCTTCGCCCTTGGTACGGCCTCGGCGGTAAGGATGGTTCCTGCTCGAAAATCCAATTCTTGGAAACGGGTAGCGGGGACAGACGGCTTTCCGGCCCCGAGTCGTGTCTTTGAAAGCCCCGTTTTTCCCTCACCTCCCGCGTCCGTTTTGTCGATTTCAATCCTGGGAAATAAACTTGCCGTCTTGGGCAGCTTTCCGCCCGACGGTATGCGTCCCCACGCCCCGACTTGTTCCAGATTTTCCCAGTCCGGTGACAATCCCAGATGCTCCCGCATGGCTGCAGACATGCCGGGCATCGCAGGGTAAAGCAGCGTGGCCACCACACGTAGGCCCTCCAAAATACTGTAAAGCACCTGTTCCAATTGCCTGAACTGGGATTTTTTCTTGGCCAATTGCCACGGCGCGGTCACGTCGATATATTTGTTGATGCAGGCAATGAGCTCCCACAAGGCAATGAGTGCTTTGTGAAACTCAAACGCCTCCATACATGCGGCATATTCTATGATGGTTTTCTGGATATCCGATTGAAGCCCCCGTTCCAGGTCGCTCTGCAGCGCTTTATCCGGGGCCGGCACCACGCCTTGCAGGTATTTGTGAACCATGGTAAGGCTTCGGCTGAACAGATTTCCTAAATCGTTGGCCAAATCGGCGTTTATGCGTTGAACCAAGGCCTGTTCGCTGAAACTCGAGTCCAATCCAAAGACCATTTCTCTGAGCAGAAAGTAGCGAAAGGCGTCTGAGCCGTATACGCTCTTGAGTTCCAGTGGATCCACCACGTTGCCCAGACTTTTGGACATCTTGGTCTCGTCCACGTTCCAATACCCGTGAACGTAAAGCTGCTGATATACCGGTATCCCGGCAGCCTTGAGCATGATGGGCCAATAAATACCGTGCGGTTTCAAAATATCCTTGGCGACAATGTGTCGAACGGACGGCCAGTATTTCTTAAAAAGCGTCCCTTCCGGATAGTTTAAGGCGGAAACATAGTTCAAAAGCGCATCAAACCAAACATAGGTTACATATGCGTCGTCAAAAGGGAGGGTAATCCCCCATTTGAGTCGCGTCTTGGGACGGGATATACATAAATCTTCCAGCGGTTCCCGTAAGAAGGAGAGCACCTCATTTCGATATCGCTCCGGGTAAATGAATCCGGAATTCTCCTTGATGTGCTTGATCAACCAGTCTTGGTATTTGCTCATTTTGAAAAAGTAGTTTGATTCTTTGATCACTTCGGGCTCTGTCTTATGGTCGGGACACTTTCCATCTTCCAACTCTCGCTCCGTGTAAAACCGCTCACATCCGTAGCAGTATGCCCCCTCATACTCGCTGAAGTAGATATCACCGGTGTCATATATCTTTTGGAGTATGTCTCTAACCACGTGCATATGTCCGGAGTCCGTGGTTCGAACGAAATAGTCCGGCTCCACGTCCAGCTCCGGCCAAAGGGAACGAAATAGACCACTGATCTTGTCTACATAAGCCAAAGGACTCAGGCCTTCCTCCTTGGCCGCCCGGACCACCTTGTCTCCATGTTCGTCCGTTCCCGTCAAAAAGAAGGTGTCTTCGTTCTTCATCTGATGGAAACGACGGGTCACGTCGGCCACAATAGTGGTATAGGCATGGCCCAGATGGGGCCTGGCGTTCACGTAATAGATCGGGGTGGTTACATAAAAAGGTGCTGGCATACAACGCTCCTCTCCGCTATCATTTCCTCACAATATCTTTCAGATGGACATCAACTTCTCGTCCCTCTTCAAGCTGAACGGTCACGTTCTCTTTCAACACATTGTGTCGCAATACTTTGCCCTTGCCGGCTTTGGTCTTAATCGTCTTTCCGCATTTCGGGAACTTGCCTTTGAAGCTGGCATAGATGTCGTGTTCGAAGGCCAAACAGCACATAAGGCGACCACAAAGGCCTGAGATTTTACTCGGGTTCAAGGACAGACCCTGTTCCTTGGCCATCCGCACGGAAACCGGTTGAAAGCTGGTAATAAAAGAACAACAGCACAGCTCATGCCCGCACCGCCCGACGCCGCCACACATCTTCGCCCTGTTGCGAACTCCGATTTGCCGCATTTCGATCCGTTTTCGATATTTTTTGACGAGCATCTTGACCAGCTCTCTAAAGTCGATCCGTCCGTCGGCGGTATAGAAAAAGGTCAGCTTTGATCCATCGAAAAGGGTTTCTACAGATACCAGATTCATGGCCAGGCCGAGTTTCCCAATGCATTCCATACAATAGGCATAGGCGGCCCGCTCATATTCCAGGTTACGTCGGTGCTGTGCCATATCTTCATCATTAGCCAAGCGATATACTTTCTTTAACGGGGGCTTGTGTTTTCGGTCACCGACAACCCATGGCCCCGTCACCACCTGCCCGAAAGCAAGCCCTCTTTCGGTTTCCAGTATCACCCCTGCGCCGGGAGATAAAACAAAGTGGCCGGCATCAAAATCATAAATCTTCCCCTGTGTCTTGAATCTCACCCCCACCACTTTGCTCATATATCAGTCCTCACAAGCCTCATAAATATATTATGTTATCCTATATTCCATTGGCATTACAAGAGATTTCTTGTGTCCTAAATCCACCGCTTGCCGAGTTTGCCGGAGATGCGCGGCGGGGGGCACGCCCGACATGACAAATCAACAACCGCTCAAAAGCAAGCCTTGGGTTTGCGTTTTGCTCAATTGCTCGCTGCACGTTGAACACGGCCGAAATGATCGCCAGGAGGTGTTCCGTCGAGAAGTTTGCCGATCGATCCGCAATGGTCGTCATTCGGTCCGTATTGATGATGTCCGATGGTTGCAGCTTATACATCAAGATATCTCGAAACCACATCAGCACCAAATCCAATACATCCTGCACCTTGTCCTTCGATTTGGTTAGCTCCTCGGCCACAGCCAAGGTCTTGTACATCGATTTTCCGGGCAGGGACGCAATCTCATCCAAGCAGGCCTTCCGCCAGGCCAGCCACTTTTCCACCTCGCACGACAACGCGTTACCGATGCTGCCCTTCGCCAAAGAAGCAACGGCCATCGCCGTATCCGGGTCGAGTTGCCGTCTTTTTATGAGCTCATCGGCAATTGCGGCGACGGGAAGTGGGGTAAAGGCCACCTGCTGACACCTGGAAACAATGGTCGGAACCAGATCCGATACTTGACGGCAGGTCATGACTATGTAGGTGTTCTTCGGGGGCTCTTCCAACAACTTCAAGATAGCGTTGGCGGTCTCCATATTCATTGCCTGGGCTTCATTAACAATAACCACCCGGTATGCCCCCGCCAACGGGGCAAAACGAATCTGTTTTTGCAGGCTTCGCATCTGATCCAGCTTAATGAACCGCCCCCGAGGTTCAATGGCAATCACATCCGGGTGGTTGCCCGACATGGACTGTTTACAGGAAGGACATACCATACAGGCGGAGGTACGATCCGAGTTCCGGCAGTTCATCACCGTCGCCAGGACTCCGGCCGTCGTTTGTTTGCCCACACCATCAACGCCTGAAAACAACAAGGCGTGAGGCAATCTGTCCCGTTCGAGCATGCGAACGAGAAGACTCACCGCATGGTCTTGGCCGACGATGGCATCAAACCCGGTCACCATATTTTTCCTCAAACCACCAGCCATCGGAATCGGTCTCCAACACCCGCCGGGCAACGTCTTTAGCCACGTCGGTCTTCAATCGGCCCATGACATGTGGCAGCCATGCCTCCGGACCGTCGTGGCCGACGTCTTTCAAGGTCTTCAATTCCAATACCAGGGCGAGTTGATCCGCATCGTGAGCCAACCGTGCTTCCAGCGTCTCGCCCTCTCTGAATTCCGTAAAGAGTGCTTCCATATACGGACCGAAAGGCACATTCCGAGTCAAATCGGCCATCGCCCGAGCTTCATCGGCAACCACATATCGTTTCTGCACATAGTTCAAATCGCCCGTCCGGGCCTCACTCAGGTCGTGGACAAGGCACATTTGGACAAGCTTCAATTGATCGACGTCGGGCGCCATAAAAGCCAAAACACACCCCACGAACGAGGTCAGGTAGGTATGTTCGGCCACCGACTCTCTGCCGGAACCCAAGAAATGAAAGCCTGACCGCGGAATCTCTTTCAGTATTCGTGCTTCAAAAAGAAGATTGACAATGTCTCTCACGCTACCTCCGATCCGACGCCCCGGGCTAAGGGCTCGCGCAAAAACAACTTCACAGGTTGTCAATGAAGGGAAATGCCCAGGGAAAAGACTGGCCCCTTGATAAATTTGGATCTTGTCTTACCACTTAAAAGGTATACAATGACCGTTGGGAACGCAACCGGAATTCGCCTCTTCGGCATCTTCTTTTTCCACGATGCATCCCTGTGCATTTTGGCCGCGGATTTGGCACTTGACACCCCTGGGAACCTTGTGTAACGTCCGCCGAAACTTGGCATTGGGCGTATCTTGGCTTGATGGTTGCATATACAGGTTTGCTCGCATTGGTCTACTGGGGGGAAAGGCTATCGCCATATGGCCGGTCTATCAGACATCTAAGGAAGGTGGCCTCTCTCCGTGTAGGCCCTCGTTCAACGAAATTCCTTCCCGCACCTTCTTGCGTATGACGGCTGTAAACTCCCGTGTCGGAGGCAGTCGGGCTAAAATAGGGGTGCGAAACTTGAGTGGAATTTAAATCTCCGGAACTCAATTACCTAAAAAGGATACCATACCGTCATGTCTATTTCCGACCATAGCGATATTATTCAGCTGGTACTCCATTCCGGCCCCATGGTCCGTTTTGTCCTGTTCTTACTGCTCGCCTTTTCGGTAGGCACGTGGGCCATCATCTTCACCAAATACCGGACACTGAAAAAAGCGCAGAAAGAGTCAGTCTTTTTTTTGGACCTGTTGTGGAAAAATGCCAATTTATCCGACGCCTTTACTGCATCCAAGAAATTACGGTATAGCCCGGTTTCGAAGGTCTTTCGGGTCGCTTATGTTGAATTTAGAAAGTTGGCTCCCACACAGTCTGCGGCCGAAGATGATCAAAACAGGCAGGCCCTCCGGAGCCATCACTCCCAAACGGCAATCGACAGTGTGCAACGGTCTTTACGTCGGGCCATCAATGTAGAGCTTGCCGGTTTAAACAAGGCATTACCCTTTTTGGCGACGACGGGCAACACCGCCCCGTTCATCGGGTTGTTTGGAACCGTTTGGGGAATCATGAATGCCTTTCGGGGTATCGGACTCAGAGGCTCCGCCACCCTTGCCGTTGTGGCACCGGGAATATCAGAAGCGCTGATCGCCACAGCGGCCGGTCTCGCTGCGGCCATCCCTGCGGTGGTGGCATACAACTACTTTTCCAACCGCCTTGGGATGTTGGAAACCGAGATGAATAATTTTTCATCCGATTTTTTGAACTTGATTGAACGACGTCTCACCTTGAAAAAGGAGGGGTAACCCGGTGGAAATGAACGGAAGCGGCAAAAGCCGTTTCATGTCGGATATCAACGTGACCCCGCTGGTCGATGTAATGCTCGTACTGCTGATCATTTTTATGGTTACCGCACCGATGATGATGCAGGGGGTCAATGTATCGTTGCCTCAAACCACTCCCAGGCCGCTACCCGCGGAAAAAGAGCATCTCGCTGTCACCATAGATAGAAGTCAGCAAATCTTTATCAACGATTACAAGGTTTCGCTGGAAGCCTTGAAGGAAAAGATGGAAAAAATCCTGGCCGGAAAAACGGACAACCAGGTCTATCTTCGGGCCGACAAGAATGTCCCCTATGGCGTGGTGGTGCGGGTCATATCGGAGGTGAAGCGCGCCGGGGTGGAAAAGCTTGGTGTGGTCACGGAACCCATCGAGAAAGAGGCCGAGAACTGATACCTGGGACAAGACCCTGCTAACAAACTTGATTTGTCCTCTTTGAATAAGGTCGCGCGTTGAAGACATGATTAACTCCATGGTTTCCCATGGCAATATATTACACCGGGACGATGGGAACAACCGGGTGTGGATCGGGATGTTGGTTCTCTCCGCCTTGTGCCACATCCTGTTTATATCGGGGGTGGTATTTCTACCCAGGTGGAGTTCCCACGAAGACCACTCCCCCACAACGGTGGAAGTTGATTTGGTAAGCTTACCGGCACCATCGGCCTCGCCGGCTTCTCCGGGCGAACCGGCGGCTTCGAGCCCTGCTGAGGACGTTTCGGCCGAAGAAACCCCGGAAACCATACCGGTTAAAAAACCGACGGTCTTAGAAAAGGCCCAACCCAGGGAGACACGGGACCAGACGCCACCGCCTCCCCAAAAGGAAGATACCGTGCCTTCGGAAATGCCGCTGCAGGTAAAAAGATCGGTAAAGAAAAGTACGTACAACGTCCCCCAGGTCATAGACAAGGCGATTGCCGACATAAAGCAGGAAGTGCCTGACTCGAGGCCCCGGTCGGTCCTGGAGGCCATCGAAAGACTGGAAAAAGAGGGCTACGGAAAGGAACGCGAAGAAGGCGCCGACACCGTGGGGACGGGGAGCTCAGGCGGTTCCGGAGAAAAGACACGGGAACTGCTGGATATATACAATGCCGAGATCTGGCACCGAATTCAAAAAAACTGGGCTTTTTCCGAGGAAATGGCCCAAGGGCAAAAGGGATTGGAAAGTGTCATTATCATGAAAATTATGCGCGACGGCGAAATACGAGATATCTGGTTCGAAAAACGCTCCGGAAACGCATACTTTGACGATTCCGTGTTGAAAGCGATCAAGAAATCGAACCCCCTGCCCCCGCTGCCCGACGGTTTTCTGGGTCCCTATTACGACGTGGGGGTACGGTTCAGCCCTGCTGAACTTCGAGGGAGACGCTAACCCATGGAGATCCACAAGTCGTCTCACCTGTTTACAGGCATCATAAGCGGTCTGGTACTACTAGGCCTTTTGCTGGTTTCCGAGACCCCATGTCAGGGGCGCGTCTATATTGATATCACGGCACCGCACTTGCGAAAAATTCCTACCGCCGTTCCACTTTTTAAGAAGCTCGGCTCCGAAGACCCGACCGACCATGCCGAGGTTACCTTTGCCCGGCTCCTGTCAGATACTATAGATTTTACCGGCTTTTTTAAGATTTTGGATCGGCGAAGCTTCCTGGAAGATCCCCAAGAGGCGAGCCTCTTTCAGCATGCCATCAATTTCAAGAACTGGACGGACATAGGCGCTGAATTGCTCATCAAGGGGGCATTCCGATTCGACGAGGGTTTGCTCAAAATGGAACTCCGGCTATTCGACACCTTCAGCGGGCGGCTCATCATCGGCAAGCGCTATACAGGTAAACCCGATGACGGACGTCGGATGATCCGGCGGTACTGCAACGACGTGGTTCGTATGCTGACCGGACATGAGGGTATTTTCAATACACGGATTGCCTTTGTTTCGTCCTCGACCGGATCCAAGGAAATATACATCGCCGATTTTGACGGACATAACCCCACCCAGTTTACCAAGACAGGGGCAATCACCCTGTTTCCTGCTTGGTCCCCCGACGGCGAGTGGCTCGCGTACACCGACTACCGGAAGGGAAAACCGGATCTCTACATACGGCACCTTAGGGATCGCCGGGGGACGGTGGTATCCCTTCAAGGATCGAGCATAACCCCCGCCTGGATCCCCGGCGAATTTGCGTTGGCAGCGTCTCTTTCCCATAAGGGCAACCCGTCTATATATATGCTGACCGGCAAAGGTAAGATCATGAAGCGCTTAACCCATCATTGGGATATCGATGTGTCACCTTCGTGGGCACCCAAAGGCGAGGCGCTGGCTTTCGTATCCAACCGCTCAGGGTCCCCGCAGATCTACATCAAAGACATGAATACCGGCAAGACGCGACGATTGACCTATGAAGGCAACTACAATACGTCTCCTCAGTGGTCTCCACGAGGCGATTACATCGCCTACTCGGGGATGGTGGCCGGACAAGGGACCAACATATATTTGATTTCCGTGGAAGGAGGCGATCCCCGGCAATTGACCGAGAAGGCGGGCAACAACGAATCACCTTCTTGGTCTCCCGACGGTAGCCTTATCGCATTTTCCTCGGACAGAGAAGGTCCTGCCAGAATTTACATCATGAATGCCAACGGAGCCAATCAACGCCGTCTGTTGGCACTTGACGGAGAACAAACAGCACCCGTATGGTCCCCCCGGCTATCCGGACCGTAAGACCCAAGGCCTTGGCCCGGTCATTTGACGGGTGTATGCCGGGGGGGATATGGGCATTGACTTTTCCGTTGTTTTTGAATAGGGTTTGAGCTTGTCGCACCGGATGGTTTATAAAATGTTTCCATAGTGTTAACGATTACTTGGAGGGAGGATACAAACATGACAAGGATTTCGTGGGTTCATTGGGCACTGTTGTTGGTCATTCCTGCTGTTTTTCTGACGACATCCTGCGCAAAAAAACAGATTCAGTCCGAGCCGGGGATTTCTACGGAACCGGGAGAAACAGGTATGCAGACACGTACCGGGGAAGAAGAAGCGACGGGGCAAACGGCACTGGAGGAACAACAGCTTCAGGAACAACGGCTTCGGGAAGAAGCCAAGGCACGGCGCGAACGGGCTGAAAGACAGGACTTTTTAAATGAACATATCTACTTCGAGTTTGACAAATCGACGCTCCTTGAGGAGGCCAAGCTCACGTTGAAGCAAAAAGCGGCTTGGCTCATGGCTCATCCGAATGTCACCATCATTGTCGAAGGCCATTGTGACGAAAGAGGAACCAGTGAATACAACATGGCTCTTGGGGATCGTCGGGCTCGAAGTGCAAGAGATTACTTGGTAGACCTGGGCATTGATTCGCGGCGAATGACCACGATCAGTTATGGGGAAGAAAAGCCGATCGCCTTGGGACACAATGAGGCGGCCTGGGCAAAAAATCGGCGGGCTGAATTTGTTATCGAGTAATCCGCTCCGGCAGAAATGACGGGAACCTTCCGGAAACGCTGCCTAACGGGCCCTTGTGTCTGTTAGGCGGCTTTTGGGGATAGAGACCATGTTTTGCAGCAAATGGTTTGCAGGGCGGGTTATTACGGTGTTACTGGCACCTTTGGTGGTGTGCGGCGGCTGTGCTTTACAAAAGGACGTCAGCGTCCTCGATCGGCGCATCACTGCAATTCACCGACAGGTTACCGAACAGCAAGAGCGGTTAGACGCGTTGGAAGCACGGATTGCCACTCAAGTAGACCGGCAGGCCCAGACAGGAGACACCCTTCGAAATAAACAGGCGGACTTAGGTTCTCTCTTGAACCAGATTCGTGATGAGTTGAAAGCATTCAGAGGACAACTGGAAGAAAGCGAATATCGCGCGACGAAGCATGCCGACAACTGGGAACGCTTGCAATCGGACTTGGAAAACCAGCTGCAACATTTTGGGGAAGACCTTAGCAGCAGTCAAGACCGGCTCGTCCGCCTGGAAGAATATCTGGGGATGGAACCCTCAGAAAAACTTGACGCCGAGAGTCAACCGGAGGAGGGTAGCCCCGATGACGGGAGCGGGGCGGAAACCGCGGGCGATTTGTACGTACAGGCCAAAGAAGCGTTTGACAAAGGAAAATACGAGACCGCCCAAAAACTGTTCGAACGCTTTCTGGAAGCCCATCCCCGTTCAAAAAGGGCGGACAACGCCCAGTTCTGGATTGGCGAGATCTATTACCGTGAAAAATGGTATGAAAAGGCGATACTGGAATATCAGAAGGTCATTGAAACCTATCCGAAGGGAAACAAGGTCCGGAGTGCCCTGTTGAAACAGGGATTGGCTTTCCTTAATCTCGGTGATAAAGATAACGCACGACTTATTCTTAAAGAGTTGGTTCGAAAGCACCCCGACTCGAGCGAAGCGAAAATTGCTACAGAACGGTTGGACCGTTTCTAACCACCGGTATCCGGTAATCATCCATCGGTCAACGGATCTTATACCGATTTTATTATCACCGGCAGCCGTCTTTTGCGCAGGGTTTTGTTATCGCGTTCGTCTTAATAATCCCCGAAAAGTTGGAGTACTGTGAATTCCAAGCAAAAGGTCATCGGTATAGACCCTGGATTGGCGGCCACCGGTTACGGCATTGTTGAAGGAACGGCCAGGGAAGTATCGGCGTTTCGCTTCGGTACCATTCGCACCAGTCAGTCCGAAGACCTGGCCGCTCGTTTGGAGCATATTTTTTCCCGGCTATGCGCCATACTCCAAACGGAAAAACCGGCGCTGGCATTGATTGAGGGCACTTTTTCCCTACAGCGATATCCCAAGTCGGGCATCGCTTTGGGAAAGGTATGCGGCGTCCTTCATCTGGCAGGACGGCAAAACAGCGTTCCTACCATAGAGATTGCGGCGCGAGAGGTAAAACAGGTACTCACAGGAAACGGTGCCGCGCGAAAGCCGCAAATGGAACGATCGGTAAGGGCCCTGCTGAAAACAACAGAACCCATCTCGCCGTCTCACGCTTCCGATGCCCTGGCGATAGCCTTGGTCGGACTGTTGCGATATAGGAGTAAGCCATCTTGATCGGCTACCTAGAGGGAAAACTGATAAGGATTGAACAGGACCGGATCTTACTTCTGGCCAACCAGATCGGCTATGAAGTGTTATTGCCCGCCGTTATTCGTCAATCAATCGAAACCAAGGAAATCGGTGACGAGATATCGTTGTACATCTACTATCACCAAACAGAACGCCAACCCAAACCGACTCTCATCGGATTCAACCTTGAAATCGAACGCGAATTTTTCCATTATTTCATATCCGTCGAAGATATCGGTCCCATGAAGGCCGTTCAGGCACTTACCGCTCCCATCCGTAAGATCGCCACTGCCATAGAATCCAGGGACGTGGCCTATCTCAAAACGCTCAAGGGCATTGGCAACCGGACGGCCCAAAAGATCCTGGCTACATTGGAAGGCAAGGTGGCCAAATTCGCCTTGATTCACAGTGAAAAGGAACCGCCGGAGCCCCCACCAAGTCAAGAGGACTTTACGATCAAGGTGGAGGAGGTTTTGGTGAGACAACTGGGACACAAGACGAGAGAAGCCCGGGAAATGATTGCCGAGGCCCTGAAGAGAAACGATGCAATCCAGACAGCAGAGGAACTGTTTGAAGAAGTGTATCGTGGAGAGGTCCGATAATGGTCGACAGCGATCCTCAGAAGAGTCAACGGGCCGGCGGGAACCAGGATATGCCGTTTGAGAATTTGAGGGCGTCGGACGACGAGGTTTCTGAGTTTGTCACGCTTCGTCCCAAGGTACTCGACGAATATATCGGCCAGGGAGAAATCCGGGAAACGCTGGGCATTACGATTCAGGCCGCACTAAAGCGAAGAGAACCTCCGGATCATATGCTTTTCCATGGACCGCCCGGGTTGGGCAAAACCACGCTCGCCCACATAGTGGCCGAAGAAATGGGGGGAAACATTACCACCAGCAGCGGGCCGGCGTTGGAACGAGGGGGCGATCTTCTGGGCATATTGACTCACCTGGAAGAGGGGGACGTGCTATTCATTGATGAAATCCATCGGCTCCCGAAAGTGGTGGAAGAATTCCTCTATCCGGCTATGGAGGATTTTGCCGTAGACTTTGTGTTTGACAAAGGCGTTCATGCTCGAAGTCATCGGTATCGTTTGGAACGTTTTGTCTTAATCGGAGCCACCACACGGGCCGGACTCCTGTCCGCCCCGCTGCGGGAACGCTTCGGCATTTTTAGGACGCTCGATTTTTACTCGAACACGGACCTTATAGAAATCGCCAAACGCTCTGCAGCACTTTTAGAAGTCCCTATCGACGTGGACGGCGCTTATGAGGTGGCCCGTCGCTCCCGAGGCACGCCGAGGGTCGTCAATCGCCTATTGAAGCGGATAAGAGATTTTGCCCAAGTAAGGGGATCCGGAGTCATTGACAAAAAAACGGTGGCGGCGGCACTGGAACTCGAAGGTGTGGACAAACAAGGGTTGAACCGGTTGGACCGGAAGTACCTGAAAACGATTATTGACTTTTACAAGGGAGGACCCGTCGGTATCGAAGCAATTGCCGCCACGCTCCAAGAGGAATCCGACACGCTGGTCGATATTGTGGAGCCTTATCTGCTCAACACCGGTCTCTTGACCCGAACCTCCGCCGGCCGGAAGGTGACGGAAAAAGCCTATCGACACTTGGGTCTCGCAACCCAGGCCGGTCTGTTCGGTACTCCCCGATAAAGGGGCCATCTCTTATCCGGTAAAATCAGGGGCCGGCAAAACCAGAATCAGGCAAAACCAGAATCAGGCAAAATCAGGGATTTTTTCAAGGTCTTCTTCGTTCACTTGTACCGAGGCATACTGCTCCATTGCATCGATGGCCACCACCACGCGGCCGCTGCCACCTTTATGTCTGACAAAGGTTCCCTTCACCCCCGTTAATGGCCCACTAACGACAATAACCCGATCTCCCTTCTTGAAACGGGTCCCCGTTTGAATGTCATCACCCGTGGCAATCATGATCTGAAGCGAATCAACGGCCTCGTCCGGAACGGGAACCGGCCCGGTTTTGTTGCCTACAATCCGAACCACCCCGACCGTCTTTACAATCTCGAGTCGTTCATGGGCGTCGAGGGCGCTTCGCACAAACACGTAGCCGGGAAACAATGGGACTCGCAGGGTCTTGCGCCGATCGCGACGACGACTCATGACGGTTATCTTGGGCAAGAAGGCTTCCAGAGATTTGCCTTCCAAGCCGGTGTAAACCACCTGCTCAAACCGGCTTCGCGTGTGCAGCACATACCAAAACCTGCCAGTGTCAATCATTTGTTCCATTTACAGCTCCTCTATGTTCCGTCCTGCGAGCATCGTATTGACCCAACTCGTATTCGCCCAAGCCGTATAGACTGATTTCAAAAGCATACTCTCGCTTATTTGATATCCTATCATCCGTATAGCTAACCCGCAAAGCCCAACACTGAGGTTCAATGAAAAAGGTCAGGGTTGACACGGCGTCCTCTTGCTCCCTCAAGTTGTATTCCTCTTCCCAAGAGACGGAAAATGGTTCGAATAACTCCAAGAAAACCGTCACCAGGGCCGTCTCGGTCTCGTGCGGTTCATATTGATAGTCCAAAGACAGACGGTCTCCACGATTGTCTTTGAGAGACAAGATACCGTCGTGACTCGTAACATCCCGGTCATAGGGACTCCAGGTGATATTGTTCACCAGATTGAACCAGTTCCACGGACTCAATTCCAGGCGCCCCTCCACATCCGAAAACGGACGCCTTTCCACGTCGGGGGGAAGTGTCTCAGTCGCCTCGACGATATCGTAACTCTGCGAAAGCTTAAGCCGACAGAATTCTCGATAGGAATATCGGGGGGGGGATTCCCCGTTCGGCTTCTCTGTTTTCCCGCGCCGGGCCGTAAACGTATTGGTCAATGAATAGGTTATCTTACTTTCTTCTTCGACGATTCCAACAAAATCAGGAACGTCTTCCTGTTCAACATCCTTGACATAGGAATAGACCACTTGCGGTGTGATGGCATGCCTGATCTTATCGGTACTGCCCCCGTCGACGTCAAACACCCTGGATATCTCTGTGGACAAATCCACCTTCAGGTCATACAACTCCCTCGACTGAAGTATGTCCGTATCATGTAAAGGGTCTTCGTCACCACTTTCAATCTGCCACGCGGTTTCTCGCACCCCCACGGAGGGTTCCAAGTCAACGTAGTTTAGGATCGTCGTGGGAAAATAGAACCGGGGGTACAATTCCGCGCTGTACCCCCGAGGGCCCACATCGCGCCAGAAATGATTCAAAGCGGCGGTCCCGTCAAAGTAAAACGGGGAATCGAAGGCCTGTTGCTTGGAAGCCAGAAAGGTGATGCTGGGCAATTCCTGCAAAGCGGTATCGTCCTTGTCATGTTCTCTGGCGATAATATCATCAAACCACCTAAAGTCGGCATTCAAACTATACTGATTCCAGTTCCTGTTAACGTAGAGTTGGTTCAATCGGACCGTCTCCGTCTCATCGTCCAGCCCTCGACCAAATTCCTGGAGAAAATAATCATCGGAATGGTCATACCCGGAATAGAGCGTGTCAAATTCTCGCAGGTAATCCTGATCACTGACGATATCCAAGTCAAGCTTGGCTAGGATCTCACCGGGGAATCTCCAGTCATTTTTCGCTCGGAGCCACCACCTTTTCCGATTCAACCGGTCCACGTCGTCCTCACGAAAGCCTTCATAGTAGTATCCCGAAGAGCCGGTGCGTTCTGTCCCATCATCAATTTGTTTATCGTACAGATAATCGTACATGACCGTGCCTCGGCTGTCGGGAGAAAGGACATACCGATATTGGAGACCGTGTTTATATCCCCGGTGGGCCATATAATGTTCATACACGGTGGCATCACTGCTCTCGTTGATGGCCCAGAAAAAGGGCTGGATATACTCAAAACCATTTGTGTCGGAATAGAGCATCAGCGGGACCAGCAGACCGGTTTGTCGTTTGATCTTGGCTGGAAACAGGATGTAGGGCGCATAGAGGACGGGAATCGACTTGGCCCTGAAGGCCACATGCTTCAATGTGCCGTACCCTTCGATAGTAACTCTTAAGTCTCTTCCTGTGATCTCCCAGTCCGGCGACGGACCGTCGCACGTGGTCAGTCCCACGTCGTCCTTGACATAATAGGTATCTTTTCCGGTCTTTTTTATTTCATCTCCCCGCACGTAAAAGTGATTCTCCTCAATAAACAGGTGACCGTCGTAGACGGTTCCGGTCCCCGTATCCAGATTCATCTCGATTCGATTGCCTTTCAGACGGTCCCGACCGGATATGAAATAGACCTTTTCCCAGAATTTGGGCGCAAAGGCCATGACTTGCCTGTCCGGTTCCAAGTTCCACCATACAGCGGGCGTCTTTTCGGCCAAAGCGGCGTCCCGGGTCTGTCTTGGGGGATAGACGGCCCCGTCGGGGTCTGCCACCCAGGCTTCCGCCTGTTTGGTATCCACGTGAAAATCGACTGCATCGGCATACAACGCCTGCGTACCTCGCTTGATGATCACCCGGCCTCTGGCTTCATAGGTTCGGGTAACATCGTCAAAATGCAATCGATCCGCAGTCAAGTGATACGGCAACTCGGCATCGGTGTCACCCGACAGGAGTCCGGCCCCTGCCCCAGAGGGCAATAGAACAAGTAAAAACAGGACAACCCTTAAATAAGCCCTGGAAAACATGGAAGCTTTCTATATCACAAAAGTCTTACACCTCGTATAAAAAAACGGTCTTTCAGCCGGGCCAGAGTGCGTTCCACGGATCTGGGCCTTGCTTTCCGGTTTACGCTTCCCGCCACGTATGGTATTTTCTAACAAGGTTTTTTTCCTTCCATCGATGATCCTTTATACCGTCGGTCCGACCGGAGGCCGGCGGATGTTTTCAGTGCCACCCCGACATTGGGTGTCGTTTTTTTGACGGTGCGAATTGGATGGAAGCGGGCAAGACAAGTCAACTTCGTTGGAAGTAATTGCCCAGACTGGAGTGTACCCGTGGAGGAATTGCCATGTCATTTAGAGAAAATATTCAAACCAAAATAAGGCTCGACACCCTTGCCGCCAAGATCTCCCAGTCTATCGGCGCCCAAGCCGGAGTGCACAAATTAGACAAGGAAGCCGTAACGGAACTGCTTATGCTGAGCCCGTACACCCATGAAAAACGCAGAGACCTGGAACTTTATTACCGCCCGCTTGAAACGGACACCGCCGAGGTACTCGTACTCGACAATGAGCTGCCATTATATACAAATACAACCCTGGAAGACGTCACCTTACGGCGAAGCCCCGAACTCAAAGAGATGATAAGCATTCGGAATATTATCAAAATCCTCAATGATTCCGACATCCTGCTGTGCAAGGGGCAGGAAGCCGTGCAGCATGTTCATGACCGAGCGGTGGAGCGGTTGGACCTCCGATATGAAAAAGCGGATATAGACGGGTTGGTGGATGAAGCAAAGGACGCGTTTTTGTCCGGTGACGTGGATGCGGTTTTTCAGCTTCTTCGTCTGTTTATAGAAATCCTGGGATACGAGTTTGTCCCTGCAGAATTCAGCGTGAACAACTGTGCTATTTTTGGACCGTGTGAACGGGCGCAAGCATCCGCCCCCGTTTTTCGATATGTTGTTTTATATAACGAAAAGTCGAATGAGTTGAAGTTGGTCAATCATAGACTTGAGACGGGAAGTCCGACAGCCCAGGAACTGATTTATGACGTCGCAGAAAGCACAATCCCCCCCGATGCGGAGTCTGTTCAAGTCTTGCATTTTTTGGCTGACGAGGCGTTGAAAAAGAAAGCCCCCACAATCCATTAAGAAGTCCGATTATCCGCCGCCTCATCAGTCTAGCTTGGCACATATGCTGCATAAAATAGTAGTGTAAATCATCGTGGTTGAAGACGATGTCTGTCCGTGAAAAAAAAACGCTTCTTTTTGGGACAAATTGAAGTCATATCGATCTAAAAACAGTATAGCCGTAGGACTCGAGGAAACTATGTCCGACTTACCCCCGATCGAGATTGACCCTCACACCTTTCTACGCGAACACTTCACGCTTCCCGCCCTACCGGAAGTGGTCACAAAAATACAAAACGTCATTGAAGGCGGCGACGCCAATATGGCGGCGGTTGCGGGCTTGATCAACGGCGAACCGTCACTGGTGGCACAGGTCTTAAAGGTTGTCAATTCGGCTTATTACGGCTTACCCAGAGAAATAACCAACATGACATATGCACTGGCTTTCCTGGGTTTAAACGAGGTCTACCGAATGGTCCTTTCGCTCACCGTAGTAAACACCTTGGCGATCGACAAAAAGGCCGAACTGGACCGCTTCTGGTTTCATTCCTTTTACACCGCCCTCATCACCAAATATTTGGCCAAGAAATATGAACCCCATCTCTCCTTCGAAGAACTCTGGTCTGCGTCCATACTTCACGACATCGGTAAATTGGTCTACTTGAAGTTCTTCCCGGACCACTATGACGCCCTCAGACAGTTTGCCGAGAAAGAAGGGGTCCTCTTCAGCACGGCAGAAACCCGGATGGACTTCCCGTCCAGCGGTTATCTGGGCGGTCTCTTGTCTCGCCATTGGCGACTGCCCAAACACATCGAACAGGCATGCGAATGTCACAGTGTGGAAGACCTGGAACGTCTGGATGGACAAAACGCCCAAACCCGGTCGCTGCAAATCATTTGTCTGGGGAACCTCATCGCCAGCCTGTCATCCGACGAACTAAAAGAAACGGTCAAGCAGGATATAGCGGGCATAACCCAGTCTGTGCTGAAATGTGACGAATCCGGTTTTTTGGCGTTGATGGGGGGTGTGTATGAATTGGAAGTGGAGGTGGAACGGTTTGTATCGAATCTCCACTAACTCCTGCCCCGCAAACACCACCTTAGGGCTCGCGCAAAAATAACTTCACATTTTGCCATCTCGGCTTCCGCCCGT
>CAYTTQ010000025.1:0-32255 GCA_964440795.1 uncultured Desulfobacterales bacterium | reverse complement strand
TGAAGTGGCCCCAACGCTTGTAGCTTGTTGTAGGTCGGGTTACGCCGCCAGGCGTTACCTGACAAACCCGCTGCACCTGATTCGGCTCCTCCACCCATAATTCTCTTGATTTATACCTCAATTAATCCTATAAAAAAACTATGGCGTTTTAAGCAAATAGCCGGTTTTCGGGTGATTACGCACGCAATTTGCGAGTGGCGCCATTGTGCGTGTACGGCAACATCGGCAGATGGACGTTGTGGGAGATTGTATGGAAAAAATACTGGTTGTAGATGATGATGCGGATGTCCTGGAAGTCGTTTCCGACATACTCGGTCAGGCCGAATATGAGGTGGACCAGGCGAAAGACGGCAGGGAAGCCGTTCAGCGTGTCGAAAACGATTTCTACGATCTGGTCGTCAGCGATTTGAATCTGCCCCGGGTCGACGGGATGAAGGTGCTGGAGTATGTGATCGATCAGTCTCCGGGGACCATGTGTATTATTATAACCGGGTATGGCACGATCAAGAGTTCGGTGGAGGCGATCAAAAAGGGGGCTTTCGACTACATCAGCAAACCGATCAAGTCGGACGAACTCTTGTTGGTCGTGGAAAAGGCATTAAAGTTCAGGCAATTAGAGAGGGAAAACACCCTTTTAAAACAACAACTGCGCAAAAAATACCAGTTCGACAATTTTATCGGAGACAGCAAGCCCATTCAGAAGGTGTTCGAGCTGATCGAACGGGTGGCCGACACGGACAGTACCGTATTGATTACCGGGGAGAGTGGTACCGGCAAGGAACTCATCGCCAAGGCCATTCATTACAATAGTTACCGAAGGGATAAGCCCATGATCGTGATTAACTGCGGGGCGATTCCTGAGGAACTTCTGGAAAGCGAGCTTTTCGGACACGAAAAGGGGGCGTTTACCGGTGCCCACAAGATGCGGGTGGGCCGCTTCGAAATGGCCAACGGCGGGACGATATTTCTGGATGAAATCGGGGATATGAGTCCGAATTTACAAGTAAAGTTGTTGCGCATCCTGCAAGAGCAAAAATTTGAACGGGTCGGGGGCACGCGAACCCTCGAGATCGATGTTCGTATCATTGCCGCTACAAACAAGAACCTGATCAACGCGGTGAATAAGGGAAAATTCAGACAGGACCTCTATTACCGACTCAACGTGATCCCCATGAAGGTTCCGCCCTTGCGCATGCGCAAGTCGGATATTCCCCTGTTGGTCGAATTTTTCGTGGCTAAATTCAATAAACAGAAACAGAAGCACATCAGCGGATTCACGCAACAGGCAATGAATACCCTCATGGAATACTCGTGGCCGGGCAACGTGAGGGAACTCGAGAATTTGGTGGAGCGATTGGTGATTTTGGCCAGTGATGAAACAATTGACTTAGACGACGTACCGGACTCCATTAAGGGTAAAGGCGACAAAGTCGAATCGATCGAGGTGAGAATTCCCAAAGACGGCATCGTCTTTGAGCATGCCGTGGAAGAGTATGAGAAAAAGCTGATCCTTCAAGCCTTGAGCGAAACCAATTGGGTAAAGACCAAGGCGGCCAAACTACTAAATATCAATCGGACAACCCTTATCGAAAAAATGAAGAAGAAGAACCTCCACAATTCTGCGATGGCCTCATAGTCTTGATCTGCCGCTTTTTCACCGTGGATTCGGCCGTCGTCAAACGGTTGACAGCTCCATAAAAAGCCCTCTTTTTCGTCAAAATGCTGACATCTCCCCAGTTGCCACATTCCCTGGTTGGCACCTTCGATTCTTCATCCCCTCAACAATCCCATAAGGTTATGTGTAGCTCGGTACATAGGATCGTGGCCTTGCCGCTATAACGGGCATTGGCATGTTACTTGCTCAATCTAGAGTTTCCAGCGCCGATAGTCGGTGTTGGTTGATTGCAAAATATTCCTGAAAATTCAATGACCAAAACGATGAATCGACCCAGCAGAAATCCCCGCAGCGGTGGGGTCAAGTTCCGGAAGTCCTTTGGGAGGAAATGTGGCCTGAGGGTTGTCGCCTTGTTGGGTATTCTCTTCTGGGGGGTCGGTCATGCCCACGGATACGGGGTTATCGAAAAGGTGTCCACCTCCAGTGGAGACGATGGTGCGATCATACGAGTAGATGTGAAAGGATATACAAGTCACAAGGTGATTCCGTTTGGCAAGACAGAGACCCTCATCGCTTTTAAGGATACCCATGTGTCGGACCAAGTATACGCTTATGAGGCCATCGTGGGGGACCCGTGGATCAAAGACATCGAGGTCGGTCAACGACCCTTTAATGTGGCCGCCCTTGTGGTGAGATTGCAGCGGCCGGATGCTGTCCTCGATTTCAATATGGAGAAGGACAAAGGCCTATCTCATATCAAGTTTCATATTAGGGTGACGGCGGCGGAGACAGCGAAAAAAGAAGTTTTGACGGACCTCCATGCCGACGAGAAACCCCGGCCTGAAGAAGACAAAACAAACCCCCGGGCGGGTGACACCGGGGGGTCGTCGGAATCGGAACACAATGCGTCTCCGGACGGCAAGCTGTTCCAACAAGCGGTAAAGCATCAAGAAAATGGTGAGTGGGACAAAGCCGTCGCTCTTTACGAGAAGATTATCCGCGCCTATCCGCGGAGCCCCCATTTGGAAGACAGCTACTTCAGAGCGGCCGATACGACCTATAATCAATTCAGGGAAGAAATTTCGGAGCACTTACTTGACATTTCCAAGCGGTATCAACGGGCTATCAGTCGATTTCCCAAGTCGGAGCATGTGCCCGGTGCCCGCCTTTCCCTGGGTAAAGTATATGCCCGGGCGGGCCAACACTTCGAGGCGATCCGGTATTATGACCTGGTGTTGGACCAGGATGCCCCCGGCCCTGAAATTCCGCAAGCGCTTTTAAACAAAGGAAAGGTCCTGGCTCGGACCCAACGTCCTTTGATGGCGTTGCGATGCTTTGAGAAAGTGACGGCTACGTATGGCTCAACGGAGGTGGCCCGGCAGGCAAAACTGGAAATGGCCAAAGCCCTCCACGAGATGAAGTCGTTTCGACAGTCTATGGGGATTCTCGATGAGCTGGTGTCGGATCATCCGGGGGCGGTGTATGAAGATGCCGACATACTCCGTTATCGGGCCTATAACTATTATGAATTGGGCAAACTTGAAGCCGCCAGGGACGTCTTTTCCAAGGTGATCAACTATTTTCCGAACGCCGACGAGCGGGATCTGATGCTGGCCCGAATCGCCGATACCTTTCGTGAGGAGGGCTTCGACGAGAAGGCCACCAAGCTGTACAGTCTGGTGGCAAGAACGTATCCCGGTTCCGAGGCGGGTATCGTCAGTTTGTTGCGATTGGGTGAGATCGCCGAGAAGCAGGAAACGCAACAGCCCTTGGAGCTAAGTGAAGCGGCCTTGCCCGAAAACCCGAAAACGTCCAAAACCGCAAGTCGCATCTACAGGCAAATCGTCGAGACGTATCCCGAAAGTCCTTTGTCCGAAGTGGCCCTTCTGAAGCTGGCCGGCCTTCAAAAGCGAAGGAAAGACTATGAGAAATGTGTCGAGACGCTGAAGGAATTGTTGGCCAAACACCCTGACACCCAACTTAAAGGCCAGGTTGAGCAGGTCATGCGACAAGCCACGGTGGATCTTGCCGCCAGGTACCGGGAAGAGGGTCGTCATGAAAAAAGTGTGGAGACCATGGCCATGGTATTGGCCCAATACCCCGACACCCGATTCACACTGGAAACGGTACGAGGTCTGGAGGAATCTTTGGTCCGTGTGCTTGAAGAGAAGAGAGACGTCGAAGGGGCAAAAAGTGTGGTGGGGTATTACGAAAAGCGAAAGGAGCTGATCGTGCCGACGGAAATGCCCGAGGCGGCGTTAATCGTCGGAATGGCCTGCAAGGAGCTCTATTTATGTGAATATGCCATTTCCATGCTTTCTTCCGCCCGAGAATGTTACCCCGATGAGGGCTTGCCGGCCGAATACCTGCTGGCTTTAGGGGAGTGCGGCTATCGGGAGAAGAAATACAAACTGGCCACCGAGGTCTTAGACCGATTCATTTCCCTGTACCCGAGGTATTCCCAGGTGTCCCGGGCTCACCTGTGGTTGGGCAATATATTCGTGGCCCAAGAAAAGTACGAAAAGGCCCGGGCGCTTTATGAACAGGGGTTAGAAAGGGCGGCGGATCAACAAAGTCGGTCCCGCCTACTAGCCGCTATGGGGAAGGCGCTGAATGGTATAGGCAATCACAAAAAGGCGATAACGGCATTCGGTCAGGCCCTGAGCATATTGGAAGGGCAAGATGGCGGGGCGGGCGATACGGACGACATCCGCTTTACGGTTTACAAGGCACTCGGAGACACGTATTTCAAAACAGGAGAGAATAAAAAGGCGGTGGTCGCCTTTGAACAGGCCCTGCAGGTTATGCCGAAGGAGATGGACGGCTACGGCCTACGGTTCGAAATCGCAAAATGTTACCGGTCGATCGCTCCTCGGAAGGCGGAAACCGTCTTAAACGAGATCGTGGCCTCGGGAGATCCCTTTTGGAGTAAGGTTGCACAGGCGCAAATCAATGACATCGATGTGGAAAGGTCCGTGGGTACTCTGGGGTTAAACAAGTCTTAGCCCTTTCACAAGAAGCAAACCAACGACATGATGAACAGAAACCGTATTCTTTTAGCGGAAGATCAACACGAGGAAAGAATTGCTCTTTCGGAAACCCTCAAGGACTGGGGTTTTCAGGTTACCGCCGTATCCGACGGCGAAAAAGCCTGGGAGCGTTTCGAGTCGAGTCCGTTTAATGTGGTGATGGCCGATTTGAAAATGCCCAACATGGACGGCTTGGCGTTATTGAAAAAGATAAAGCGCAAGCAGGAAGAGGTTGCCGTTATTCTGATGTCCGGCTATGGGACGGTCGAGTTCGCCGTGGAGGCCATGCGGCTTGGGGCGTTTGACTTTATGGTCAAGCCCCTGGCTCCCAAACTCATAGAGTCGACTGTGAAACGAGCCGTCGCCAATGCACAGACATTCGGGGAACAAGAGACCCAAAGCAAGGGGCCGCAGCAAATTATCACAAAGAATCCACAGCTCCTCAAGCTTCTCGAGATCGGCCGGAATATAGCCGACAGCAAGGCTCCTGTCTTTATCCAAGGTGAAAGCGGAACGGGCAAGGAACTCTTTGCCCGGTATATTCATCATGCCAAAGGCAGTGAGAAGAGACCGTTTGTGGCCTTTAACTGTGCGGCTTTACCCGATGGTCTTCTGGAGAGCGAACTCTTTGGACATGAAAAGGGATCCTTTACCGGGGCGATATCCAGAAAAAGGGGAAAGTTTGAGTTGGCCCAGGACGGGACAATTGTCTTGGATGAAATCAGCGAAATGAACATCAACCTCCAGGCCAAACTACTGCGGGTTTTACAGGAATCCGAGGTGGACCGGATCGGCGGTCAAGACCCGGTTTCGGTCGATGCACGGGTGATGGCGACAACAAACCAAGATATCGAGGCGTCGGTAAAGGCGGGAAATTTTCGGTCTGATCTATATTATCGGCTGAATGTCGTCCCTATCAAATTGCCGCCCCTTCGAAACAGAAAAGAAGATATTCCGCTTTTGGTCGATCACTTTATCGACAAGTACAACCGAATTGACGGTCGACAGGTGGAAGGGGTGACGGATGGGGCTCTCGAAGTACTGGAGCAGATGGACTGGCCCGGCAATGTCCGGGAACTTGAAAATATGGTCGAAAGGGCCATCCTTTTATGTAAGGGAGAGCAGATCGATACCGGAGATCTGTTTTGTATGGAAGAACCCCCGGTGATGGCCGAACAGCCTGTCCCCTTCACCGGATCCCTAAAAGAGATGGAAAAGAAAATGATATTCCAGACGTTGGGCAAGACGGACGGGAATCGAACGCACGCCGCCGACATTCTGGGAATAAGTGTGAGGACGCTACGGAACAAACTCAACGAATATCGGGAGCACATGGAGGTGCTGTAAGGCAAAAAAGCAAAGGGCATGCAAATTGCTAATTTAGAACGATACGTGTCATGAAAGGTGGATTGCCATATGCCGGTCAAGTCCCTGTTTGGAAAAACGTATCACGTTGTTGAGCAGGCGCTCGATGTGGCGAAGCGTCGTCACGGGGTGGTTGCCAATAATATCGCCAACGTAAATACCCAGGGCTATAAAACCAAGGAGCTTCCATTCGAGCAGGCCTTGAGCGAGGCGATCGGTCAGTCCCGGTCCGTAGCTGTGGAACGGACGCATCCGCGGCATTTTCCCGCACAGCGTGGAGGGGCAAGTCATTATGACCTCTCTGAGGCGGGCTATTCGGGTGTGGATATCGATAAGGAAATGTCCAAGCTGGCGCAAAACAACCTCAAGTATCAGTCGGGTATCGAGTTGCTGTTGAGAAAATTCTCGATGTTGAAGCATACCATTACCGAGGGAGGACGATAATAATGGATCTGTTCGGTACATTAGGTGTCAGCAGTTCTGCATTAACGGCGCAAAGAACGGTAATGAACGTGATTGCCACGAATTTGGCGAATGTGAACACGACACGCACACCGGGAGGGGGACCGTATCGACGAATGATCGCCTTGGTTGAAAGCAAGCCGGGACAAGACTTCGGCTCGGTCCTGAATCGTGAGGTGGAGGCATTAAACGGCGTTCGGGTGGGAGAAATCGTGGAGGAGGCCACACCTTTCAGACGTGTGTACAATCCGGATCATCCCGATGCCGATGAATCGGGCTATGTCTCTTTTCCCAACGTCAATGTCGTGACCGAAACAACGGATCTTATGAGTGCGAGTCGTTCTTACGAAGCCAATGTCACCGCGATTTCAGTAACCAAGAAAATGGCATTGAAGGCGTTACAGATCGGTAAATGATACCCGTCAAAACGATTAGGAGTAAACCATGGGTGACTTAAAGATACAAGATCATTTGGGTGGCGACGGTTACGAGATCAAGCCGTTACGGGAGGCGCCCAAAGGTGAAGGCTTCGGTGAATTTATCAACGGGGCCGTTGAGAAGGTCAACGAAATGGAGGCCCAGGCCGATCAATCGGTGGAGCGGTTGATGATGGGCAAAACCGGCATTCACGAAACGATGATCGCCCTTCAAAAAGCGGATATTTCGCTGCGGTTTCTGTTGCAGGTTCGCAATAAGGCGATGGATGCGTATAGGGAAATTATGCGCATGCAATTTTAGTCTTTTTGAAGGGAAACACTGTGCGTCGTAAAAAGCCGAGTTAAGCCGCACCGCGGCTTCCTGTTGACAACGAACCGCATCGACCGTCGTGTGTGTGAAAACCGTATTGCCGCGTAAGGTTCGGGACGGTCTCAGATTTTAATGCTGCTAAAACTCAGCCGTAAGAGTCCCTAAGTTTCGTTGCGGCCGGGTTTGTTAAATTGACCATGTGGATTTGCCAAGATATGTGGTGCCTGTTGAATGTCAAAGGAACAACGAAACCAAGGGACTCTAACGGCTTCAAACAGTTAGCCCCATTAAAATCTAAAACCGTCCCGAACCGGTAACGTTTTCAAAAAGTCGATCAAGTTGGGCTGAGTTCGTTGGAAGTCCAATATCTGCAGAATATGAAAGTAGAAGAGTCGTTGCGGATAGAAGGAGCGTATGAAAGCATTTGTTGATCAGTTGATTTCCGTTTTCAGCGCCATGCCGACATCGAAGAAGATTTCGATGGTGGTTGTGCTCGGTCTGGTCGTAACCGGATTTGCCGTCATGTTTCTGTGGGCCAACCAGGTCAATTATAGCACCCTCTACGCCGACCTGTCTCCCGAAGATGCGGGCGAGATCGTGTCCAGACTCAAAGAACAAAGGATTCCTTACAAGCTGACTTCCGGCGGGACCGCCTTGATGGTGCCGGCGGACCAGGTCTATGAACTTCGGCTCAGCTTGGCCAATAGCGGACTTCCGGCGGGCGGTCATGTCGGTTTTGAGATATTTGACAGCAACAATTTCAGCACCACTGAATTTGTTCAAAAATTAAATTATCAACGGGCGCTGCAAGGCGAACTGGAGCGCACGATCAGCGATTTCAGGGAGGTGGATCGGGCACGAGTCCTCCTGGTAATACCGGAAGAATCGTTGTTCGTGGAAGACAGTAAGTCCCCATCGGCATCTGTGTCCCTGAAACTGAGGTCGGTGTTGGCGGCGGACAAAGTGTCCGGGATTGTGCATTTGGTGGCCAGTGCGGTCGAAGGATTATCCCCGGAACAGGTAACGGTGGTAGAGACCGGTGGCAAGGTGCTCTTTAAAGGGTCGAACGATGGAGACGCGGCGGCCCTGTTTGCGAGTAATAAGCTGGACTATCAAAAAGAGATCGAACAAGGTGTTGCCCGTCGCGTACAGACGATGCTGGAAGGAATAGTGGGCGAGGGAAAGGCGATCGTCCGGGCCAGTGCCGATATCGCCTTTGACCGGGTCGATTTCAGTGAGGTGAAGTTCAACCCGGACAGTCGGGTCATCAGAAGTGAACAACGCAGCACCGAAAAATCGACGAACGGCTCTTCCGGAGATGGTGAGGTCCGACTCGAAAATACAAACCAGGGGACGGTGCCGGTTCAAGGTGGGTCCGGTTCCGGGGGAGAAGCAGAGAAACAAAACGAAGTCGTCAATTATGAAATCAATAAGACCACTCGACGGGTTACCACCCCGTCCGGATCGATCACCCGACTATCCGTGGCGGCGGTGGTGGACGGTACCTACAAAACCGCTACGGGAGAAGACGGCGCTCAGACAAAAAGCTATGTCCCTCGCAGCGAAGACGAGTTGGCGGAATTTGAAAAGCTGGTAAAACGGGCCATGGGATTTAGCGAAGATCGGGAAGATCAAGTCTATGTGAGCTCCTTTGCTTTTTCCAGTTCAGACATGCCCGCCATGGCGGGGGAAGCCCCACTCGATTGGCCGGCTTTAATCAAGGAATATTCACGGGTTTTGATCAACATTGTTTTGGTTTTGCTCGTTTTTATGTTTGTTGTCAGACCGCTTATCAAATCGGTGCGGGATGTAAATACGGGCGCAAGAGTACAACGGAACGAAGAATTGCCGAGTGGTAAGGGGGGAGAGGAGCAAGGGGAGTTACCGACACCCGAAATAAAAGATCCCCGGGCAATTACGCGGAAGCTGGCACAGGACAATACGGAAAAGACGGAACAACTCCTGCGAGGTTGGCTCAATGAGGAGGGTTGATGACAACGGCTCAGCGACTTGATGCAAACAAACTAACAGGTCCGCAGAAGGCGGCGGTGTTTTTGCTGTGCATGGGCGAGGATTTCAGCTCAAAGATCTTTCGGAACATGGACGAAGAAGAAGTCGGAAAGATTGCCTCCAAGATGGCCGAAATCCAGCATGTTCCACCCGATGTGGTGACCCGAGTGATGAGCGAATTCACCGATGCCATGGGCAACGAACAGGTGGTGGTTGGAGGAGACACTTTCCTGAAGACCTTGACGGATCTGGGCCTGGATGAAGAACGGGCAAAGGCCATCCAGAAGGAGATTGACAAGGGGAAAAAAGACTACCCCTTTAATTACCTGGAAGGAATGGAGACGAACGATATCATCAATCTAATCCACGGTGAACACCCCCAGACGATCGCCATGATCTTGGTCCATTTGAAACCGGGTAAAGGGGCGGAGGTGTTGAGCGGACTTCCTTCGGACATGCAGACCGGTTTGGCGATGCGTATTGCAGAGATCGATCGCGTGCCCCGGCAAGTGGTTCAAGAAGTGGATGACGCACTTCGAAAGGCGTTGACCGGCCGGGGCGGTTCCAGCGGCGGCAAGAAAATCGGAGGTGTTTCAGCACTGGCGGATATACTCAACGAGATCGACAAAGAGACGGAAGAAAATGTGCTCTCTAATCTGGAAGAAGAACGAGAGGAGATTGCGGAGGAAGTCAGGCAGCTGATGTTCATCTTTGAGGATCTGCTCAAAGTCGACGATCGCGGCATGCGGGAGATTTTAAAGCAGGTCGAAAGCCAGCAACTCGGTGTGGCGTTGAAAACGGCTTCCGAAGAAATGAAAGAAAAAATATTTAGTAACCTGTCCTCTCGGGCGGGTGAAATGCTCAAGGAGGATATGGAGGTTATGGGACCGGTGAAAGTAAGCGAAGTCGAAACGGCCCAGCAGGCAATTATCCGGGTGGCGAGAGAATTGGAAGCCGATGGCAAGGTGGTCCTGGCGAAAGGAACCGAAGATGTCCTCGTCTAGTCAAAATATGCAGTCGCTTGGAACCAACCGTCAAATTGAGGCCTTCCGGATGGAATCCTTCGACAATCCCGGGAGTGGTTCCCACGCCGATACCAACAATGGCGGGTTTGAACCTTTCGGTAACTTGGAGTGCGAAACGGACATGCCGTTCGATTATCTGGTTTCATCAGATGCCAAATGCGCCGAAGAGATTGTGGCTCAATCAAAGGATATTGTCTCCTCAGCCCGAAAAAAGGCAGATGAAATCGAGCGTGACGCCTATGAGAAGGGGTTTGCCCAAGGGCAAAAGGATGGATATGAGTTGGGCGGCAAGAAGCTGGATAAAGTATTGGGAAGCATTGAAGACATGTTAAAGGAACTGACTGAATATAAAGCACGTTTTGTTAAAGAAAACGAAACGGAAATATTGGCCCTTGTGCGCCGGATTGCCGAGTGCGTAGTCAAGGGAACGGTCCGGGTTGATAGCGACGTCGTTCAAAGAAACATCCTTGAGGCTTTTACTCTCGTTTCAGATCCAACGGAGGTGACTCTGAGAGTTAGTGAGGAGGACCTGGAGCATGTAAAGGAACTGAGACCGGGATTTTTTGATCAGATCGAGGGGTTGAATGCACTGACCATGGAGGCGGATCCAACCGTTACGCGGGGAGGATGTGTTCTGGAGGCGAAATCCGGGAACGTAGACGGCCGGCTGGAAACCCAACTGGAAACGATCGTGTCGGCTATGGAACAGGCCGATGGTCCGGCCGGCGCTGATGAAGAGGGTGCCCGGTCATGAATTGGGAACATTATTCCTCCGCCGTGGAACAGTGTCGGCCTTTAACGGTGGAAGGCAAGGTCGTCAAGGTTACGGGGCTCGTTGCGGAAGGGCAGGGTCCGGGTGCAGGCATCGGGAGCACCTGTCACATTCGTAATGGGCAGGGGGAGCCCGTGTTGAGTGAAGTGGTTGGTTTTAAGGATTCAAGGATTATGTTGATGCCGTACGGAGAAATGCGAGGTATAAATCCCGGCTGTAAAATTTCTCTGGTTCATGACAAGCCCTTCGTTCCCGTAAGTGACAACTATTTGGGAAGAATTGTAAACGGCTTTGGTAATCCTCTCGACGGTGTTGGTCCGATTCCGGCCAATGTGCATTATCCGCTTTATGGGCAGGTCGTCAATCCGATGCACCGCCGAAGTATAAAAGAAGTGACGGACGTGGGGGTGGCCGCGATCAACAGCATGGTCACGCTGGGTCGGGGACAACGGGTGGGGATCATGTCAGGCTCCGGGGTGGGCAAAAGTGTGCTCATGGGAATGATGGCCAGACATACGAGTGCCGACGTGAGTATCGTCGCCCTTATCGGCGAGCGTGGTCGAGAGGTTAAAGATTTTGTAGAACAGACACTGGGCGCCGAGGGGTTAAAAAAGTCGGTTGTGGTAGCGGCCACCTCGGATGTTTCCCCGCTGGTGAGGATGCGGGGTGCCTATTTTGCTACCACGCTTGCTGAATATTTCAGAGACCGAGGGCTGAACGTCCTCCTGCTGATGGATTCCATAACGCGATTCGCCATGTCCGCCCGAGATGTGGGGCTGGCGGTGGGAGAGCCTCCCACGGTCAAGGGATATACCCCGTCGTTTTTCGTTCAACTCCCAAAACTACTGGAACGGGCGGGTAGTATCGAAGGCAAAGGGGCGATCACCGGCATCTATACGGTACTGGTGGAAGGCGATGACATGAATGACCCGGTGGGTGACGCTGTACGGTCCGTAGTGGACGGTCATATCGTGCTTTCTCGCGATTTGGCGAATCGGGGCCATTATCCGGCGATCGATGTCCCGGCCAGTGTGAGCAGGGTCATGAGGGATGTGGTGGATCCCCAAGATATGGAGCTTTGTCAAAAGGTAAAAGAAATCCTGGCTACGTACCGTGATGCAGAGGAATTGATTGCCATTGGTGCTTATGTGGATGGAACCGATCCGAAAATAGATTACGCCAAGAAGTTAATCGGACGGATAAATGACTTCCTAAGACAGGAAATTAACGAAAAGGTGGCCTTTAAAGCGGCTTTTGATCGGCTCAAGGGGCTTTTTAAAGAGGCAAATATATGAAGCCGTTTAAATTTAAGCTCGATCCTGTTTTGCGATATCGGGCATACAAGATGCGAATCGAGCTGATGAAACTTGCCCGCGCACAAAAGGAATTACTCGACACTCAAGAAGCTATCCGGCGGATCAGCGAAAGAAAACGTACCGCCGGGGCAACGTTGCGTGCCGAGCAGGACCGGGGTATGGACGGCCGTAAATATCGGCTTCATCGTGCCTATTTGGACGGACTCGACAAGGAATTGGTGGATGCCGAGGCGAAGCGCTTCGAGCTGGCCGAACATGTTTCTGAAAGACAGGGTGCCGTGGAGACAGAGCGGGTGAAGAAGGAGACACTGGCCCATCTCAAAGATCAGAAGAAGCAGGCGCATATCAGAAACGTGGAACGGATGGAACAAAAGGAGGCCGATGAATTGGTCGGCCTAAGGTTTCGTAATGGTGTTATGTTATGAAATCCGGCAGGGCATCAAGTCCGAGGATTTTTTAAGGTGAGACAACATGTCAAGTAGACTATTTCCCGTGCGGTCTTTTGTTTTCATGGCCATCTTGTTCGTGTTGCTGGTTAAGCTGTGTTACACAGGCGTTCTCGTCTACACGTCAGGGCCGGGCTCTTTTCATGGCTTTTGGCAAAGTCGTAGTGCTTTGGCGGGGAATGAAGCGCAAGTGGCCAGTGAAAAGCCGTTGGGCGAACAAACTTCAAAAAAGCCCGGGGAAGTGTCCGCCCTCGCGGCGGAAACAAAAAACACGCCGGAGGCGCTGGAGATAAAATGGAAACAATTGGAACAAAAGGAACAGGCGCTGGCGGAGGAAAGAAAGAGGCTTGCGGCGTTGAAAGAAGAAATCAATCAAAAGCTGTTAAAGATCACGAAAATACAAAAAGCGGTACGAAGTGATCTGGAGCAGAAAGAGGCGGTCAGAAGTGGTCGTATCAAACACCTTATTAAGGTATATCAAACCATGCCCCCCCGAAAAGCAGCGGTGCTGGTGGATAAGCTGGATATGGACGTAATCATTGCGCTCTTTTCCGAGATGAAAGGAGAGAATGTGGGACAAATCCTGCCGTATGTATCCGCCGAAAAGGCGGCGAAGATCAGTGAGCGCCTTGCCAAGCTGGGCCTATAGCGTAAACCCCAACATTGGGGTAAAGCGTGTGTCCATCACGTTTTGTTTTTGGCTTTTTAATTTCTTTCAAGCTTTTCGATGTTGATGTAGAACATCTTCGGATCCTCGACGCTGTTGTCCTCTTGAGTTGGTTGAAGTCTGTCGGTGCGCGTCACCACGCTCTCGCCGCCCTGTTCGTCCACCACGATTTCCGTCGTTGAGCCCCCTATCAGCCGGATTATCATGGCATCGGAACACCCCGCCTTTTTCAAAACCTCGATGTCTTGGGCCGAAAGCCGTGCCGGTCGGGGCTTTTTATATCTGTCCGCCAATATGACTTGTCTGAGTGTTTCGTCATCCGCACCGGCTTTCTTTAAATGAATGAGGAGTTCAGGGGAAACGGAACAGGTTTGTTCCACGGCGATGAGGGTGATCAATTCCTGATTTAGGTTAGCTGCTTCCATTTGCTCGATTCCGTCGGCAGTTACCAGAGAATTCATCGCCGTTGCATATGCCGGAGATAGACAGACAAAAAAGAATACCAGACAAAAGGTTCGTGGCTTCATGATGCTCCTGCTTTGTGGGGAGATGGTCGGCCGATGACTTACATCGGCTTTTCAAAACGGGTCTAGGCGAAGATATCCAGTATGGTCCCTTTTTCAAAACGACGGCAGGCCTTTTCCTTGGCCTCGCTTGTTTTCGGGGAAGGCTTAGAGAGGGACATCTCTTTCATTGTCTCATCCTGCTTCCGCAACTCCGTTGTGAATTTCGAATGGGCCGAACGGGCGACCTTATTCGTAAGGGGGAGGCTGGCTGTGGGATCCGTAGGGGAAATGATACTCATATCAAACCCATCTTTTTCGTAAATACCGACTTTCGGTATAATTTCCTTTTGTCCTCCTTATTTTAAGCACTCAGCCGGATCAAGTCAAGGATTTTTACTTGATTCAAGTTTAAACCATGACGCAGTCCGGGGAAATATTTTCCGAGTTCGGCCAAACAAGGGCAGGATTTTCAAGTCGAAACGGGTAGACGAAAAGCTGTCGGGAACATACCACGTCATGTAACCAACTGTAATCACATACAATAACTAAAGTGGGTCGTGTTGGCATGTTCGTTGCTGATACGACAAGCACTAACTGAAGCGCGTGAGGGGACGCTACCCAAAATGAACATGCCTGTTTCCATAGATTTTGCTTCGTTGCAAAAAGAGCTGGGTGGTGATGTGGGCCTCAAGCTTGCGGGGGGCGGAAAAACATCGGATGGGGCAGTGACTCCTGAAAAGATGTTCTCTCACCTCTTGGAGCAGGCATTGGGGGCGTGTAAAAAAACCTTCACGTACAAAACCGATCCCAATCCTGCGAAGAGCACACAGGGAGGGGGCAAGAATCCGGAGGAAGCAAAGGGGGATCAACCTTGGGCTGAGAGCTTTCGCAAGTTGTTAATGTCGGGAGGAATTCCACTGGAAGATCTATGGTTGTCCGGTGAAGCAATGGCCGGACTAAAGAAGCTCTTGCTGGACCAGGGCGTTTCCAAGATCAAGGTTGAGCAGTTTCTGGAGGGACTTTTCGATGGCAGGGCGGACGGGATCAAGGCCCTTGAGTTGTTAAAGAAACTGGGCGGGCTGAAAGAAGTATCACCCGAAGAATGCTCTCAAGTCATATTGGAGGCATCCGTCATCCCCCATATGGAGACGGTGTTGCGTAAATTCGGACTGAATGCACAAGAAACAGGAAAGATTCTGAACGAGTCGAGGAAAGGCGGCGGTGAGCTTGACCTGGAGATCTTATCGCGGCGATTAAAAGCCTATCTCGACATGAATCCGCAAAAGGCGTCGGCCGAGATTAAACAAGACACCCTAGGAGATGACAATGGCCTGCTGCGCCGCATCGGCATAACGGCGGGAGGAGAAAGGGCAAAAGGCCCGATTTCGCTGGAGACATTTGTCCAGATGTTGAAAGACAAAGTGGCCCAATTGAAGCCGCACGCCTTGTCGGATACTCAGATGGATAAAGAGGTGAAAGGCCTGCTGAATCATGTATTTGTGAAAGAACAGGGGGAGCATACGAAACAGGATGGGTCGGCGGATCGGCGCAATACGCCGGAGCTCCAGACCTTCTTCCAGAAGAAAGGGCCGGATGCGGTTACAGATCCAAAATCAACCAACGCGGACAGAAATGCCGAAAACAGTCGTTTAGCGGCATGGAAGTTTGCTCAGGCATCTAAAGGATCAAGTGAGTCAAAGACAGTTTCCGGTGAAAACAACCGATTTGAGACGGCCGATCTATTCAAGCAAATGTCTGATGCCAAGCCGGAACGCTGGATGGAAATGAGGGAAAAGTTTATTCCCAAAAATCAAGGAGAAGACAAAAGCCCGGACACCACCCATCTTCGAGGGGGGGCTTTCACGCGGACATTAAACAGTGCCCAAACGGCAAGGCCGGCTACCGAATCCGTTCCCGTTCACGTGGTCAATCAGGTGGGACGGCGAATCAGCCTGGCACTTAAGAACGGTCAAAATCACGTGAAAATCCAGCTGAAACCGCCTGATCTGGGGTCGATCCAGCTGGAAATGAGTATGAAGGATAATATCCTAAAGGTCGCGATGATTGCGGAACATCATTCCGTCAAAGACATGTTGATGTCCCACGTGTCCGATTTGAAGCAGAGTCTGTTACAGCAGGGGATAGAACTCCAAAAAGTCGATGTGGAAATCGACTACGACTTCGGACAATCCATGGCCAACGCACAAAAGAACCTGACAGGCGGGCGTTCCGGAAAAGGACGGGCGGCTTCCGATAATCAATCGGCGGACCCGGAAGAAGGAACGGAAAGCCTGGCGCCCCCTCGAGCGCGGGCGTGGGGCGGTGACACCGTATTGGATCTATTTGCATGAAAGGAGTCACATTATGTCTATTGCAGGGCTGGAACCGATCTATCAACAATTGGCCGGTGATAAGGCTTCGGGGGACGGTAAGGCCAAAGACGACTTGGGGATGGATCAATTCCTCACCATGCTGATGGCCCAACTGAAACATCAAGATCCCCTCAATCCCATGGAAGGCACGGATTTTACCGCTCAGTTGGCCCAATTTTCCGGTTTGGAACAGCAATTCGCCATGAATGACCACTTGGAAGAGATCCAGGGTGCACTTGACGCCCAGGAAAACGGTAATGTGCTGGACTATATCGGTAAGACCGTAAAAACCGACGGTAACGGCATCTTTGTGAATGACGGCCGGGCAAATTCGGGTGCCTATACGTTAGACCAAGCAGCGAATGTAAATGTATACATTTATGATCAACGGGGTATCGAAGTACGTCGGATGCACATGGGACGACAAGAGTCGGGTCAGCATGTCCTCGATTGGGACGGGAACAACAACAGTGGTGAGTCCGTGTCCGACGGCGTATACACGTTTGAAATCGAACCGGTGAGTGAGACCGGCGGCATGGTTTCTCACAGCACGCACGTTCTGGGAGAGGTGGAGGGGATCATTTATGAGCAGAATATGCCGTTTCTGATGATCGGAGACAGTCGGGTATCTCCGTCCGAAGTGGTCGAGGTTCAAAGGACGGTGGACGACGGCTAGACAGGTTTATAAATCATCAAAATCTGCAGATGGATACTTTAAGTGTTTAAACGAGATAAGGAAGAGGAGAGATAACCATGGCATTATCGAGCGCACTTTTTTCCGGGATCAGCGGTCTCAGCACGCTTGGAAACGCAATGACGGTCATCGGCGATAACATCTCCAATGTCAATACGGTGGGCTTTAAGTCCAGCCGGGTCACCTTTCAGGATGTGTTGAGCCAGACCGTGGCCACCACGGCCGGAACGGCCCAAGTCGGTCGGGGAACGAGTCTGGCGGACATATCGAGTAGTTTCGCCCAGGGGTCTTTCGAGTCCACGGATTCAACCACGGACCTGGCCATCGGAGGAGAAGGGTTCTTCATTGTTCGCGATCCGGACAACGAAAACAACGAGTTTTATAGCAGAGCCGGGGAGTTTCGCTTCGACCAGGATGGAAACCTGGTGAATCCCGCAGGCTATATCGTTCGTGGCTGGGCATTGAACGAGACCACGGGGGAAGACGAAGGGTCCATCGGGGATATTACGCTGTCGTCCTTTACCTCTTCGCCCTCGGAAACGGACACCATGACCATGATCACAAACTTGGATTCTGATTCGACAAGCAACACGCTTGACCTTTCGGCCTCGGGGACGGGGGGATGGGATGGCAGCGAGACCACCCCGATTGCGGCGTCGGCCTACGAATATCAAACAACGGTCAAGGTGTATGACTCTCTGGGAAGCACACACGACATAACGGTATATTACGATCCAACCGGAACTACTACCAACGAATGGGAATATATCGTCACCTGTAACCCGTCGGAAGACCAAAGAACCGGTGCCGTGGGCTCCGGATTGGGGCTGCTGGCCCGAGGGACGATCAGCTTTGATGACACGGGGACCGTAACCGGAACCACTATGAGTGGGTATAACGTGGGCGCCGGAACCTGGTCGGCGGCGAGTCTCAGCGGGAACGGCTACTATCAGTTTGAACCCACCTTCAGTGACGGTATGCAAATTGAGTTCGATACGGGGTCACGCTATAATTCGACCACCTCCTCGTGGGAGCCCCAATCGCTGGCGACCACCCAGTATAGCTCGGCTTCGGCCACGACCTTCCAGTCGGCGGACGGTTACGGGGCGGGTGCTCTTCAGTCCGTCACCGTGGCTACGGACGGCGCCATAACGGGGCAATACTCCAACGGGGAGGTGATTCCCCTGTTTCGGGTGACATTGGCAAAGTTTCAAAACGAGCAAGCCCTTTACAAAGAGGGTGGGAATCTTTTCCGGGAGACCCGGCTAAGTGGAGATCCCATCACGGGGCAACCGGGTACAAACGGTCTGGGCAGCATTTCACCCAACTCCCTTGAACAATCGAACGTGGATATCGCCACCGAATTCGTGAAAATGATTACCACCCAGCGGGGGTTTCAGGCCAATTCAAAGATCATTACGGTAACGGATCAAATGCTGGCGGAACTTATTTCACTCAAGCGATAACCCCTAATAGGGACAAAAGAAATCTTGTCAAAGGTTAACTATGTCTTTTTTGCAGTCGAATCTTAACGCCCTGGCGCAGTATAATCCGTATTGTCGTGCATGGTTGAGCCGTCGGTCGGTCAGTGAATCGTATGTAAAGAGAAACCTGTTTCGAAATGGTCGTGGGATGTTGGACTGGCAAATGTCTTCCGGAGCGGGCCTTTTTGAGCAGTTTTCACCGGAATTTGTATACACAAACTGGACAAACGGGGAAGACGGCACAGCGAGCGCAACGGTAATCATCGGCTGTAACCTCGGGTACGGAATTAACGAGGTATTACGGCGTACGCCCGGGACCCATAAGGTAATTGTGCTGGAACCGAGGGCGGAGCTCTTAATGGCCTGTTTGTCTCAGACGGACTATCATCCTTTCCTTAAAGGAGGAAGACTGTTTTTCTTGCCGCCGGAAAAGCAGGTGCTCAAGGAAGCGGCGAGTCAACTCGATCTACACTATCTGTTTGGAAAGATCCGCGTTTTGACGGATATGCCCAGTTGTCAATTGGGACCGGAATATGCGCAGTGGCGGGATGAGTGGAAGCGTTTGTTGGAGAACCTGTCTTGTGACATGAACACGGTACGCCAACGGCAGGATGTCATGATCGAAAACGAGCTCAAAAATTTTGGCCGTGCCAGGCGGGAAGGATGCCTGTTGGGGCTTCGCGGGCGGGCGGACGCTATCCCCGCGGTCGTTCTGGGTGCGGGTCCGACCCTGGAGAAATTCGGGCCGCGTTTGGCCCGGAATCGAGGAACGGCGCTCTATGTGTGTGGTCTCCAAGTCTTACCGACCCTTCAACGATATGGGCTGAAACCCGATCTCTGCATGGCCATCGACTATACGAAGAACATGGAAGGGGTATATGAAAGGCTTGACAAGAAGTGGGTTGAAGATATTCCGTTCATCTATTCGTGTAAGGTGCAGCCTTCGGTGGTAGAGGCCTATCCGGGACCGACCCTGCCTCTGTGGACCACAGGCGGTCTGGGCTCCAATCTGCCGCCGGATCGAGAATTGGTGCTGAGTACCGGCAAGGGCGTCGGGACGACGCTGGTTCGTTTTCTCCTATGGTGCGGTGTGAAACGGTTGCTTTTTGTGGGACAGGATTTTGCCTGGTCCGCCGACAAAGTCCATGCGGACGGACACCTATCGGATGGGAACCGATTCGTATTTGATCCCAAAATTCATCAAAAACTACAGAATCCGGAAGGTAAGACGATTTACTCGACGCTGGCCTACATTACGGCGAGAAGAGAATTGGAAGCGGAGCTGGAAAACTCCGATGTGTCGGCCTTCAATCTATACGGGGGCGGTGCCGAGATAAAAGGCGCTCGGCCGGTAGACTGGGAAACGGTTATGCGAGAAAGACTACTGGCCGGTGATTCGGCACGGCTTCGGCATTTTCTCGAGGCCGTTCAACGCGCCCGCCGTCCCAGGCCGTGGCCCTTTCCCGAGTCCCGTTTTACCTCCTGGACCCGATCGCTGCGGGGCGTAGAAAAACGGTTGAAACGGTTGTTCAAAAAGCCCTCTCGAAATCAAACGGAAATACACACCGTATTGTCCCAAACCCTCTTCTTTCTCCGACAGGATCCCCTGTATCAGCCCTGTTTGTATAATGAGATTTTCGATATTGCCGGATTGGTCCACGGTCGATCGACTTATGGACTCCGGGAATGGACGGAGTTCAGATCCATTTTGAAGCGGGTTATCAAGAGAATCCGTCAGGTAGATGCCCATCTAATCCTGAAAGCAGAGGCTGCCTGAGTATAGATATCTGAGAATACACGGGAATGGTGCTGGTAAAATGGTCTTTCACCACGGACCAGCGTCACACCCCATGAGGTTGACGTGATTCTTGACCCGGGGTCCGGCATGGCGGCTGGTAGCTGGTTACGTCAACACTTTGACAGAAAGACCGCAGGTCGGTAGGGGCGTTCCACAGGGAACGGACGGATGCCACCGGGCGCGGATGCCCGCATGTATTCCTCCCAATGGGCGCTTTTCCGAAATGCCGCACAAAAGCCTTCGAATTTTAAAGGTATTCGATAGCCGTTCCAGCGACTCTCCATACAGCCCGCCACGGGGAAACCGCATCCACCTATTCCAAACCTACAGACCGAACGAAGTGGCACAAAGGTTGCTGTAATAAGCCGCAACAAAACCACGAAATTGCGGTTCTAAAGAGGCTTTCCTATGGACATAGCAACGCTGCTCGGGATCGGTTCGGCCTTTGGCCTGGTACTGATCGCCATAGTCCTGGGCGGGGGGTTGGGGTTATTCATCAACGTGCCGGCTTTGATGATTGTGGCGGGAGGTACCCTGGGCACGACGATGATCAATTATCCCCTGAAGCAGGTGCTCGGAGTCATTAAGGTGGTCAAAAACGTCTTTTTTACCAAGGTGACCTCCGCCAAGGAGATCATTCAACAATTCAGTGAATTTTCCAACAAGGCTCGCAAAGAAGGCATATTGGCTTTGGAGTCGGAAATAGAAAGTCTGGACGAGGAATTTCTGAAAAAAGGCATACAACTTTCCATCGACGGGTTGGAACCGCAATCGATTCGGGAGATATTAGAGACGGAAATTTCATACATCGAAGATCGACACAAATTGGGTGCCGAGATCTTTACCACCATGGGCACATATGCCCCGGCCCTGGGGATGGTGGGGACCCTTATCGGCTTGGTTCAGATGCTCCAATCGATGAGTGATCCGAGTTCGATCGGTCCGGCCATGGCCGTTGCTTTGCTGACCACGTTTTATGGCGCAGTGGGCGCCAACCTCTTGTTTATGCCTGTTGCGGGAAAACTGCGAACCCGGAGCAGTGAGGAGGTTTTGGTCAAGGAAATGATGATCGAAGGGGTGATCTGTTTGTCGAACGGGGAAAACCCCCGCATCGTGGAACAGAAACTGATGGCCTTTCTCCCACCGAGCCAACGAAGCGGTGAGGCGCAGTAGGTTATGGCCAAGAAGAAAAAACAAGAAGGATCCGGTTCCGGTCAAGACGGCATCCGGATGATGATCGTGAGCCTGTTTATTATCCTGCTGGCTTTTTTCATCGTCTTAAACTCGATGGCCGTAATCGACGAGAAAAAGCGTCTGTCGGCCCTCGGCTCGCTGATAGGAAGCTTTGGTATTCTCCCCGGAGGGCTGTCACCTTCCCGAGAAGGGACAACCAGGGTAATTTCCCCGGGCAGTGTTCCCATGCTCAAACAAGCCGAAGAGATCGTAGAATTGGGCGAGCAGGGCGGAGCCGGGGTCGATGCCGTGACCATGCGGACGGTGCCGGAAGGCCAACAAATCCGCATTCAAGATAAGGTGCTCTTTGACAAGAGAGGCTATAAGATAAAGCCGGCCGGTTATACCTTCCTGAAAAAGCTCTGCAGGATAATCGAGAAAGGGGCTTATCCAATTGAGATCAGCGGCCATACCGATAGCAGACCCCCTCAGGAGAAAGACGTGCGGTCAAACCAAGAGTTGTCGGCATTGAGGGCCCTGGAGGTCCTGAGGTATTTCGTGGTCATCGGCGGCATTGATCCGATGCGGCTGACGGCATACGGATGCGGCGCAGAAAGGCCTATCGCCAGTAATGAAACCCGGCAGACCCGAGCCCGAAACCGACGGGTGGATATCCTTTTGGCAGGCAATATGAGAGAAGACCTCGAGGATATTTACGACGGGGATGAGTCGGCGTTTGTCCTGTTCAAACGATTTGTATTCCGCGTTTTTGAATGAACACAGCAATCTATGGGGAAAGGTAAAGACAAAGGCGGGGAGGAGAAAAGAGATACTACGATGTGGATGGTTACCTTTGGTGATCTCCTCATGCTCCTGCTGACTTTTTTCGTTATGTTGTTAACCATGTCTTCCATGGATACCAAAACGCTCAATTCCGTATTCAGTGTTTTCGAAGGTGGTGTCGGTGTCATGGAGTTTTCTGATTTGAGCAGCATTGAAGCCGTTGATAAAAGATCCGACCTCGTGAATCTGAAAGCACCGGACTTGTCCGTTCTGGAGACCCTAAACAATCGGTTGGACAAGTTGCTGGCCTCGGGAAAATCTAAGAAAATCACAAACCGGCATCTGTTGGCCGAGCTTCTCGACGGGCAAGACGATTCAACGGGCACTGCAGGCCTATCCGGCTTGGAAAATCTACTTGACGTATCGGAAGATCAAAGGGGTGTGGTGTTATCCATAGAGGCCGAAGTGCTGTTTGGTTCAGGGCAGGCGTCCGTACGACCGGACATGTTTCCTCTGCTTGACACGATAGCCAGAGTCATAAAGGGAATTTCCAACGACGTGCTCATCATGGGCCATGCGGACAATGTTCCCGTTCAAAGAGGCGCCAAACATTCCAATTGGGAGCTTTCGTTGTACAGAGCGCTTAGCGTTCATAGATACTTGGTAGAAACTCGAAACGTGCCCGCAAAGCGAGTGTTTGCGGGAGGGTACGGCGATGTGAGACCAAGATATTCGAACGATACGAAAAAAGGACGACAAAAGAATCGTCGGGTTGAAGTTATCCTTAAGAAAGCATAACGGTTGGATTTTCGGATGTCGACGCGATCGGCCGAGAAAGAAAGGAAGCCAAGATGGCGAACGAAGAAGACATTGCAATGGACGAAGTGGAAAAGACAGACGGGTCATCCAAGGGCGGCACCAAGAAAATTGTAATCATTGCCGTCATTCTGCTCCTGGTCGGCGGGGGCGGGTTTGTTGGATGGAAGTTCTTTTTGTCGGAAAAGTTCGGCGGCGCCGATGATGCGGCAACTGCGGAAGCCAAAGAAGCCGAGACGGACGCACCGCAAGTAAGGATCATGCACGAGATGAAACCTTTTATCGTCAACTTGTTGGGAGAAAGCGGAAGGCGCTATTTAAAGGCAAAGATTACCGCCGAGGTTGGCGATCCGGCGGTTCAACAAGAATTGAGTAAACGGGACCCCGAAGTAAGGGATGGCGTACTGCTGCTTCTCGCAGGTAAGTCCTTCGAAGACATAAGCACACCCCAAGGAAGGGTCACCCTTCGAAGCGAACTGCTTGCCCGGCTGAACAGCATTTTGAACACCGGGTCGGTTCAAATGATCTATTTTACGGAGTTTGTCGTTCAGTAGACACCAAGAGAGATATCGGACCTTGCAGCAACAAAGAAAAAGAGAATGATACGGGAGTGTAAGAGGATAAAGGGACATGTCTAATGTTTTGTCACAAGACGAAGTCGACAGCCTCCTAAAAGGCGTTACCAGCGGTGAGATTGAGACGGAATCGGAAGAAGAACCGCCATCCGACGGGGTGATTCCCTACGATTTTACTCGCCAGGAGAAAATGCTGCGGGGCCGGCTGCCCACGTTTTCGGTCATTAATGACCGATTTGCTGCGGACTTCAGATATAACCTTTCGGGCATGATTCGAAAGTCCGTCGATGTTGAGGCGGAGCCGATTGACATGGTTAAGTTCAAGGACTTCCGGCTCTCACTGCCGGTGCCTACCAGTCTTCATGTGTTTCGGATGGATCCGCTGGGCGGGCAGGCGCTGTTGGTATTTGACAGTCACTTTGTATTCAGTCTCATCGAGTATTATTTCGGCGGAAAGGGTCGCACTCATGCAAAGATCGAAGGGCGGGATTTTACGGCCATAGAAAACGCCATGATCGGCAAAGTGGTGACTCAATGCCTGGAAGATGTCGCCCGGGCGTGGGAGAAAGTCTTTCAGATCGATATCGTGTATATTCGCTCTGAAGTGAATCCCGAATTTGCAGGAATCGTATTGCCCGGAGACTCCGTGATCGTTACCAAGTTTAACGTGGACATAGAAGGTGTCGGCGGGGGCGTGAGTCTATGTATCCCTTATTCAACCATCGAACCGGTCCGGGACCGATTATCCGGGGGCGTTCAAAAGGAGGAGCTGAGAACGGATGCCAAATGGCGGAAGCGATTGCGACAGCGGATTCGATCGACCATGGTGGATATTGTTGTGGAATTGGGATCGACCCATGTCACGGCGGAAAAGCTTTTGCAGCTCAAAACCGGAGATGTCGTCCAGCTCGGACAACGGATCGGCGAGCCCTTGGTTGCCAGCGTTCAGGGTGTGGAAAAATTGATGGGGCGTCCGGGCGTTATTAAGGGCAATCGCGGGTTGAAAGTAGAAGAAGTAGGGATAAAGGGCGTGGCCTGAATCCGTTTTCGGATTGAGGCCCGCAGATGCCGAAAACCCCAAGAACGGGATATGAAAGGACGGAGCAGTGGAAGAGAAAGTAGATGAAACGAGCCAAGAGGGCGTGTCGAGTGTAAGCGATGCTTCCGAGGATCAAGAAGCGAACGGGGAAAATGCCGGGGAGAGCGATGGGTTCGACGGGGACGATGAAGCAAAAGATCTGGATTTTATTCTAGATATTCCCCTTGAGATTTCCGTTGAACTCGGCCGGACCAATATGTTGGTAAACGATCTCTTACAGCTGGCCCGGGGGTCCGTTATCGAATTGTCGAAGCTGGCCGAAGAACCCATGGACATCTATATCAACCGAAAGCTCTTTGCCCGGGGAGAAGTCGTGGTGGTGAACGAAAAATTCGGCATACGGTTAACCGATATTGTCAGTCCGGCCGAGAGAGTCAAGTCACTGGGTTGATTGTGATCGCCGGACAGGTGCTCCGCGGAAATAGCGGATATCCTGCCGGGGTCTTCGAAAGGTGAAGCACGTTGGACGCAATGGCTAAAGCACCTGAGGCACTGAGCCAACCGGACTTGTGGGGGGCCGGAATAAAGACAGTGGCCATGTTGAGTATTGTGGTGGCCGTTCTGATCGTTGTTCTGTTTTTGATCAAACGATTTGTATACAACAGACAGGGATTTGTGCAAGGCGGGCTTATCGATATGATTTCATTGTATCACGTGAGTCCGAAAGAGCGGATCGGGTTGGTGGATGTGGCGGGAGAGAAACTGGTTATCGGTATTACCCCGGAAAAAATAACATGTTTGACACAGATTACGAATCCGGAAGTAGACGACAAAATCGACCAGGCCCGGCAGGGCAAGGTGGGCAAGGGATTGTTTAAGAAGATTCTTAACGCGTCGGTAGAGGATCGGGAGCGATCGGGATGATCAATAAGCGAGTAGTGATAAATCGAATAAGAACCGCCGCGTTCATGGGACCGGCGGTCATCCTGTTTGGGGCGATGATGGCCCCGGCAGCCGGCTACTGCGCCGCCATGCCGTTGCCCATGGTCCAGTTGGGGGTGGGCCAGGCCGACAATCCCGGCGATGTCTCTGTGTTGCTGCAGATCGTTGCGCTTCTGACCGTGTTATCTTTGGCCCCGGCGATCCTGATTTTGATGACCTCTTTTACCCGATTGGCTGTGGCGTTCTCCTTTTTGCGTCATGCCTTGGGGACCCATCAAATGCCGCCGAATCAGGTCATGATCGGTTTGGCACTTTTTTTGACCTTCTTCATCATGATGCCGGTTTGGCAGAAGGTCAATAATAATGCCATTCAACCCTATCTTGGCGAAGAGATATCGCAGTCGGAGGCATTAACGGCTGCGATGGAACCGGTGCGTCAGTTTATGTTTAAACAAACGAGGAAAAAGGATCTCGAGTTATTCGTGGGGATGGCCAAAATGAACAAGCCGAACGACTCCCGCGACATTCCGTCTTCCGTATTGATTCCGGCCTTTGTGGTGAGTGAACTCAAGACCGCATTTATCATCGGCTTTTTTCTCTATATCCCGTTTTTGATCATCGATATGGTGATTGCCAGCGTACTTCTTTCCATGGGGATGATGATGCTCCCGCCGATTATGATATCCATGCCCTTTAAACTGATTCTCTTTGTGCTTATGGATGGCTGGCATCTGATTGTGGGATCTCTAGTTAAAAGCTTCGTGGGAGGGTGACATGACACCGGAGTTCATTGTGGGGTTTGCACAGGAGGCGATAAAGGTGACGATATTGGTGGCCATGCCCATGTTGGGGCTTGGGCTGATCGTGGGATTGGCGGTCAGCGTATTTCAGGCGGTGACACAGATTCAGGAAATGACCTTGACCTTTGTACCCAAAATACTGGTTGTTCTATTGGGGCTCCTCTTTTTTTCCAACTGGATGCTCCAAAAGCTGATCGATTTTGGACATAACTGTATAACCAATATTCCAATCTATATTCGGTAGGAACACCGTTTTATGGATCTTCTCGGACTATCGCCGGAACAGTTTAAGAGTTTTCTCCTGATACTTGTCAGGATCGGTGTGGTGTTGTTTATGTTTCCGGTATTCGGCGGCATGACGGTCCCCAAATCGGTCAAGGCGGGGCTGGCATTGATGATTACCATACTCCTTTTTCCAATCGTGAAACCCGACCCGAGACTGTTTCCTGAGAGTCTGTTGGATTCCGCGGGGTTGCTGCTCTCCGAGCTGGTCTTGGGTTTTATTATCGGTTTGATGGTTCGCCTCTTCTTTGCCGCGGTGCAGCTGGGAGGGCAACTGGTCGGCTTTCAAATGGGGTTTGCCATTGCCAACGTGTTGGATCCGGAGACCGGAACACAAGGATCGATTCTGGCCCAGCTCGGATACTGGATCGCACTCCTACTGTTTCTCATGTTAAACGGCCATCACGTCTTGCTCCAGACCCTGGCCGACAGCTTTTCGATCATCAAGGTCGGGTCTTTCGGGCTCGGGGAGGGCGTGTTCAATCGTATTGTCGAGGCATCGGGGGAAATGTTTTGCATGGCTATCAAAGTGGGCGCCCCGGCCATCGCCGCCCTGTTATTGACCAGCGCGGCATTTGGAATCGTGGCCAAAGTCGTACCACAGGTCAATATACTGATTGTCGCTTTTCCCATAAAGATTGCCATTGGGTTGTTCTTCTTCGGGGTGTCACTGGAGTTGTTGTTGTATTTCATGAAGCACTATGTGGGTGAGTTTGGCGGGATGCTCACCGTGATGATGCGGCTTATGAGGGTTTAGCTGTGGCACAGGATGACCTGCAAGACAAAACGGAAAAAGCAACTCCCAAAAAGCGCTCGGAAGCGCGAAAAAAGGGACAGGTGGCCAAAAGCCAGGATGTCTCTTCTGTGGCCGTTCTGTTGGCGGGACTTTCCACGCTTTGTCTCTTTGGACCGTACATGTTTGGCCGCCTGGACAGTTTAATGGAAGAAAGCTTTGTTCGGGTGAAAACGCCGGTTTTGGAAACCGGCCGGTTTTTGGGAATGGTTCAGGATGTGGTGGGCCAGTATATCATGATGGTGATTCCCGTAATGGTCGCAGTGGTCGTGATTGCGTTGCTGGTTAACGTCATGCAAGTGGGATTTATGGTGTCACCACAAAAACTGGCCCCGGAACTGTCCAAGATCAGCCCGATCAAAGGATTCGGAAAGCTTTTTTCCAAACAATCATTCATGGAGCTGTTCAAGTCTCTGGCCAAACTCGCCATTGTCGGTGGTGTGGCCTACTGGACGATCCAGGGGGAGATGGACAACCTTCATACGCTGGGCAAGCTGGAGGTGAGCGGGATATGCCTCTATATCTTTAAGGTGATTTTGAAAATATTTATCCGTGTGTGTGTCATCATGGTGATTGTGGCCGCCATCGATTTCGCATTTCAAAAGTGGCAGTTTGAAGAACAGCTGAAGATGACCAAACAAGAGGTTAAGGAAGAGCACAAACAAAGTGAAGGGGATCCCCAGGTAAAATCCCGAATCCGGCGATTACAAATGGATGCCGCTAAAAAGCGCATGATGCAGGAGGTGCCGAGAGCCGATGTGGTGGTTACCAACCCGGTGCATCTGGCCGTTGCCGTCAAGTATGACAGTTTGGTGATGAACGCCCCCCAAGTGTTGGCGAAAGGTGCGGAATTGATTGCCGAGAAAATCAAGGCAGTGGCGGGGGAGAACGACATCCCGGTTGTCGAGAACAAGGAATTGGCCCAGAGCCTTTATAAAAATGTAGAGATCGGGGAAGAGGTGCCATCGGATTTCTATCAGGCGATAGCCGAAGTGTTGGCCTACGTCTACAGACTGAAGGGCAAGGTGTCATAGGAAGATATGGCTAAACAAGGCGCATTGAAAGAAGCATTTATGTCCAACACCAGTGATTCCGTCATGGTGCTGGGCGTGGTCGGCATCTTGATGGTCATGGTCATACCGTTGCCGCCATATCTATTGGACTTGTTGCTGGCGCTCAACATTACGTTTTCCATCATCATTATTCTCATGGCCATGTATACGGTGCGACCTCTCGATTTTGCCATCTTTCCGTCTCTCTTATTGGTGGGTACCCTGTTTCGGCTGTCACTGAACATCGCATCGACCCGGCTGATTCTACTCCACGGGAACGAAGGGGAACTGGCAGCGGGCAAAGTCATCAAGTCCTTCGGAAGTTTCGTTGTCGGTGGAAACTACATTGTGGGCTTAATCGTATTTATGATCCTGGTTATCATCAATTTTATCGTCATTACCAAGGGATCCGGGCGAATCGCCGAGGTGGCCGCCCGTTTCACATTGGACGCCATGCCGGGCAAGCAAATGAGCATCGACGCGGACTTAAATGCCGGGCTGATCGATGAAAACGAGGCCAGAACACGGAGAGAAAATATTGCCAGGGAGGCGGAACTTCACGGTGCCATGGATGGTGCGAGCAAGTTTGTTCGGGGAGACGCCATCGCCGGCATTGTGATTACACTCATCAACATTATCGGCGGGTTTATCATCGGGGTACTTCAACAAGATATGTCCGTGGAGGTGGCCGCCCAAAACTATACCCTCTTAACGGTGGGAGACGGTTTGGTCACGCAGATCCCCGCCCTGATCATATCCACCTCCGCCGGCATCGTCGTAACTCGGGCGGCCGCCGAATCGAGTATGGGGTCCGATTTCGGCCGACAACTGATGTCCAATCCCAAGGCGGTCTATTTGGGATCCGTCATCATCTTTATGTTCGGCATTATTCCCGGCCTTCCGCATTTGCCGTTCATGATCTTGGGGGCGATCGTAGGGGGCAGTACCTATTTGTTCCAAAGAAAAAACCAAGAAGCAGTGATCGCCCGGGAGGCAAAGGAAGCCGAAGCATCGGAAAAAGCCGAAGAAGCGCCCGAATCCGTAGAGCACCTGTTATTGTTGGATCCCATGGAACTCGAAGTGGGCTACGGCATTATTTCTCTGGTGGACAGAGAGCAAAACGGGGAACTTTTGGACCGAATTCGATCGATAAGGCGGCAGTTTGCTTTAGAAATGGGTATGGTCATTCCGTCGATTCACATACGTGACAACTTGAACATGAAGGCCTCGGAATATCGGATTTTAATAAAAGGTGTGGAAGCCGGAAGATTTGAACTGATATCCGGGCATTTGTTGGCGATGGATCCGGGAGATGCCATTCAGAAGATCGACGGCATTCAGACTGAAGAACCCGCCTTTGGCCTCAAGGCTGTCTGGATACCGGAAAAACAACAGGATGAAGCCAAGTTCGCCGGTTATACAGTCGTGGACAACACAGCCATCGTTGCGACGCATCTTTCCGAAGTCATCAGGCGCCACGCCCATGAACTTCTCGGGCGGCAGGAAGTACAGAACCTTCTCGACAATTTGGCGAAAACCCATCCGAAGGTTATTGAGGAGTTAACGCCGGCACTGCTTCCCCTGGGGATCGTCCAGAAGGTGCTGCAGAATCTGCTTCGAGAAGGGGTTTCCATTCGTGACATGTTGACGATTGTCGAGGGGTTGGCCGACTATGCGCCGCTGACGAAGGATCCGGATTTGCTCACCGAATACGTCCGGCAGAAGTTGGCACGGGCCATCGTGAACCAACATGTCCCCGATAACGGTGTGTTAAGCGTTTTGACACTGGAACAAGATGTTGAAGATGTGTTGCTGAAGAGCGTTCAACACACGGAGCATGGTTCGTATCTGTCCGTAGATCCTAAAGTGGCAAGTTCCATCATGAATTCGGTTAACAAGGAGACGGAACGGGTAATGGCGAAGGGCGTTCAGCCGGTCATTTTGTGTTCGCCTCAGTTGCGGCGGCATTTTAGGAGAATGGTGGAAAGATTTGCTCCCTCATTAATGGTGCTTTCACACAGTGAACTGTCGGATAATGTTCAATTCAAATCGCTGGGGAAGGTTGGCTTAGAGCATGCAGGTTAGAAAATTTCGGGCGAAGAGTACGGAAGAGGCAACGCGTTTGGTAAAACGCGAGCTGGGACCGGATGCGCTCATTTTGTCCATGCGAAGACTGAATAAAGGAAGGCCTGGAGAAACCGGTCAGGGAATGTTCGAGATATATGCCTCTCCCGGTGAGGTAGAAACGGACGGAAGGCAAAACAGATCCGGGGAGTCTCACGATCCGGGAGACCTGAAATCTGAGTTGCTCAGCATCAAAGAACTCTTGTTTCATTTGAACCGCTCCCACCATCTTGTGGATGACCTGCTTGCCACGCCACAGGCAATCGATCTTTACGCAAAAATGATCGGAAACGGGATTGCAGAATCAAATGCGAGAAACTTCCTGAAGAAGAGCGGCGTGTTGGACCAGGGGGAAGCGCTGAATCCGGAGGTGCTTCATGAACGGGTATTTAAAGAGATTATCAATGTCATCGATGTGACGGATCCGTTCAATTTAAGTGAGGGACAGACAATCGCGGCGTTTGTAGGACCTACCGGTGTGGGCAAAACAACAACCGTAGCCAAGTTGATGGCCAACTTCAGCTTGAAACAGAAGAAAGCCGTTGGGCTCATCTCAATTGATAACTATCGGGTGGGAGCCGTTGAACAACTCAAAACATATGCCGGAATACTCGGCATACCCTGTTTTTCCGCTTTTACCTGTTCCGACTTTCAAGTAGCGCTCAGGCAGTTGAAAGACCGGGATGTGATTCTGATCGATACGGCAGGCCAGAGTCATTATGACAGCGAACGCATGGAAGAATTGGGTGTCTTTATATCCAGTCATGCATCCATTAGTTGTCATTTGCTCCTGAGTACGTCAACCAACGAAACGGAGATGCTGGCGGCGGCGCACAACTTTGGTAAGCTGGATTTTGACAGCTACATTTTTACCAAAACGGATGAGACGAAGGCCAAGGGAGTAATCCTGAATCAACTCCTGAAGCATAAGAAACCGGTTTCATATCTGACAAACGGACAACGGGTTCCGGAGGATATTTTTAAGGCGACAAGGACCAATATACTGAGCTTGGTGTTTCAGTAGGAGAATGAAAAGTGGATCAGGCACATGGTTTGAGAGAAATGATGAAGCAGGGGGCCGAGGATATTAGCGGGGGCAAATATTCGTTGGAGACGCCTGGTGGGACGTCTGCGACCCGGGTCATCTCGGTGACCAGTGGCAAAGGTGGTGTCGGTAAGACAAATATTGTGGGCAACCTGGCCATCTCCCTGAGGCGTTTGGGAAAACGGGTTTTGGTTTTGGACGGTGATTTGGGTCTTGCCAACATCGACATCATTTTCGGGCTCAGCCCTGCTTATAACATCAAACATGTGGTCGACGGTGAAAAAAGCCTGTCCGATATCATTGTTAAAGGTCCCGAGCAAATCCAGATTATTCCCGCGGGTTCGGGTGTGCAGGACCTGGTCGATCTGACTCAAGGCCAGAAACTAAACCTGTTGAATGAATTCGATGGGCTGGAAGAGGAGTTTGACGTTTTCCTGATTGACACGGGAGCCGGCATTTCATCCAATGTTACCTATTTCGGTATTGCAGCCGACGAACGTATCGTCGTGGTTACCGCAGAGCC
>CAYTTQ010000024.1:31393-34362 GCA_964440795.1 uncultured Desulfobacterales bacterium | reverse complement strand
GGGACTTCCCACCCTGTCTGGTGCAATTAAGAGATATCGATCCCGATTCCGATAGCGACGCCAAGCCCCGATGGCTTCGACCCGGGACTGAGTTTTCATCCCATCCAATTACACCGGTTCCTTGTTTATGCGGGGTAACAATGCGTTAAGAACGAATGCGGAGGAAGCGCCCGGACTATCCGGGCGGGGTAAGCGGTAAGTCTGCTATTCAGGGCCTGTAGAAACCTGGCACAATCGGGTAGAGTTCCCTTTCCATCTTTTCGGGGCAAACGCCTCGGCCGGCTTGTTTCCCGGAAGGCGCTGCTTTCCGTACACGGTTCAAATGGTCGTCACGATTGGAGACTTTTCAATGGCTCTCAGGTGCCGCGTTGCGCGTGGCCTTTAAAGCAACGTTGACAGCAATGATGACCAGAATGATTTCCCAAATCCAGACCACCACCCAGTTGTGAAACCAATCGTAAACCAGTCCGCCGAACCAAATGCCCGGTACGCCGAAAACGATGAGTATTCCTAAAAACCTAGCGATATCCATTATCTTTCTTTCCCCAATCTGTCGTCTGTTAAATTCCGGCCAATCTTTCACCCAGACCGTTGGCCCGTCCTATCCGATCAATGCTCCTCGTGGCCGTCTTGGTTCCCCTTGCACAGCCAGTCAAAAACTGCGCGAATAAGGCAATAATTCAGGACGATAAAAAGAATCCCCAATGCGGCGTAAAACCCGCCCATAAACACAAAGTGGCTTGGATCATTCACCCACTCAAAGACAATTGGCAACATGACAGCAGTCCTTTCCTAATACGGATTAAGCTCCCGTTCCTGCGGGAATATAGGCAAATAGCGGTAGGAAAGCATAATCACGACAATTCCGATCCATACCGGCAAAAGCGTTGTTGCCCATTCAACCCAGTTGGGCATATAGTTTACGAATTTATCAAACGACATGACGGGAATCGCCAGGGTTTGCACGGTGAGGACCCAGCGGTTCAAAAGGATTCCGGCACAATTGAGCACGGAGGCAATCACCAGCACCGATCCCATCTCCCGGGTTCGCGGAATCAACAGGAGTACCGCCGGTATTGCGCCGAGGATGAGGACCTCCGTAATCAGAATCCACCATCCGTACGGATTATTGGCGTAGAAACTCTTTACCGGCGCCCCTAGCTCATCGGCAAGCCCGAACCACGCCAAGGTGTCGATGATCTTTAGGACCACATACAAGGCGGTCAATCCCCCGGCTATCTTGGCCAGGGTGTTAATCACGCTTTTCTTGACCAGGCGTTTTCCGCCCAAGGCTTCCGTGATCTTGGTAATCAAAATTGTAAAACAGGGGCCACACGCGATTGCTGAGAGAATGAAAAGGAAGAACGTCCACGGCCACACGAGAAACCCTTCGCGATACGCGAACGGCCTGCCGTAGAGGACGCCGGGGACACCACCCAGAGAGCCTTGATGGAAAGAGGAAAGAAAAACGCCCACAGCGGCGATGGTCGGCATCGCCTCATGGAGATGATGAGCAAGAGAATGGGGTACGGAAAACTGGTATATTTTGCGGTTCTCCAGGAGCAGCGGTAAGTATTCGATACACAGCACCATAAAATAACAGGAAATACAAAAGGCCACTTCGGTGAGCATGGAGTGAACATTGGCATGCCAGAAAATAAACCACCCTCTCAGCGGCTGGCCGATATCGATGGCCAGAATTCCCAGAGCGGAAGCATAGCAGATCACGCCGATAACCACGGCGTAATTAACGATATTCTTCAGTTCCTTGATATTCAGGATATACCGGAGAAAGCCGGTGAAAAACGCCCCGCCGCCGAGGGCGATCACCCCGAGATCAGCCGCAATCCACAACCCGAAGGGAAAGTTGTTGTTCAGATAGGTCTGATTCAGTGCGAGCCCCCAGCAAAGGAACGCCGCTACCACACCGATCAGAATCGGAATTTGGAGAATGAGAATCCATATAATAAACTTCCGAAACGAGCACCGCTTTACACCCTCTGGAATCAACGCAGAATCGAACATGATAGATACTCCTTATTAAGGTAAATCCAGTGTATAGCCTTTACGGATGGGTTACACCCTTGCCCTGACTCCCCATGTATACATCAGCGGCCTTCTGCACCCATGCCTTTGACGACGTATAGTACACCTTCGGATTGGTACCGAGATGTTCCAAGAGACGAAACGCATTGGGCGACTTCTTCAAGCTGTATACCTCGTGTTCCGGATTTTGTAAGTCCCCAAACGTGATGGCGCCCGCCGGGCAGGCCTGTGTGCAGGCGGTCTGATATTCATCTTCGCGAAGTTCCGCCCGCTCTTCCGCGTACGCTTTGTCCTTCGCCCGCTGGAATCGATGATAACAAAAACTGCATTTCTCCACCACGCCCCGCATCCGAGGAGATACATCCGGGCTGAGGTATTTCTCCATCCCCTCCGGCCATTTCGGATCCCACCAGTTAAATACTCGGACATGATAGGGACATGCCGCCATGCAATACCGGCATCCGAAGCAGCGGGTGTAAATCTGGCTGACGATACCGGTTTCCGGGTCATAGTCGACGACCGTCGCCGGACACACGGACAGGCAAGGGGTAGCATGATGATGGCCGCTACCTTCGCAGTGCATACAGGGCCGGGGAATATAACACACCTCATTGTCCGGAAAGGGCAAGCCGTTGGTGATTTTGTACACACGCATCCAATAGTTATGCACCAGCTTGTCGTTGATATCGTCCTTTCTAAAGGGGATGTTATTTTCGGCCATACAGGCCACCATACAGGCACCGCACCCCGTGCATTTGTCCAGGTCAATCACCATTCCGAACTTGTATGTTGTGCTCTGTGCCGATTCTCCGTGATGTTGAGTTTCTCTGTGTCCGAGATCTTCCTCTTTCATGGTTATCCCTTCCAAAACAAAATCGTTTTCGAGAATCCCGCCCCCCGGTTAGACAGTCATTAAACACTCA
>CAYTTQ010000024.1:16642-31293 GCA_964440795.1 uncultured Desulfobacterales bacterium | reverse complement strand
TCATTAAACACTCACCATGCGCGCCCGAATCCCCCAAGTAGCCGGTAGGCCCGAGATCGGGTCATCGACGACACCAAGGAACATATTGGCATTCACTCCTTTGCCGGCCAGATAGTCATCATAACCGGTATGTCCGAGCCCCTTCGGTATGCCCACAACACCGGGCATGATCCCCTCCGAGGCATGAACGAGGACTTTCGCCTTACCTTTCGGGGTCTCCAGAAGGGCGTGTTTTCCATCAGCCAATCCATAATCAAAACAGGTCTTGGGATTAACTTCTACAAAAAGGTCCCCGCCCTTCAATTCGGTTTCTTCAAGGCTCTTAGTGCAAAACGGGGGATTCCCGACCGTTCTGTCTGCCAACCGAATCAATTCCACAGGGATCATCGTTAGGGGATAAACGTAAGAACTTCCCTGTAATTCAATGGGTTCGTGAAATTTGCTGTAAAATGCAAATCTCCCGGGACGCTCAGGCCGTTGTTCCATATATCCGCTTTTTTTCAGCGCACTCCAATTTTCCCCCAGGGTTTGCTTAAGTAATGACGGATAATCTTTCCAGGGAAACGCGTCGGAAACCGCTCCCCCGAGTTTCTTGGCAATGGTCATTACCGTGTCCGCTGCATATTGGGTGTCGAATTGGGGAGATATCGCCGGTTTGGCGAGTCCGAATACAGGCCTCGCTAGGCCGGCCGGGCTCGGAACGTCTTCCCACCGCTCCAAATAATTGTGGTTGGGGAGAATCAGATCTGCATGGGCGGCGGTATCGTTAAAATAGGAAGAAAAACTGACGATAAAGGGAATCTGCTCAAACGCCCTTGCCACTTCGTTGCTGTCCAGCAGGGTATAGTAGGGATCCGCGTCATGAACCAAGAGTGCTTGAACCGCGTCTGGTTTTTCATTGATGACCTTGGGAAGGGCATCAGGTCGATATTTGGCCAACGGATACGAATCGGTGCCGGCACCGTCCAGACGCGCCTTGCTCAAACCATTCTCCGCCACGACGTCTTGAGGAATGCGGGGCCATCCCATATCGTGATCGTCTGACATCACCCACATTCCTCCGGGTCGATTCATATTCCCCACCAGCGCATTCAGGGACAAGATGGCCATGCATTCATATAAGCTTCCCGGCGCCGTTCCCTTGCCCCGCCCCCAGACGGCCAGGGGCCGTTTGGCCTTGGCGAATGAGCGGGCCAGCTTGGTTATCTCTTTCGCGGAGACACCGGTCGTTCTCGAAACATCTTCCGGGGCGTACCGGTCCAGCACCATCTCTCGCCATTCGCTAAAATCAGACGTGGCACTTTGTACGAAGCCGGTGTCGTATAAAGACTCTTTTACAATCACATGAGCCAAACCAAGAGCCAATGCCGCTTCCGTGCCCGGCTTGGCAGGATGCCACTTATCCGCCTTGGCCGCGGTATTGGACATTCTCGGTTCGATTTGCACCAACTTCGGTCCACCGTTTCCGTTATGGGACCGCCACTTGCTGTAGGCCTGAATACTGCGCACCGGGGATCCCCAGCCGTCGATAATGCCGCTGCCGAAACTCAATATGAAACCGGCGTTTTCCAGATCAAACCCCACGGACGCCCGCTCTCCTTGCGCCAGCGACATGGCTATTTGGCTCGTGTCGTCGGCGGAAACGCCTCCGATAAAGTTGGGAGATCCGTAGGCGGTCATAAACCGGGCAAACAATTGAGCCACGGTACCCCGATCGCTCGACGCCATGCAGGTAACAGCTTCCGGTTTATTTTGGCTCCGCAGGGCGCGCAGTCGCGATACGACCTCGCTGATGGCTTCGTCCCAGGAAATCTGTTCCCACTTACCTGCACCCCGCTCACCCACACGGCGGACCGGGCCGGGTACCCGCCACGGCCCATACAGAAACTGAAGTCCGGCAGCCCCTAATGGGCAGATGCCGCCGTCATTGACCGGATATCCGTCCGTCCCCTCGATCTTAACCGCCCGGTCTTTGACTTTTCGGACCGTAATGCCGCAGTTGCCGGGGCAAACTTGACAGATCGTGCTGGCGTGTGAAACCCGACCATCTTCGGGAACCGGAACCCACGGCCAGTTCTGTGTCCATATGGAGATGTCATCCGTCAGTTTCCAGGGCAGCGGAGAAAACGTTATTCCCGCTCCGGCGCCCAAGCCGGCCCCCACCAAAATCTCAATAAAGGCTCTGCGATCCAATTTCATAGATTTTCCCCTTATATCAAGTCCATAAAGCCAACCTACGTGAACAACCTGTATGCCCCATCGACGCCGTCATGTCTTACCGGCCGTTATCAACTCGGCTCTATTTATGACAGACGAAGCACCCCTGGCTGACCCCGTTTTCTTCATGGCATTCTGCACAGTCATCCATTTTCATGCTGTCCCAGGGGTTTTTCTTAAACCCGGCGATGCTGTGTCCCCAGATGTCTCGGCTGTAGCCGGTTAAAATATTGTATTGGTACGGCTTAGAATGTTCCGACTCGCCGATCGGTCCATGGCACGTCATGCAATCCATACCCGCCATCCGAACATGAGCGGCGTGAGAGAAAAAGACACAGTCCGGCTGACGAGAATAAACCAGCCAAGGGATTTCCTTGCCCGGCGTGATATATTCATCCACCAACTTCAATTCCTCCGGGTGCTCACCCATGGGGAACTCATGACACATGATGCAGTTGTCGATGGTCGGAATTCCGGCATAGCTGCCATCGTCTCGGAAATAGTGACAGGCTTCACAATCGCCCATTTCATCCACGTGGAGCTGATGGTTGAAATCCAAGGGCTGCTCCTTTTCCGAGTAGAGGAATTTAGGAAATGCGATCCAGCCTATGCCCAGGAAAATCACAAAACTAACCCCAAAAGCGATGACAGGAATAAGAAAACGCCAATTGCTGACCCTTTCCTGCTCACCTCCGGCCGTAACCTGATCTTTTTCATTTGGTGTGCTCATGGGAACTCCCATTACGTAGGTTTTGAAAAGTTGAAAGAATCAACCAAGATATGGAGGCCTAGATGAAAAATAGCCTGAAAAAATAATATGTCCCCATATCCTGCCACCACCATTTTGTCAAGGGAAAATCATGAGTTCTGTGCGGGTTCTGTCGAATGGGACCAATTTGTCCCTGCCCGATCGGCCGGGACGAAACGCAGGCGGAACCGTCACGGATCGACCGGTGGTCGTCCCGCCTCATGAATGGAGTCCGGGACCAAATTTTCCAGAATATCCGCTTTTATGGCGTCCAAGCCCTCACGACTGATACGGGCCCCCTTCATGCCGCCGTTTAGGGCAATTTCCGACAGGTAATTCCGTCCGTCCTCCCCCACCAAGATATCGATATGGGCATAGGGAAAGCGGCCTCTTTCCATAATATGACGGCACAAAACCAACTGGTCATCGCTCAATATATAGGGCCTGCTTTTTCCCCCTGCCGTCAGGTTCATTCGAAAGTTGTCGGGATTTTCTCTGCTGTATGCCTCACAGTGATCACCGGCGACGATGACCCGAATGTCCGAACAGGCACGGAGAAAGGGTTGAAGAACAAACGGGTAGACGTGGGAATTGAAGGCGGCATAGTTGTACACCTCTTCGATGTCATGCCACCGGTGTATCCCATACCCGCAATCGAGTCCGTCCTCTTTGGTTACCACGGCACCGACGCCGGATCGATTGTAGCGGTTGACGGCCGCCATGAGATCCGTTCGTCGCGTCACTACACAGGTCTGCGGCAACATCCACGGTCCCATCACCTGGGCCTGGGCGGCCTTTGAACTGTTCAGAATTTGACACAGGGGGGAGGGAACTATCCTTACCCCCCGGGCCGACAGGTCGACAACCACGGCGTGTCTCATGGTCTTAAAACCCAGCATTCCCACAAAACAGTCTCCCGATTGCAGTTCGTGATAGCGCTCTCTCAACTCCCGGTTGGTTCGAATAATCATGGCCTTCCTTTTTTTCGGGCTCATTACCGGCAACGGGCATCCAGGGCCAACGTTATCACCCGGGCGGCGCGGCATCGTCCAGGGCGAGCGCTATCAGTCGATCCAGGAGATCTTCAAACAACAGCCCCGCCTGGCGAGCCGCCAGCGGGAATAGGCTCACCGGGGTCATGCCGGGAATGGTATTGGTTTCGAGCACAAAGATGTCATTGTGCTGAACGATCATGTCCGTCCGGCTGTATCCCCGGCAACACAGGGCCTTGTGGGCTTGTTCGGCAATCATTTGCGCCTGCCGGGACAGCGCTTCGCTGATCCGGGCAGGACATATTTCGTTTGTAACCCCATCGGTATATTTGGCCGTGTAATCAAAAAACGGGCGGCTGGAAGGAGGCACGATTTCCACGACGGGAAGGTGTTGTAAGTCCTCATTGCCTATGACGGCACCGGTGATTTCCGTACCTTGAATATAGGCCTCAACCATAGCACCGGTATCAAATTCCAGGGCCTGACGGACGGCCTCCGGCAACTGATCGGGCTCAGAAATGATATTGGTGCCCACACTCGACCCGCCGTGACGTGGTTTCACGATCAGCGGATACCCGGGGGACCGAACGAACCGTTCCGGCTCAGCGGTCTCCCCTTTCTCCACCACGTCAAAGGGCGGTACCCGCAAACCGGCCTTTTGATAGAGACGCTTGGACAGCAGCTTGTCCATAGCCAAGGCACTCCCTAGGACCCCTGAACCCTGATAGGGAATATTCAACAAATCGAGCAATCCCTGAACGGTGCCGTCCTCCCCCCACCGCCCGTGGAGTACGATGAACGCCACGTCAATGCCTTCTGCGTCCGACACCAGCCGTTTTAGATCCGTAGCCGGGTCATAGCGACTCACCTGATACTTCTCCTTGTCTAAGGCCTGGTAAACCTGCTCTCCCCCGTTGATGGAAACCTCCCGTTCGGATGAAACACCACCGCACAGCAGGGCCACGTTCAGTTTTCCCATTTTTTTACCAATCTCCCGGTATCATTCGGCGATTTGCGGTTGCTATGGATAGGCCGGCACCCCACCCCGTCGTGACGCCTCGGCATGTCCTACTCCTCATTCCATCGTCTCGCCGGACAGGTGTCACACCTCGGGTTCCGCCGTTTACAAAACCCTTTACCCAAATTGACCAAAAGGGCGTGGAACTCATTAAACAGTGGAACCTCCGGATCCAACACATCCATAAAGAAATCCCGGATCTCGTCATAGGCGGCATCTTCCGTCGAAAGTTGATGCCGCGACAAAACACGCCTGGTGTAGGCATCCACGACAAACGTGGGCCGCTGGGCAGCATATAACAAGATACTATCAGCGGTTTCCGGACCGACCCCGTTCACCTGCAACAGTTCATGACGTCTCGTATCCAGGCTTCCCGTCGACAAGTAAGCGAGGTCTCCCCCTTTTTGCTCAAAGAGGAAGTCCAAGAAATGCTTGAGACGTTTGGCCTTGACATTATAATACCCCGCCGGCCTGATGTATTCGGCGAGATCCTCAACGGCCAGCTGCCGGAGTTTACGGGGCGACAGGAGACGGCTTGCCTTCAGGTTGGCAATGGCCTTTTCCACGTTCCGCCATGCGGTGTTTTGCGTCAGAATGGCCCCGACGATGACTTCGAAGGGAGACTCACCGGGCCACCAGTGCAGGGGCCCGAAGAACCGATAGAGCCGGTCATACAGATCGAGAAGAAGGTCTTTTCTGCTTGCAGCCATCCGGTTGCAGCCATCTGGGCTTGAGACTCCCGCCTCACCCGCTCTTCCGGAGGTCGGCCAAAGATCTCGGATTACGAACGAAAGCGTTCCAGAATCCTTCCCTCGTAATACTGGTCCAACTCCAGGTTTATCGGTATCTTTCGGGTTATATTGAGTTTCATGATGAGGTAGTTCAGTTTTTTGATCTGCCGGTATTTTTCCCGGGTATCCGTGGTGCCCGTAAGGAGTTCCTCCACTTTGGAAACCTCCTTTCGCAACGTAATCTCCGGCGGGGTCATCCCGGCGTTCTTGAGAATTTTGTAGGCCATCCGCAAATCTTCCGGTATGTGAGAATCATCTTCAAACACGAGGGGTTTTCCCTTCCCCGGCAGATCGTCGAGGTCACCCCGTTCGACGGCTTCCCGTATGCGCTGTTCGGCAATCTTCTGAAAACAGATCATTCAACCGGTCCTATTATCCGGCAACCCAGGGGCTCCGTTTCGTCCTCTTGCGATACGGACCATCCGCCCGTCGGCTTCTCTGCTTGTGGCAACTTTTGGGTTGCCAAAATTGCTCTTTATATATAGGCTTTTCTTCAATTTTTCAAGTGCTTTTGCATGGGTTTCGTAACCCCTGTCATCTTCAGGGTCCTTTTCTTTGAAGCGATTTGCACCACGTTTTGTTCCTTGGGTATGGATGTATGGTCATCTTCGCGGAAGGGAATCCAAAACGGCCGCTTCCCGGCCTGATGATGGCCTACATCGGTTCGAAGCACTTGCCGAAAGGAGGCAGTTCGATGTCAACCCTTGACTGCGCAGCGTTGGATACACCGCAAGTCCTTAGAGTCCTTTTTCATCCCCGGAAAGATACCGGGTCCCCACCGCCGGCCCGGGCGGTCGATCATGACATCCCGGTGGAGAAGGGCATTGTTTTGGGGGCCAGATTCTATCTGGCCGATCCCGAGGCCGCCAACATACTCTATTTCCACGGCAATGGGGAAATCGTAGAAGACTATGACGGGGTCGGTCCGATATACAATGAACACGGACTGAGCTTTTTGGCCGTAGATTACCGGGGGTACGGCCGTAGCGGCGGGATACCCAAGGCAACGACCCTTCTGTCTGACGCTCGCGCCGCTTTTGAGTACGTCCGTGCGTGGCTGGACCGGGAAGGACGAACCGGGGACCTGATCGTCATGGGTCGCTCCTTGGGCAGCGCCTGCGCTTTGGAACTCGCTTCCGCGTATGGCGACATCATATCGGGCCTCATTGTCGAAAGTGGGTTTGCCCTGACGTTGCCCCTGTTGCAGTGCCTGGGGGTGGATACAAACATTCGTGCTATCTGTGAAGACGACGGATTTTGCAACTTGAAGAAAATCGAAGGGTTTACCAAACCCACGCTGATTCTCCACGGTCAACATGATCAGATCATCCCCATTGAAAGTGCCGAGTTGCTGCAGGTCCACGCCGGTGCTCGAGGCAAGGAATTTCATATGATACCCGGCGCGGACCACAATACGATACTGATGAAAGGCGGAAACGCCTATTTTCAACTGATCCGACAGTTTGTCGACAAGGTCGAAAATAAGAAGCCGAAACGTCGGTCCTTCAAAGAGCGGCGCATGGATCGAGCGGCGAAAAATTCGTAAACGGCGGGGCGCCGACGGCGTCTGTCGGAGGACTTCCATTCATAGTCGTTCGTCCGATCGGCGTATTCGCCAATCGGAGCATTGGTCGGGCGGTACAACATTTTGGCCTTGAAAAAACTGGTTTCTATGGTAATTGAGAATCTGAGGGTATTCCCGGACCACGGGTACCCTTTTTCTAAATACGGCGGCATGAGGAGTCTGCAAAGAAATGAAAACGTTTGAACTGAAGGTGGGCGGAAAAGACTATAAGGTGGATATCGACCGATACAATGGCCGGCAAGCGGCTGTCAAGGTCAACGGACAGCCATACGAAGTCGAGGTCAAACACACCCCGCCGACCGGCGGCCCGAGCCCCCAAGTCGCTCCGCGTCCCACTCCGGTATCGGCCCCGCCGCCGTCACCGTCTGTCCCCGAGGCCCCGGTGGTTCCAACGGCGTCCGTTCCTGTAGGCGGGCAAGTCATCGCCCCCATGCCCGGGTTAATACTTGAGATCATGGTCTCCCCTGGAGATCGGGTAACCGCAGGATTGCCCATAATGAAAATCGAGGCGATGAAGATGGAGAATATCATCCCCGCCCCCTGCGATGGGGTGGTGAAAGAAATACGGGTCAAGAAAGGCGACACCGTCGCCACGGACGATGTCCTGCTGGTCGTAGACGAGGGATAGGGAACACTTTCCCAAAGTTCCGACCCGGATGCCGATGGCGGGATGGGGTCCCAACATTTTCTGCAACCTGTACATTTGCTCCATGTACGTTTGCTCCCTGTACTTTTGCTCTTGGAGAGATGAGACTATGTCAAATGATGAAAAGATCCAAACGTTGATCGACAGAAATGCCGAGGCCGAACTGGGTGGCGGTCAGGACAGAATCGACACCCAGCACCAGAAGGGCAAATGGACGGCCCGTGAGCGGATTCAGAGTTTGCTCGACGAGGGCACTTTCGAGGAACTCGACAAGTTTGTCCTACACCAGGCCACCGATTTCGGTTTGGACAAGAAACGGTTTCCCGGGGACGGTGTGGTCACCGGGTATGGTCGCATCAATGGAAGGCCCGTGTACGTCTATGCGCAGGATTTCACCGTTCTGGGTGGATCCCTAAGCCTGGCGGTCAGTGATAAAATCTGCAAAGTAATGGATATGGCCAGGAAAAACGGGGCGCCCTTTATCGGCATTAATGATTCCGGAGGCGCCCGCATTCAAGAAGGGGTCTCCAGCCTGGCCGGATACGGCAATATATTCATGCGAAACGTGCTGGCCAGTGGATTGATCCCCCAGATTTCTGTGATCATGGGACCTTGCGCGGGCGGCGCCGTTTACTCACCGGCCCTTACGGACTTCATTTTCATGGTGGAACATACGAGTTATATGTTTATCACGGGACCTCAGGTTATCAAGACGGTCACCCATGAAGAAGTAACCGCCGAAAAGCTTGGCGGTGCCACCACCCACAACACCACCAGCGGGGTAGCCCATTTCTCCGGAGAAAACGACGAACAGGTTCTGGCCATGATCCGGGAGCTGCTGACCTTTCTGCCCCAAAACTGTGGAGAGACGCCCCCGGAAGTAACCCCCACGGATGACCCCCATCGCATCGACATGTCATTGCGTGACATCATACCGGAAAGCCCCAGACAACCCTACGATATGCGACAGATCGTCTCTTCGGTTGTAGACAACGGGTATTTCTTTGAGGTCCAAGGCCGGTACGCGCCCAACATCATGATCGGCTTTGGTCGACTCAACGGAAAGACTGTAGGGATCGTGGCGAATCAGCCGGCCTTTTACGCCGGGTGTTTGGACATCAATGCGTCCATAAAAGGGGCCCGGTTTGTCCGGTTTTGTGATGCTTACAATATTCCCTTGATCACGTTTTGTGATGTGCCGGGCTTTTTGCCGGGCACCGCCCAAGAGTACGGGGGAATTATCAAACATGGGGCCAAGCTCATTTACGCATACTGTGAGGCCGTGGTGCCCAAGATTACGGTGATTACCCGCAAGGCTTACGGGGGGGCCTATATCGTGATGTCCAGTAAGCACTTGTGGGGAGATCTGAACTTCGCCTACCCGTCGGCGGAAATAGCGGTGATGGGTCCTGAAGGCGCGGTGAATGTCGTATTCAAAAAAGAAATCAAGGCCGCGGAAGATCCCGAAAAGAAAGAAGCGGAGATGATCGAGGAGTATCGTCAGACCTTCGCCAGCCCTTATCGGGCTGCGGAACGGGGATTCATTGACGAGATCATCCTGCCCGAGGAAACCCGGCCCAAGCTGATCAAGGCCCTCGAATCACTAAAGAACAAAAAAGACCGGATGCCCAAGAAAAAGCACGACAACCTCCCCCTCTAAACAAAGGGCGCACTATAGGCCCGGGATGTCTGACATGAATGACCCAAAGGAAACGAAGGAAATTGAAGCAGCCCACGCGGACTGGGCCCAACGAACGGCAAAACTGGTTGCCAAGCGTCCGGAACGTAAGGAACGATTTCACAGCCTTTCCGATATTCCGCTGGGGCGCGTTTATACGCCACTCGACGGATCCGAACGGGACTACCTGCAGGACCTGGCGTTTCCCGGAGATTATCCCTACACCCGAGGGGTCCAACCCACCATGTATCGCGGCCGGTTGTGGACCATGCGCCAATATGCCGGATTCGCCAGCGCCGCCGAGTCAAACCGGCGATACAAATACCTTCTGGAGCAAGGACAGACCGGTCTCAGTGTCGCCTTCGACCTGCCCACCCAGATCGGCTATGATTCGGATCATCCGCTGGCCGAAGGAGAGGTCGGCAAGGTCGGCGTCCCGATCGACTCGCTACGGGATGTGGAAACCCTGTTCGAAGGTATCCCGCTGGACAAGGTCAGCACATCCATGACCATCAACGCCCCGGCGGCCATTGTCTTGGCCATGTATGTGGAAACCGCCGCCAAGCAGGGAATCGCCGCGGACAAACTGCGAGGAACGATCCAAAATGATATTCTGAAGGAATACACCGCTCGCGGGACGTATATCTTTCCCCCCGCCCCATCGATGCGGATCATTACGGACATCTTTGCCTTTTGTTCTCAGCATGTACCCTCCTGGAACACCATCAGCATAAGCGGCTACCATATCCGGGAAGCCGGTTCCACGGCGGTACAAGAGGTGGCCTTCACGCTTGCCAACGGTATCGCCTATGTGGAAGCCGCCATCAATGCCGGCCTGGAAGTGGACGCCTTTGCCCCCCGACTTTCCTTCTTTTTCAACGCCCACATGGACTTCTTTGAGGAAGTCGCCAAATTTCGTGCGGCCCGCCGACTCTGGGCTCGCATAATGAAGAATCGATTCGGTGCCCGGTCACCCAAGTCGCTCATGCTGCGCTTCCACACGCAAACGGCCGGCTGTACGCTGACCGCCCAACAGCCGCAGAACAACGTCATGCGGGTAACATTACAGGCCCTGTCCGCCATCCTGGGCGGCACGCAGTCGTTACACACCAATTCGATGGATGAAGCCTTTTCCTTGCCCTCCGAAGGGGCCGTACAGACGGCACTTCGGACGCAGCAGGTGATCGCCTATGAATCGGGGGTGGGGGACACGGTCGATCCGCTGGGGGGGTCGTTTTTCCTGGAACACCTCACCGATGAAATCGAACGACGTGCCCAGGCCTATCTGGACCGTATCGATGACAGCGGCGGTGCGGTCGTCGCTATTGAACGGGGCTTTATTCAAAAAGAAATCCAGGAAAGTGCTTACGACTACCAGCGATCCGTAGAGAACGGAGAGCAGATCGTGGTCGGGTTGAACAAGTTTCAACAAGAGGAGGCGCCACCCACCGACCTGTTACGGGTGAACCCCGGTGTCCGGGATGCCCAGGTGAAGGACCTTCAGGCATTGAAGGCGGATAGAGACGGTACCGCGGTAAAAGACGCCCTTGCCGCCCTCAGGACCTGTGCTCAGGGATCAGGCAATCTGATGCCTCCCGTCATGAAAGCCGTTCAGTGCTATGCCACCCTGGGGGAAATCTGTGACACCTTGCGCGAGGTGTTTGGGGAATATCGGGCGGCGTCCACGCTCTAGGAGCGGCGGAATCTGTCTGTTTGGCGGTTACACGTTATCGGCAACCAAGAAGGGGGCTTCACAATCATGAGCGAGAGAAAGATTCGTGTACTGGCCGCCAAGCCGGGGCTCGATGGACATGATCGCGGCATAAAGGTCGTCTGCCATGCCTTGCGGGATGCGGGGATGGAAGTCATCTACACAGGGTTGCGCCAGACCCCGGAACAGATCGTCCAGGCGGCCCTTCAGGAAGATGTGGACGTCATTGCCTTGAGCGTTTTGTCCGGCGCCCATGATCACCTCTTCCCCCGGGTAATGGAACTACTAAAACAGGCGGAGGCCTCGGACATCCTGGTCATCGGCGGGGGAATCATTCCCCAATCGGACATACCAATGCTAAAAGAGGCGGGAATCAAGGCCATATTCGGACCCGGCTCCCCAACGAGCGAAACGGTTCGGTTTATCCAGGAAAATGTCGCTGCTTAGGGCTCATGCCTGACACGATCTGTTTGAGATAATAGCGTGACCAAAATAGTACCTACCTTCCCCGTTTTGGCCATACTCTGCGGTCTGCTCGCCCTTCTCGCCAACTGTGCCGGGCCGGAGCCGAGGCCGCCCCAACGCCCCGGGCATGCCCGCCCGTACGAGATCAGGGGCAAATGGTATCAACCCATGAATCATGCCCACGGCTTTCAACAAAAGGGCATCGCCTCCTGGTACGGAAAAAAATTTCACGGACGAAAAACCTCCAACGGAGAAATCTACAACATGTATGCCATGACGGGAGCCCACAAAACACTCCCGTTGGGCACCTACGTTCGGGTGCGCAATCTGAAAAACGGCAAAGACGTGGTGGTGCGAATCAATGATCGGGGACCGTTTGTAGACGGTCGTATCGTGGATCTGTCGTACACCGCCGCCAAGAAGATCGGCCTGGTGGGGCCGGGCACCGCGCCGGTGACGCTGGTTGCCCTGGGCGTTCCCCGGGAAACCATAAGCAAAGGGACCCCCAAACGGACTTTCGTGCCGGCGAATTACTATGTCGGTGATTTCGTGGTTCAAGTGGGGGCATTCCAACAACGGGACAACGCCGTAGCCCTCAAGAACCGGTTGGCCGGAAAATACGACGATGCGTACATCGCCGTTTATGAAGGCATAAAGGGGACATTTTACCGGGTTCGTGTGGCCCGGTGTCGTACGTTGGCCGAGGCTCGGCGCTATGAAAAGATGCTGGAAGCGGACGGCTTCCCCCAAGCCATCGTCGTGGCCCGGTAAAAAGCCGCACCGCGAACTCTTGGTTAAGTTCGTTGGAAGCCCTTTTCCACAAGAAAGGAACCCGTGCATGAAGGTGGTGTTTGTGGACAGAGACGGGGTCATCAATGAAGATCGGGCGGACTACGTCAAGGATTGGTCCGAATTTCGACCGATTCCAGGCAGCCTGGCGGCGCTCAAGCGGTTGAGCGACTACGGATATGCGGTCATCGTGATTACCAATCAGTCAGTGATCAACCGCCGCATGGTTACCCCGTCCGGACTGGAAACCATTCACCACAACATGGCCGCCATGGTGACGGCCCACGGTGGAGCGATAACGGCGATATATTACTGTCCCCACCGCCCTGAAGACGGCTGCACTTGTCGCAAGCCTGAGCCCGGATTGATCCGGCAGGCCCAGAAGGATTTCGGACTGACCCTGTCGGAAACATACATGATCGGAGACAGCCTAAAGGACCTGGAATGCGCCCGAAACTCGGGCTGCGGCACTCGGATCCTGGTTCGCACCGGGCACGGAAGGGAAACGGAACGGCTCTGCCGGAAAACGGGCATAAAACCGGACCATCTGGCAGACGATCTGGCGGCGGCGGTCACCTGGTTGCTCGGCCCGCCGTAAAATATCCCCGAAGGGGGCTTCAAGCGAACCCCCCGCATGATCTCAGGGTCCAAGATCTCGGTTACTCTCCGGCGTTCCTTTGTCGAGAGGCCAGTCCGTTGATCAATGAGGCCACATATCCGCCCCCGAACCCATTGTCGATATTGACGACCGACACATTGGATGCACAGCTGTTGAGCATGGCCAACAAGGCGGTGATCCCGCCGAAACTAGCACCATACCCCACACTGGTCGGAACGGCAATCACCGGCTTGTCCACCAATCCGCCGACCACGCTGGGCAACGTGCCTTCCATGCCCGCGACCACCACGAAGACCTGTGCTTTGGCCAGAAGGGATGCGTAGTTCAACAGGCGATGAATTCCTGAAACACCTACATCATAGAGGGTATCCACATGGTGCCCCATAGTCCGTGCCGTGACCACCGCCTCTTCGGCAACCGGCATATCCGACGTCCCCGCCGCAATCACCAGTATGCCGCCTGTTTCACTCCTTGCTTTACCTTCCTTTTCGTGGACCCATATCCGGGCGGTTTCGTGATAGACGGCCTCTGGATATTCGGCAACTAAACGCACGGCCTTTTCAGGCGAGATTCGTGTAACCATCACGGTATCTCCGTGGGAAACCATCGCCTGGGTGATACCCAGAATCTGGTCTGCCGTCTTGCCCTCCCCGAAAATTACTTCCGGGAAGCCCTTCCTTAGGGGTCGGTGATGATCCACATGGGCATAGCTCAAATTTTCGTAAGGGAGCCGTTTCAGAAGGTCGACCGCTTCCTCGACGGCCACCTCACCGGAGGCAACCGACTTCAGGAGCGTTTTCAATGCAGTGGCATCCATTGACGTCTATTCCGTTTGTCGTTTCCTTTTCCTTGATATCCATCCACCGGCCCGATCCCACTCCAACATGACGGCCATCAACATCATTCTTGAAAAGGGCGTCGTTTCGGGTATCATACCATGAATGGGTCCGCCAAGGAACATGGCGGCCGGACGAATACTACCGTGATCCATACTGTCTGGTCAATTTCTTTCAGCCGCTTTCCGTATACGGTTGCTTGTCTGTCACCGGTTCCGGATTTTGGCGGCATAAGACGTTTGGCAATGTAACCATGCCCGATCCCCCACACAATCCCGTGCCGGCCGTAGGAGCGATTGTCCGCCATGAGGGCCGGGTTCTCCTGGTACGGCGGCGTCGGTCTCCCGGAAAAGGCTTATGGGCGATCCCGGGGGGACGCATTCGGCTGGGGGAAACGCTCCGGGAGGCGGCAAAAAGAGAGGTTTTTGAAGAAACAGGAATCGTTGTCGAAGCCGGTTCCCCCGTCTATTCTTTCGATCTCATCGAGCGCGATCCCGAGGGGGCCGTTGTGTTTCATTACGTCATCGTCGATGTTCTGGCTGAATACCGGGGAGGA
>CAYTTQ010000024.1:0-16542 GCA_964440795.1 uncultured Desulfobacterales bacterium | reverse complement strand
CACTAGGCCGCCCGGTGGGGATAATAGGTAGCGCAGGCATCGTCGGATTCCCAGGCGGTCACCCGACTGACGGACACACCGGTGTCTTTCAACCGTGGATCGAGTTGCTCGGCAATGTACTTGGCGATATTTTCTGAAGACGGATTTCGGTCCCGAAAGGCCGGGACGTCATTCAAAAATCGGTGATCCAGCTCTTTCAGGATTTCTTTGACCTGAGTCTTGAGCACCTTGAAATCGATTACTAAGCCGGTGGGGTCGACCTCCTGGCCCATCACGGAGACTTCAATTTTCCAGTTGTGACCATGCAAGCGCTCACAGTCCCCTTTGAACTCCCTCAGCTGATGGGCAGCACAAAAGTCCGTTATAATCTTGAGTTCAAACATCAGATCTCCCCAACGCAGTCCTCAGTCGGTCTCCCCGTCTTTCACAAAGGGTTTTCCGCACTCACTACATACCCCGTTTTTGTTGATCACCCCGATACAACTTCCATCACTGCACAGGATACGATCCGAGAAGTCGTCCGGACCGGTATCGAGGTCCTCGGGGGATTCCTCAGGCAGTCTGCCGCCACACCAGCAACAGAACCGGCCGAAGGCAGGTGTTTGCTCCATACACTCCGGACATTCCCGAGAAGGTAATTCGCCGTGACATGTCGGACATTCCATAAGCACCCTATCCTCCTATAGATGACATACATCTGTCTGATTCAAACGCATTACTCATACCCAGGCGGTGTCCCTTCGGCTTGGCGTGAATGGCCTCTCGGAAAAGGGCCTGAAGTTCTTCCTGAGCCGCTCCTTTTCGCATCGCTCTTATTATGTTCACCTCTACATTGGAAAAAAGGCAAGGGCGAAGGCGCCCGTCCGCAGTGAGCCGCAAGCGGTTACAGGACGAACACATATGATGGCTGATCGGGGAGATCAGACCGATTTCCCCCTTGGCCCCTTCATACCGGAACCGCTCAGCCGGCCCGTCGATATCCGATCGGCCCACCGGCTTCAAGGGACCCCGGCTTTCCAGTAACGCCCGGATCCGGTCGGACGGCACATACCGTTCAGCAAACCACCGGCTCGTACGATCAAAGGGCATGCACTCTATAAACCGGACATGATAGGACCGTTCGAATGAGAGTTCGGCAAACCGGGACACTTCGTCGATGTTGACGCCCCTCATAACCACGACATTCAATTTGATGGGAGCGAATCCTACCGCTTCCGCCGCCTGAAGCCCATCCCAGACCTCGTCAAAATGATCCCGCCCGGTGATTTCAATATAGCGGCTACGCAGCAAGGTGTCCAGGCTTACGTTGATACGGCGTAAACCGGCCTCATATAAGGGTGCCGCCATTTTTTTTAAAAAGACCCCATTGGTGGTCACAGCCACATCTTCGAGCGCCGGAATATGGCAAACCGAGGATACAAATCCGACGAAACCCCTCCGAAACAAGGGTTCACCCCCGGTGAGCCGGACCTTTTTGATCCCCAACCGGGCTGCTGCGGTAATCACTTTCAAATATTCTTCATAACTTAAGATATCTGTGTGTTTGAGTGGCGTAAAAGCCTTTACCGCCCGGCAATAGACACAACGCAAATTACAACGGTCGGTCACCGAGATTCGAAGGTATGTCATGGACCGATGAAATCGATCAGAGTTGTCGGGCATAGGAATCACAACACCCTGTAGCATGGTGCCTCGTCATGTAAACCATCAACGGTCTCAGGAACATTATCGGATATAACATAAAAGGGGAGAAGGTGAAATCACCTTCTCCCCCTAAATCCACCGCTTGCCGAGTTCGTTGAAATTCGTTCTTTTTACCCGTAACCGTCAGACCCTGTCCCCGTTGATCGGTTTAACCACCAGGAGAAAAACCCCCTTGATCTGATCCAAGGACCCCACGGTAATTCGGCTCCGCTTCATATTACCATCCTGCCCGATCAGATCGGCTTCGTAATCGGTTGCCCCCTGCGCCGGGGTGCCGGCCCGGGTGTAAGCCAGCTCTACCAGCCGGTCTACAGCCCTCTTGTCCATTACCGACGCCACATCCACGCCGATAAGGCCCAACTGACTGTATCCCAACAAGTCACACAACGCCCGATTAGCACCTAAAACCGCCTTTGGGGTGCAGGCCAGCGCGGGATCCTCGATTTCCTCCACCACCAACAGCTTCTTCAAAATGGAGGAGTTCATACCCTTTTGGGCAAAAAACTGAAACCGTTTCGTGCTGTTTCCGTTATTCGCCTCATAGCGCTGAAGGCATTCGGGTAAAGGGACCTCGTAATGGTTCAGCACCCGGACAGCTTCCTCAATGGGAATTTTATAGTTTCTTCCCACCCGTATGCCCTTGATTTTTCCTTGTTCAATCCAGCGCCTGGCGGTGGTATGAAACACCCCCAGCCAAGCAGCCATTTCCGTCGTAGAAAACAGTGTCTTTTCCATATGCGTTCACTTTGTTATTGACTTTGTTATTGACGTTGCTTTTTGTCCCCCCCATAGTCATTATGGGGTTGGGTTATCTTGCCGGCCCATTGATGCTTAGCAGCAAACCGTATCCGGCCTCGCTTCGCGAATTTCGTATTCCTTCATCTTGTTGAGTATCGTTCGGTAGCTGGTCCGCAATAAGGCCGCCGCTTTTTTCCGGTTCCAATTGGTCAAAGAAAGCGCTTCGGTGATGGCCTGTCTCTCGGCCTGCCGCACGGCTTTCCGGGATGCGTCTTTAAGGGAAGTGCCCGTCATCCGGGGGCGGGACTCCCGCCGGGTAGGCGGGGTTTCTTTGCCTACAGCGACCATATATCGCACGGCATTTTCCAACTCACGGATGTTTCCGGGCCAATCATACCGGTTGAATTCCTGAAGCGTCTCCTCGGAGAGAGACCAGCATTCCTTACCGTAATGGGTAGTATATTTGTCCAAGAAATACTCACACAGCGCCGGGATATCCGCCTTACGCTCCCGTAGCGGGGGCACGGTTATCGTGGCCACACTCAGTCGGTAATAGAGGTCCGATCGAAACTTCTGCTTGAAAATCAATTGATTGAGGTTGGCGTTCGTGGCCGCCACCACGCGGGCGTCGATTCTTCTGTTCACCGTGCTCCCCAATGGAGACACTTCATGATCTTCCAGGACCTGCAACAGCTTGGCCTGCATGGACAAAGGGATCTCTCCGATTTCATCCAAGAAAAAGGTACCGCGCCGGGCCAATTCGAACTTGCCCGGTTTTTTCTTCAGCGCACCTGTAAAAGCGCCCTTTTCAAACCCGAAGAGTTCGCTTTCAAACAGGTGATGGGGAACACAGGCACTGTTCACCTTCACAAACGGGTTGTTCTTCCGGGGAGAATACTGATGGACGGCTTGAGCCACCAATTCCTTGCCGGTGCCACTTTCGCCGCTAATCAGAACGGTCAAATCGGAATCGGCCAAACGCAATATGTGTTGCTTCATCCGAAGAGTCGAGGGGGTACGCCCCACAATGGCCTTGTCCAGCGCCTTCAGACGGGGCGTGCGAATCCGCACAATCAGACTCTCGATGGCTTCTCTCAACTCAGGCGGCTGGAAATTGTGCAACAGTTCGCATACCGTGTCGGGAAGTTCCCCATCCTGGCGGGTCTCTCGCCTGTTTTTGATGAACAGCATCGGCAAATGCTTGTCCCCACGGCTGGCCATTTCAGCCAGTCGGCTCCGGTCCCGTTCCGCAATACTGGAACCGAACAAAAGCAAATCCGGCGCCTGTTGGTCCAAATAGGACCGGCCGCCCTTTCCGTCCACCGAGTCCGACTCCAACCCGATGGTCTTCACCATGTCACTCAGGTATCCCCTCATGGCGGCGGAATTTTCGACAATCAAAACCCGTTTATCTTCCATAACCGATGCCTGTTTATCCAGATCTATCGATGTCATTGCTCATTATCGTGGCAGTCCGGCAGCATTGAGACATCCCGTACCGGGATACGTCGCCGCCGTGCCACACCTCAACTATCCGTTATTATGTATTTTTGAAGGAAGTCCGCCGTTGGGCCTTCCCGCCGGGTTACTAAGAAAAACCATCTTCGGGCCATGCTCTGTAAGAGCAAATAGAGTGCCAACAGCCTCGGCGAGAGGTAAGTAGTCGATTTTCAAGGAAGGGTTCTGAATGGTTTGCAGAAGCAATTTATTGGACGAAACAAAAATGAGACACAAGTTGTTTCATTGTTGTGTCTCGCATGTCTCACATGTTTCTTCAGTGAAACGATTCTTATGTATTGATATCAAGGTGGGCCAGGCGCCGATACAAGGTGGCTCGGCTCATGCCGAGTTCTCGGGCGGCGACGGTACGGTTTCCGTCGGCGGCCTCCAACGCCTCAACAATTCGTTGTTTTTCATTTCTGTGAGAAGCCACACCGGCCTGGGGATGGGTGGCCTGTATGATTTCCGGCGGCAGGTCCTCGGCCGTGATCACCGAAGGCTTACAATGCAGCGTGGCGAAATCAACGGCACTTTTGAGTTCGCGGACATTCCCGGGCCAGGCGTATCCCAGCAGAATCCGCATCGCCTCGCTACTCACATGCTTCACCGCCTTGCCGGTGGCCGCCCGGCTCTGGCTCAGAAATGACTCAACAAGCAAGGGGATATCCTCACGCCGCTCCCGCAACGGCGGCAGTTTGATCCGGGCCACCCGGATGCGATAGAGCAAGTCGGGCCGAAATCGCCCCGCTTCCGCTTCATGGGTCAGATCGCGGTGTGTAGAAGCCAAAACCCTGACATCGATCTTTCTGGGTTCCGATTCTCCCAGTCGGGTGATTTTCTTTTCTTCGAGTACCCGGAGCAGACTGGTCTGCATGTTTCGAGAGATGTCCCCGATTTCGTCCAAGAGGAGGGTACCGCCGTTGGCCATCTCGAAAAACCCTTTGTGATCCTCTACGGCACCGGTAAAGGCCCCGCGCTTGTGACCGAACAATTCGCTGGTCAACAGCGAATCGTTCAATCCGGCACAATTGACGGCAATAAAGGGGTTGTCCTTGCGGTGACTCGAAAAATGGATAGCCCTGGCCACCAGTTCTTTACCGGTTCCCGTCTGTCCCTCAATGAGCACCGTCCAATCCACCTTGGAAGCCTCCCGGATCTGTTGGTAGATATCCTGCATGGCCTTGGTCTTGCCGACCAGATCGTGAAACCGCACTTTGTCTTCCAACATCCGCCGGAGGTCATATATCTCCGACATATCATAGAGAAACAAGATCTCTTTTTGCGGATTCCGCGGGTCCTCCCTGACCTCGATATCCATCCAGTAGTTTCGTCCTTCATGGAAATTGACCTGGGCCTGTAACTTCGGCCACTTCTTGGATGGATTTTTCAACATGTTTTCCATTTGAGCCATATCCCGCTCATTGAAGGAAAACAGGTCCTTCCAGTGTTTTCCAACGACTTCCTCCATTCTACTCTTTTCCATGAGTTGCTGGGCCGTCTGATTCAAAAACGAGATGCGGCCGTCTCGGTCGACGGTGGCGATACCCAAACGCAGCATACTCAGAATCGACAACAGGTCATCATGACCCTTTTTGACGGTCTCAAACATTTGCTCCAGCTTCACCTCAACCCGTCTACGCTCCGTAATCTCGTTGGAAACACTTTCGATCATCCCGTTGGTCATCTTCTTGAGAGATTCGAGCAATTTGATCTGGGACGGACCCTTGACCCGAGCCGTCAGATCGCCACCGGTCACCCGGTGTAACACATCGAAGTGTTCGGCCAGCCCCATGGCGAATTCATGAGACAGGTCTACGATCTCCCCCAAGTCTCTCGCCGTCAGATTCACGATCTGTTTCAACTTGGCAATGAGATCGATCTTTGAGGCCTCATCTATTCTAACCTCTGGATTTCCAAAGGACATTTCATTGAGGGCCCCGAACACCTCCGACAGCCCTCGGGCCAATTCCACGTTTATGGTTCTCAAAGCTTCTTCGCTTTTTCGAAGGGCCCCCTCCACCTTTTTGCGCTCGGTGAGTTCCAGCTTGAGCTGATCCGTCATCTTGGCCAACTTGGCCGTCCGTTCCTTGACCCGCTCCTCAAGTTCGTCACGGGCCTCCGTCAGCACCTTCTCCGCCCGTTTTCGCTCCGTGATCATTTCTTCTTCGATTTGAAACACGTCCCAGAACAACCGGGCGGCGACATGATCAAGGAGACGGATATGTTCGGGCTTGCTTTCCAGAATCTCGTTGGCCACGTGTTCCCGTCCGGTAAGCTCGATGATCATGTTCAAATCCTTAAGCTTGAACAAATCACGATAGTCCTTGGTCGTATAAACACCCCTCTCCTGGGCATACCGATACCCGACGGCTTCCGGATTCCTACAGGCCACGGCGATCAGCCGCATCCGTAGCTGGCTGAGCCGCTCCGCAAAAATCATGTCGGTAATTGCCTTACACCCAGGCCCCCCACCGACAATGGCGACATTTATCGGCTTGAGTTGTTCCATCATTTCAATCCCTTTCCCGATTTCCCTTTTTGGGTAACTTATCGGGAGCGTCGAATTAGCTCAAAAACTGTGCCAATCTTATCTGTCAGGATAACCATAATAAAATAGAAGTCAATAACAGTCTCCCTTTCCAAATCCACCCGACGCTTGAGTTTGGCCGGCAAAAGGTATATGGTTTCCCGGCATTGAAGCGGTGTACACAAAACCGGGAGAGCGCCCCGGGGGAGGCACGCATGGCATTTCAGCTACAGAGGGTCCGTTACAGCGGGATGGTGGGAATCTTTCGTATCTGCGCACTCTTGGTGGTAGCGCTGGTGCTCGGTTTGGGACTTAGCCTTGGGCTTTCCTGCGCCTTCGGCCAAGAAGCGGTAACGATTAGGGCCGACGAGCAGTTTGCCTTTGCGGAAAGCTATTATGAGCGGGAAGAATATTTTGGAGCCATCAGCGAATATGAACGCTTCCTGCACTTTTTTCCCCAAGATCCTCGGGCGGACCGGGCCATGTATCGGATCGGGGAGTCTTATCTGAAGGGAAATCGACACCAACAGGCACTGGCGGCATTTCGACGGCTGGTCGATGCCTATACACAAGCGGACTTCCGCATCAAGGCCTACTACGGGATGGCCGAAGCCCATAAACGGTTAGGCCGGCTCGAAAAGGCGGTTTCCACCTTGGAAACACTCAAGAATCGGGTAGAAGACATAGACGTGATAGACGATGTTCTGTACCGTCAGGGTTGGCTCTATCTTGAAATGAAAGATTGGGAAAGGGCCCAAAAGCACTTCGACGGCATCAGCCCGTCCAATCGACGCAAATATCGCCTTAAACAGCTCTCTGAGGAAATAAATAAACACGGGGCCTTGCAGATTAAGAACCCCAAAGTGGCGGGGTGTCTGGCCATCCTACCCGGGGCGGGCCATCTCTATTGTGGCAGACACCAGGATGCGCTAATAGCCTTTGCGTTGAACGGTGCCATGATCTGGGCGGCGTACGAAGCGTTTGAAAATGACCACGAGGTATTGGGCGGAATTATTACCTTCTTTGAACTGGGTCTCTATTCGGGAAACATTTATAGTGCCGTCAATTGCGCCCACAAATACAACCGAAACCAAGAAAAGGATTTTCTCCACTATCTCAAACAACATTCGGTATTGAAGGCATCGGTGGGCCGCGATGTCGTTTTGTCCTACAGCTTGACCTTTTAGCGCCTGCTTCCGGACGGACGGTGTCTTTCCCCGATGACGGGTATACGGAGACGGGGAGACGACGGTCATGGTCTCATACGGCGGATCAAGCGCATCAACTGCAGGAATAGGATTGCCTTGATGGACCGGGAATCGGAAAAACGACGGCATGACCGAAAGGATTATGTGGGACAGGTATGGGGTGTTTCCCCCTATTCCACTTTCTACGGGACCATTCAAGACTTGAGCCTGGGAGGAATGTGTTTTGAGGTCGACTATCTCCTCCAAACCGGCGTGGAATTGGACCTCACCTTTCGGGTATTCGCGGGGCAAGCCACCACGTTGACCACCAAGGCAGAAGTCGTGTGGGTGCAACCGGTCCACATGCTCTTCAATCGTGTCGGTGTCCGATTCAAGGCTCTCTCCCAGGCCGTTCGGTCCGCCTTGCGTGTAGCGGACGGGGCATGGCATCGGCCCAAGGTCCGGTCATACGGTCCCGGTGAATCCCCCTACCCGACGTTGTTCACCCCGTTTTCCATTTCCCACCTGACTCTCAAGAACCGATTGACCATGGCACCCATGTTTTGGGGCTACGCAAACGAGGACGGTACGGTAAGCCAAACCCTAATGGACAGGTTCCGCGACGTAGGGCTGGGCGGTGCGGCCATGGTCGTGGTCGCTAACGCCGTTGTTGCAAAAGCCGGTATCATGGCCTCTCGTGTGCTCCGCGCGGATCATGTCCGTTTTGTCCCCGGCTTGTCTCGGTTGGCGGAAACGATTAAGTCAACGGGCACCGTTGCCGGGTTGCAGATTAACCATGCGGGACGTTGGGCCTTAGGTCCCAATCCGCTCGCCCCATCGCCGATGGGCATGGATATATCCCCCGAATTGGATTCTCTGGGCGGCATGCGCAAGGAATTTTCCAAGCGCCATCAAATGCGGATGATCAACAAATTTCTGTCGGCCATCATGAAATGCCGTAAAAGTATGACCCTGGATGACATCGATTCGGTCAAAACCGCCTATGGTCAAGCAGCCCTGCGGGCTAAGCAAGCCGGATTCGATCTGGTGGAGCTGCACGGGGCCACCGGGTATCTACTGGGTCAGTTCCTTTCCCCCCGCTCCAACCGACGGACCGACCATTACGGGGGCAGCCTGGAAAACAGGATGCGATTTCCTTTGGAAGTCCTGGATACGGTCCGATCTTGCGTGGGCGATGAATTTCCCGTGGGATATCGCTTTTTGGCGGACGAATGGATGGCGGGCGGATTTGGTATTCACGAAGCGGTGGTTTTTGCCGGGGAACTGGAGAAGGCCGGAGTTGCCTACTTATCGGCCACCGCCGGAACCTACGAGTCGTTTTTCTTACCCGAAATTATGAACAAGTGCCGCGAGGAGGGTTATCTAAGGCCCTTGACACGAAGACTCAAGTCCGCCGTTACGGGAGTTCCGATTATTATTGCCGGAAGAATCATTACCCCCGATCTGGCGGAGACCATCGTGCGGCGGGGCGAAGGCGACTTGATTGGATTGGCCAGGAGCCTGTTTTGCGATCCCTTGTGGCCGAAGAAGGTCTCCGCCGGCAAACTGGACGAGATTGTTCCCTGTCGGGGCTGCCGTACCTGTCTGATGCGAGCCGTCAATGACCAACCCGTGATCTGTTCCCGATGGGATAAGCTCAAACGAATGGATCTGGGCGTGGGATTGAAGCGAAAAGAGGAAAAGTGGAAACGGGTCCTGATCCTTATGGATGATTCGCAACAATCTCTGGAGGCCGCTTCCTATGCCGGTCACATGATCGGCCCGGGAAAAACGATCACCCTTTTCAGTCTGATCACGGGAAACGGAGATGTAGAGGCCAGGCGGGAAGAACGGCGTACCTTACTGACCCACGCCGCCGGCCTGCTTCAGGGAGCGGGAATAAAGAAAGAAGACATTACCATCTCGGTGGCCGTGATCCGCAAGAGTGTAGAACAAGACATCCTGGAGGAAATCGACTCGGGCGGGTACGGATCCGTCATTCTGGGCAGGAGAGGGATATCGAAGGCCAGGCAACTCCTTTTCGGCAGTATTTCCAATTATATTGTCCGCCAAGCCAAGGCGTGTAGCGTATGGGTCGTCGACTAAGGGCTCGCGCAAAAATAACTTCACAGAATGGGCGCTCGGATTTGGTTCGGATTTGGCCGATCCGATTGAGCAAAACCGCAGGCATAGCAGGCTATGTCGAGGTTTTGCGAGTGAGGTATCGGGCAAAGACGGGCGGAAGCCGAGATGGCAAAATGTGAAGTTGTTTTTGCGCGAGCCCTAAGAGACTGTCGGAGAACCGGCAGGCGATTAGACCAGGGGAAACAACCCGAACACGGCGGCACTCCACAGGGAATGACACAGAATCACCGGCCACAATCGCCCGTAGCGCAGGAACATACCCCCCCAAAAGGCACCGGCCACCATAGCCCCCACCACCAGCATGGGATTGAAGGATCCGATATGCACGGCGCCATACAGGATTGTCGCCGCAAGCCATCCCCGGGTCTTTCCATAGCGGGACATCAGTTGTCCCTGTAGGTAACCACGCCAGTAGATCTCTTCGCCCGGCCCGGTAACAAACAGGGCCAGGCCGGTCACGGCCCAGTGCGGGACTTCGTGGCTGCGGGCATACACCTGTCCGACCTGATCCATGGCTCCCGGAAACAGAAGCGTGGACACGGCGTGTCCCACCTGAAAAATGAGGTAGAGACACCCGGTGCAGAGGAGTCCCAACCCCAGGTCTTGCCATGTAGGCCATGTCAGGTGCGTCTCCTTCCATCGGCGGCCGACCGACAGGCCGGCCAGAATGGTAACGGAAACGGAAATCTTCAGCCAGAAGTTCCCCCAGGGTACGGCGAAGGAAAAAAACCAGAGCCCCCCCGCCAGCACGACGGTCCCCACCAGCCCGGTTAAACCTGTTCGTGTATGCTTCATTGATCCTGCCGTAATGGTTCCTCTTTCATGTTCAATGTAACCTGTTCAATGTAACCGGCCTGTGTCAGCCGGCTCGCTGTGTTTACAGGAAGCCCCCTCCTCTGACAAGCACTTTCGGGAACCTAAAGAGGGCATAGAACCGGAAAAAAGTTGTGGGTGGGCGCCTTTGTGCTATCCTAATAGGTTTTCACCATAGTGGATATCGATTATGAACCGAACCATCACCATCAGAGGGGCCCGTCAACACAACCTGAAGGATCTGGATCTGGAGATCCCCTTGAATCGGATGACCGTCATCACCGGGGTGAGCGGATCCGGTAAATCGTCACTGGCCTTCGACACCCTATACGCGGAAGGACAACGGCGTTATGTAGAGACCTTCTCTCCTTATGCCCGCCAATTCATGGACCGCATGGACAGGCCCGACGTAGATGACATCGACGGGGTTCCGCCGGCCATCGCCATCGACCGCAAGGCACCGGTTCGAACCTCCCGGTCCACCGTGGGAACCATGACCGAGGTAACCGACTATGTCAAGCTCCTCTACGCCCGGTTGGGGCAACTGCATTGCCGGCAATGCGGCCGACCGGTCCGCATGGAAACCCCGTCCGTCATATGGTCAACCTTGGCCGCTTTACCGGAAGGAACCCGGTTTGTGGTCACATTTCCGCTTTCCCCAGGAAGAAAAGACGCAGCGCTCGATCCCCAAGCACTGGCCCTTCTCGGCTTCGATCGGGTTTTTCGCCACGGCCGGGTAAGGCCCCTCGACGGGGACGGGGGAACCAATGATGCCAAGCGGCGTCACATCGTTGTGGACCGGGCGATACTTCGTCCCCAAGCCAGTAGCCGGGTCATCAGTTCCTTAGAACAGGCCTTTCGTTTCGGAGGAAACCGCTTGGACGTATGGACATGCCCCCCCGATGCCATGGAAACCGCGTCCGAGAAACCCGGCCCGGAGTGGCGGAAGTGGTCTTTCAGCAATCAGTTGAAGTGCGCCCCTTGTGACATCACCTACACCCCGCCGGTACACAACCTCTTTTCCTTCAACAGCCCGCTGGGCGCCTGTGAGGCGTGCCGGGGATTCGGCCGGACTATCGACATGGATATGGACCTGATTATTCCGGACCCCACCCTCTGTCTGGAAGAAGGGGCGATAAAACCGTGGGGCGACTGGGAAGACCACCGAAGGGAATTCGAAGACCTGATGACCTTTTGTCACGAAGCGGGGATTCCCACGGACGTCGCCTTCCAGGAACTCACGGAAAAGGACCGTCGGTCCGTCATCGAGGGGACGGACCATTACTACGGCGTTCGGGGCTTTTTCAACTGGCTGGAGTCAAAAAAATACAAAATGCATGTCCGGGTGTTCCTCTCCCGGTACCGAACCTATCGACGGTGTGCCCAGTGCCGGGGGACCCGATTCAAAGAAGAGGCCCGACTGTATCGGCTGGCAGGGCTGAACATCGGTGAACTCTATGCATTGAATGTGGATCGGGCCTGGACTTTTTTTGACACATTGGACCTATCCCCGTTTGACGATGCGGCGCGCCTGGTCTTGAGTGAAATCCAGGGACGCCTGCAATACCTGCGGGATGTGGGACTGGGGTATCTGACACTGGATCGTCAGTCCCGAACCCTTTCCGGCGGGGAGGTTCAACGGGTGGCCCTGGCCTCCGCGCTGGGATCTTCGCTGGTCAACACCCTGTATGTTTTGGACGAACCCAGCATCGGCCTTCATCCCAGAGATTGCCATCGGCTGATCCGGATCATGAGAGGGTTGAGGGATCTTCAAAACACCCTGGTCGTTGTGGAACACGACGCTGAAATCATTCGGGCCGGCGACTATCTCCTGGATCTGGGACCGGGGGCGGGCGCCCAGGGAGGCGATGTCATCTACTTCGGCCCGACTTCCAGGGTCCGGGGGTGCGTGACCGGAGAATATCTGACCGGGGAACGGGCCATCGCCGTGCCCGGCCGTCGGCGTCCCCCCAGTTCCAAGGAATGCAAGGGAAGCAAGGGATGGATTTGCATCGAAGGGGCCTGTGAACACAATCTCAAAGGAATAGACGTAGACCTTCCGTTGGGACTCCTGGTCTGTCTCACCGGCATATCGGGTTCCGGCAAGTCGACGCTGGCGGAAGAGATTCTCTACAAGGCAATCAAATGGGCCAAGTGGGATCCTCAGGGCCGGGCGGGGTGCCATACCGCCGTCACGGGATTGGATGCCATTTGCGATGTGGTCCTGGTCGACCAAAAACCGATCGGCCGCACCCCACGGGCCAATGCGCTGACCTACACCAAGGCCATGGATCCGGTGCGCAACCTTTTCGCCGGCACTGCTGCAGCACAGGCCAAAGGATTCGGGCCCGGTCACTTCTCCTTCAATGTCGCCGGTGGGCGATGTGAAACCTGCCGCGGGGAAGGCTTTGAAAGAGTGGAGATGCAGTTCCTCTCCGATGTCTTCGTGTCGTGTCCGGACTGTAAGGGCAAACGGTTCAAAAAGGAGGTGTTGGATGTCCGCTATCGGGGTAAAAACATAGACGATGTCCTTTCCTTGACTGTATCGGACGCCCTGATCTCTTTTCAAGACCAGCCCAAGATCCTCACCGCCCTGACCCCTTTGGCTCGGGTGGGACTCGACTATTTGCGTTTGGGCCAGCCGGTAAACACCCTTTCCGGCGGCGAGGCCCAACGGTTGAAGCTGTCTCGCTATCTGGCAGGAACCGATCGGGCGGCGCGGCTCTTCATCTTCGACGAGCCTACGACGGGCCTGCATTTCCAAGATATTGAAAAGCTTATGGTGGCTCTTCAGGATCTGGTCCAAGGGGGCCACACCGTCCTGATGATCGAACACAACATGGACGTCATCAAGCTGGCGGACTGGATCATCGATCTCGGGCCGGAAGGGGGAGAGGCCGGCGGAAAAGTGGTCGCCACAGGTCCCCCGGAGGAAATCGCCCGAGTGCGTGAGTCTCACACCGGTCGGTTCCTAAAGACCTATCTGGGGGCTTCCCTCCCCCCCGGAGACCGAGAGGAACCCGGGCCGTCTGGTTCGGACTCCGCTGACCCGGCGTCGTCAACCGTGGGGCTGCAAGGCTTTCCCCAAATGAAGGGCGAAACAGGTCCTTCCATGATTCAGGAACCGAGTGCCTCCCCCTTTTCCGGTAACGAGCGGTCGGAAATAACCGTAGTGGGAGCCCGGGAACACAACCTCAAGGATATTCGGTTGGCCATTCCCCGGGAACAGTTAGTGGTCCTTACCGGTGTGTCCGGTTCCGGAAAATCCACCTTGGCCTTTGATATCCTGTTTGCCGAAGGCCAACGACGGTACCTGGAGAGCCTGACGCCCTATGTCCGACAATACGTCCAGATCCTGGAACGGCCGGAAGTCGACATTGTGTCGGGCCTCCCCCCCACCGTCGCCATCGAACAACGGGTGAGTCACGCCAGCCGTCGGTCCACCGTCGCCACCCTCACGGAAATCTATCATTTCCTGCGCCTACTCTATAGTAAGATCGGCCTGCAGCATTGCACCGGCTGCGGTCGTCGGCTGGCTGCCCAGACTCCCGGGCGAATCGTTCGGTCCATCGAGCAACGCTATCGTAATCGGTCCGCCATGGTTTTGGCACCCAAGGTGATGGGCAAGCGGGGCTTTCATAAAGACGTCCTGGCCCGGGCGCGACGAAAAGGATTTTCAGAGGCCCGCATCGACGGACAAATGACCCGGCTCCGGAAACATATGGCCCTTTCCCGATACCAGGAACATACCGTAGAAGTGGTGGTAGGGCGTATCCCCGGACCGGACACGGCCGACGTGGTCCTAACGGCCCTTCGGGAAGGTAATAAAACCTTGATCCTCGTTGACGACGACGGCGGAGAGGAGATCTTCAGCGAATACGGGACCTGCCCATTGTGTGGCGTCGGCCTCCAAGTGGTGGATCCGCGACGCTTTTCCTTCAATTCCAAACATGGCGCATGTCCCGCTTGCGAGGGCTTGGGACAAATCGGGAACGGCCGGACGCGGGCGATCTGTTCCCAATGCGACGGAAGCCGATTACGGGCGGAGGCACTGGCGGTGAAGGTTGACGGCCACACCATCTGGGACATGGTCCGACATCCTTTGGGAGACACGGCCGCCATCCTTGCCGACCTTTCTCTCCCGGCCGAAAAAAGGCCGATTGCCGAGCCCCTGCTGGCGGAAATTCAATCCCGGCTGGCGTTTCTTCAGCAACTGGGACTCGCCTATTTGTCTTTGAGTCGCAGTGGCGATACATTGTCGGGCGGCGAGGCCCAACGGGTTCGCCTGGCCGCCCAACTGGGATCCAACCTCACCGGGGTTTGTTATGTCCTGGACGAGCCGACGATCGGCCTGCATGCCAGAGACCATGAAATGCTCCTGGGGGCCCTGAAGGAACTCAGAGACCGAGGCAATTCCATTCTCGTCGTCGAACACGACGAAGAAACCATCCGTGCGGCGGACCATATCATCGATCTGGGCCCCGGGGCCGGGCAGGACGGCGGTCATATCGTGGCCGCCGGGGACCTGTCGGTCCTGCAGAGAACACCCCGATCGGTGACCGGGGCGTCTTTTAAGGGGCAAACGCCGCGCATCACCTCCCGATTCAGACCGTACACCGATTTGCCGGCTGTTACCGTGCGCAAACCGCAGAAGCACAACTTGAAAGGCGATGACCTTCGCCTTCCTCTGGGAGCCCTGGTCTGCGTGACCGGGGTATCCGGTTCGGGAAAATCGACCCTGCTGATGGACGTCCTGTATCACGGCCTCCGGGACCGACTGTTGGGCCGCAGCGGGAACAATACCGGGGACTACGAGGAAATCACCGGCTGGGAAGCATTAGAGCGGGTCCTGGAAGTGGACCATAGCCCCATCGGCAAGACACCCCGTTCTGTTCCCGGTTCCTACGTGGGGGTGCTCCCCCGCATCCGGGGGCTTTTTGCGGCCACACCGGAGGCCCGGGCGCGAGGCTACACGGCAGGCCGCTTTTCTTTTAATGTGGCCGAAGGGCGCTGTGCCTCCTGCAAGGGTCACGGGAGTCTAAAGATCGCCATGAGCTTCTTGCCCGATGTCTACATTCACTGTGAAGCCTGCGGCGGCAAACGCTTCAATCGGGAGACCCTGGCAGTCACCTACAAGGGAAAGAACATGGCCCAGGTATTGGATTTGACATTCGATGAGGCAGCAGATTTTTTTGCCGCCATACCTGCAATTTACAAACCCATCCATTTCGTGTCCACGGTCGGCCTGGGATATCTTCGCCTGGGCCAAGCCAGTCCCACTTTGTCCGGCGGCGAGGCCCAACGGATCAAATTGGCCAAGGAATTGAGCAAACCGGCCAGCGGACGCACCCTCTATATCTTGGACGAACCGACGACGGGGCTACACCTGTCCGATATCCGAAGACTTATGGCGGTCCTGCAGGCCTTGGTGGATCAAGGCAATACGGTGGCGGTCATCGAGCACAACATGGAGGTCATCAAGGAGGCGGACTGTATCATCGATCTGGGGCCGGGAGGCGGTGAGGCCGGCGGCCGCGTGGTTGCCACCGGCTCCCCCGCCGAAATTCTCTCTCAGGCCGACAGTGCCCCCACGGCATCCTTTCTTAAAGCGTACCTGAGCTAGTGGACTGTCCCAGCAATACCTTGAAGCAATCGAAAGGCGAACAAACGGCTTTGGACGGCGCGACGCCCCAAGGTCCCACTGAGTTCGTACTTATTGCAGCTGTTTCTGGGACAGTACACTGGGGCCGTTTCCGATTTTTTTCTTGACACCCCCAATATCTTGTGTTCTCTTTGTATAAGAGGGTGTATATATAGTTAAGCACGCTCTTTGGGTGCCACCCTGACCGCATGATCGAGTAACCACCGGACACATCTCTTGCATTCACGGCGCCTTGTATCGCCCGGACCGGACGTGACCGAGGGCCG